>CALKHU010000001.1 GCA_937991555.1 uncultured Caulobacter sp.
CGACGCGGCGGATGTTCTCGACGCGGTCCTCCTCGGTGAAGCCGAGGTCCTTGTTCAGCCCATGGCGGACGTTGTCGCCGTCGAGCAGGTAGGTGTGGCGGCCGAGCGCGTGCAGGCGCTTCTCGACCAGGTTGGCGATCGTCGACTTGCCGGCTCCCGAGAGGCCCGTGAACCAGACCACGCGGCCGCGCTGGTTCTTCTGGGCGGCGCGGGCGGCCTTGTCGATGTCGGTGGCCTGCCAATGGATGTTGTCCGCCCGGCGCAGCGCGAAGTGGATCATCCCGGCGCCGACCGTCCGGTTGCTCAGCCGGTCGATGAGGATGAAGCCGCCGAGATCGCGGCTGGTCTCGTACGCCTCGAACGGGATGGCCCGGTCGAGCGAGAGGTTGCAGACCCCGATCTCGTTCAGCTCGAGCCGCTTGGCCGCGATCCGCTCCAGGGTGTTCACGTTCACCCGGTGCTTGGGTTCGGTGATCGAGGCGGCGACGGTCTGGGCGCCGATCTTCATCAGATAGGGCCGGCCGGGCAGCATCGGCTCGTCGTCCATCCAGACGATGGTCGCCTCGAACTGGTTGGCGACCGGGGCCGGATCGTCGGCGCTGACCAGGACGTCGCCGCGCGAGACGTCGACCTCGTCGGTCAGGGTGATGGTCACCGACTGGCCGGCGACGGCCTCGTCGAGGTCGCCGGGCAGGGTGACGATGCGCGCCACGCGGCTCTCGCGGGCCGACGGCAGGACCTTCACGCGGTCGCCCGGCCTGACCATGCCGGCGGCGATCTGGCCGCTGAAGCCGCGGAAGTCGAGGTTGGGGCGGTTGACCCATTGCACCGGCATGCGGAAGGGACGGGACTGCAGGTCGTCCTCGACCTCTACCGTCTCGAGCCAGCGCATCAGCGGCGGGCCGTCGTACCAGGGCGCGGCGTCCGACCGCTCGGTGATGTTGTCGCCGTTCAGCGCCGACATCGGGATGGCCGTGAAGTCCGACAGGCCGATCCAGCCGGCGAAGGTGCGGTACTCCTCGACGATGGCGTCGAAGATCGACTGGTCCCAGCCGACCAGGTCCATCTTGTTGACCGCCAGCACGATCTTGCGGATGCCCAGCAGGCTGACGAGGTAGCTGTGGCGGCGGGTCTGGGTCAGCACGCCGCGGCGGGCGTCGATCAGGATCACGGCGGCGTCGGCCGTCGAGGCGCCGGTGACCATGTTGCGCGTGTACTGCTCGTGGCCCGGCGTGTCGGCGACGATGAACTTGCGCGTCTCGGTCGAGAAGAAGCGGTAGGCGACGTCGATGGTGATGCCCTGCTCGCGCTCGGCCGCCAGCCCGTCGACGAGCAGTGCGAAGTCGATGGCGCCGCCCTGGGTGCCGACCTTCTTGCTGTCGCTCTCGAGAGCCGCCAGCTGGTCCTCGAAGATCATCTTGCTGTCGTAGAGCAGCCGGCCGATCAGGGTCGACTTGCCGTCGTCCACCGAGCCGCAGGTGATGAACCGCAGCAGCGACTTGTGCTGGTGCTGGTGGAGGTAGGCCTCGATGTCGGTTTCGATGAGGGCGGACTGATGGGCCATCAGAAGTACCCCTCCTGCTTCTTCTTCTCCATCGAGGCGGCCTGGTCGTGGTCGATGACCCGGCCCTGGCGCTCGCTGGTGGTGGTGAGCAGCATCTCCTGGATGATCTCGGGGAGGGTCGCGGCCGTGCTCTCGACCGCGCCGGTCAGCGGGTAGCAGCCGAGGGTGCGGAAGCGCACCGACCGCATCCGGGGCGTTTCGCCGGGTCTCAGCCTGAACCGGTCGTCGTCGACCATGATCAGCGTGCCGTCGCGCTCCACCACCGGCCGCTCGGCGCTGAAGTAGAGCGGCACGATCGGGATGCTCTCCAGGTGGATGTATTGCCAGATGTCGAGCTCGGTCCAGTTCGAGATCGGAAAGACGCGGATGCTCTCGCCCTTGTTCTTGCGGGCGTTATAGAGCTTCCAGAGTTCCGGGCGCTGGTTCTTCGGATCCCAGCGGTGCTCCGCCGAGCGGAACGAGAAGACGCGCTCCTTGGCCCGGCTCTTCTCCTCGTCCCGGCGGGCGCCGCCGAAGGCCGCGTCGAAACCATACTTGTCGAGCGCCTGCTTGAGGCCCTCGGTCTTCCACATGTCGGTGTGCGCCGGGCCGTGGTCAAAGGGGTTGATGCCCTTTTCCAGCGCCTCCGGATTGCGGTGCACCAGCAGGTCGAAGCCGAGTTCGTCGGCCATGCGCTGGCGCATCTCGTACATCGCCCGGAACTTCCAGGTGGTGTCGACGTGCAGCAGCGGGAAGGGCGGCTTGCTCGGAAAGAAGGCCTTGGCGGCGAGGTGCAGCATCACCGCGCTGTCCTTGCCGATCGAGTAGAGCATGACCGGGCGCTCGGCCTCGGCCACGACCTCGCGCATGATGTGGATGCTCTCGGCCTCCAGGCGCTGGAGGTGAGTGAGGCGCGCGGGCGTAATCGCCGCTGACGAAAGCGCGCCCGACTGCAGAGACTGGGTAGGCGCGGACGTTGTCATGGAAGACCTCTGCAAGGCCCCGCGCTGTGGCGGACGGCTTGTCGCCTTGTCAGGTACGGAACGCGTCAGGACCGCGCAAGCGCTCGCGCCGAAGCCGGGGACTCAGAAATCCTGATACTGCTTCACGCTGTTCCGGCAGGCTCGGTCCAGCGCAAGCGACGCCGATACGATGTGATAGAGTGAACTTGCTGGCGGCGCTTCTTCTATGAAGGTCCGGTCAGGTCCCATCCGCTCACGCCAGGTCCCCGTCAACGGCGCGTCGAGAAACTCAAATAGGCCGTCCATGGCCGCGGGCAGCTGATGGACGTTTCCCACGCAGGCATGGGCGTGGATGCGCTCGGTCTGCGCCCAGAGCCTGGTCGACAGATCGCGGTGGCCCAAGTTTCTGTCCAAGCTGGCGATGATCAAGCCATCGACCGCACCCTTGGTCTCGCCAATCTCGACAAGACGCCGTGCAGTCTCCCTCGCCCCATCCTGCGCATCCAGGAGCCACCCCCACTCTAGCTGGTGCCCCGGTTCCACGTCGGCGCTCGCATACGCGGTCCAGCCGGCGTCATACTGCTCGCACAGAGCGCCAGTCACTGGATCTATCATTTTGGTCAGCGCCGTGTTGGTGATGGTCTGGGCGAGCGTCCGCCAGCCGGGATTGCCCCCGATCCGCTCCCAAGCCTGGGCGGCCTCGAGCAGATGCATCATGGGATTGGCTTGAAGCCAACCGTGCTCAGGCACCCCGCCGTCAACCCGAACGATGTGGGCGGCGTGCAACGCCCTGCGAAGCCGCACAGCTTGATCTTCAAACGATCCGCCAAGCGCCGCCTGTGCGCCGGCAAGCGCCAGCAGCGTGAAGGCCTGTTCATAGGGCGCTGGCGTGTTGTCGATCACCGCTCCGCTCGCATCGGCCAGGATCGCATAGAGCCCGTCCCCACGGGCGTAGACGTCGTTGATGGCCTTGAGCCCATGCTCTACGGCGTCCCGCCATGGCCCTGGCCACCCCAGTTCGCTGGCAGCGGCGAAAACCCAGGTTTGCCGGGCCACCACACGCAGTCGCCGCGGCGCCTCCACAGGACGCCCGTCGTAACTGATCCTTTCGAAGAAGCCGCCGCACGTCCAGTCGACGCCGACCTCCCACCATAGCGGCAGGGCATGGTCGAAGAGCCAGTTCTTCAGCCGTGCGTTCGAAGCATGGAGGGGCGCCATGGCAGACATGCGCCTTTCTCTCTGATGCCCTGATGATATGGAAGATGGCATGTCGCCCTCCATCCGCCGCCACGCCGTCATCTTCGATCGCGACGGGGTGCTCAACGTCGACACCGGCTACGCCTACGACCCGGCCAGGCTGGCCTGGATGCCGGGGGCCATGGCGGCGGTGGCGCGGGTCAACCGGTCCGGCGCCGTGGCGGTGATCGCCACCAACCAGTCCGGCATCGGCCGCGGCTACTACACCGAAGACCAGATGCACGCGTTTCACGCCGAGATGATCCGGCAACTGGAGGGCGTCGGCGCCCATATCGACGCCATCTATTTCGCGCCCCACCACGAGGACGCCGCAGAGGACCGCTACCGCGTCGCCGACCACCCCGACCGCAAGCCCAATCCCGGCATGCTTGTGACGGCCCTGGAGACGTTCGGCGTCGCGCCGCAGGACGCGATCATGATCGGCGACAAGGAGTCCGACATGGAGGCCGCGCGCCGGGCGGGGGTGAAGGGGTTCCTCTACCGCGGCGGCGACCTCGACGCCTTCGTCGCCGAGCGGCTGGCGGCCCTGACCGGCACGGACGTTTCCTGACAAGCCCGTGTGGGCGCTTCCGCATTGCCGACATCCGCGTTACGCAGGGACAATCTTTCCTTTCGCGGATGCCTTCTCCGACATGCCAGACCGCAGCCTTCCCCGCGCCGCGCGCTCGTCGCTCGACCTGATCGGCAAGACGCCGATGGTCGAGGTGACCCGCCTGGACACCGGCCCGTGCCGGCTCTTCCTCAAGCTCGAGAACCAGAATCCAGGCGGCTCGATCAAGGACCGCATCGCCCTGTCGATGATCGACGCCGCCGAGCGGGACGGTCGGCTGAAGCCGGGCGGGACCATCATCGAGGCCACCGCCGGCAACACCGGCCTTGGCCTCGCCCAGGTGGCCGGGGTGAAGGGCTACAAGGTGATCCTGATCGTCCCCGACAAGATGGCGCGCGAAAAGATCCTGCACCTGCGGGCGATGGGGGTCGACGTGCGGATCACGCGCTCCGACGTCGGCAAGGGGCACCCTGAATACTACCAGGACATGGCCCAGACGATCGCGCAGCAGACCGGCGCCTTCTACGTCAACCAGTTCGAAAACCCGGCCAACCCGACGGCGCACGAGGCGACGACCGGTCCGGAGATCCTCGAGCAGATGGAGGGCGATCTCGACGCGATGGTGGTCGGGGTCGGCTCCGGCGGCACGCTGACGGGCCTCGGCCGCTACTTCCGCAAGGCCTCGCCCAAGACGCAGATGATCCTGGCCGACCCGGCCGGCTCGATCCTCTACGACTACGTCAACACCGGAACCTACGGCGAGGCGGGCAGCTGGATCGTCGAGGGAATCGGCGAGGACTTCATCCCCGACAACGCCCAGATGGACCTGGTCTCGAAGGCCTATTCGATCACCGACCGCGAGAGCGTCGAGACGGCCCGCGAGCTGCTCGAGAAGGAAGGCATCCTGGCCGGCTCGTCGTCCGGCACGCTGCTGGCGGCGGCGCTGAAATACTGCCGCGAGCAGACCGAGCCCAAGCGCGTCGTCAGCCTCGTCTGCGACACCGGCGGCAAGTACCTGACCAAGATGTTCAACGACATGTGGGTGGCCGCCCACGGCTTCGAGGACCGCACCGCCCACGGCGACCTGCGCGACCTGATCGCGCGCGACTACGGCGAAGGCGGCGTGGTGACGCTGAGCCCGGACGACACCCTGCTCACCGCCTACAACCGCATGCGCTCGGGCGACATCAGCCAGATGCCGGTGGTCGATCACGGCAGGCTGGTCGGCATCCTCGACGAGAGCGACATCCTCGCCTGCGTCGGCGGGCGCGAGGGCCGGGCCGACCGCTTCGGCCAGAAGGTTTCCGCGGCCATGACCCGGGACGTGCACACGCTGCAGGTCCATGAGGGCGTCGAGGCGCTGAAGCCGGTCTTCGACCGCGATCAGGTGGCCGTCGTCGTCGACGGCGAGAAGCTGGTCGGGGTGATCACCCGCGTCGACCTGATCAACCACCTGCGCCGGAGCGCCTGATGACCACTGACGGCAAGAACCGCCTGGCCTTCGCCACCCGGACCATCCACGGCGGCCAGACGCACGATCCCACGACCGGCGCGGTGATGACCCCCATCTACGCGACCTCGACCTATGCCCAGGAGAGCCCGGGCGTCCACAAGGGCTTCGAGTACGCGCGCAGCCAGAACCCGACGCGGTTCGCGTTCGAGCGCTGCGTGGCGGACCTGGAGAGCGGGACGCGGGCCTTCGCCTTCGCCTCCGGCCTCGCGGCGGCCTCGACGGTCATGGAGATGCTCGACAGCGGCGCGCATGTGATCGCCAGCGACGACCTCTACGGCGGCAGCTACCGGCTGTTCGAGCGGGTCAAGAAGCGGTCGGCGGGGCTGAGCTACAGCTTCGTCGACATGTCGGACCTGGCGGCGGTCGAGGCGGCGATCCGGCCCGAAACGAAGATGATCTGGGTCGAGACCCCGACCAACCCGACCCTGCGGCTGGTCGACCTGGAAGCCGTGGCGGCGCTGGCGGGCCGGCGCGGCCTGATCACCGCCGCCGACAACACCTTCGCCAGCCCCTGGGTGCAGCGGCCGCTCGAGCGCGGCTTCGACCTGGTGCTGCACTCGACCACCAAGTATCTGAACGGCCACTCCGACATGGTCGGCGGCGTCGTCGTGGTCGGCGGAAACGACGCCCTGCGCGACCAGCTGGCCTTCCTGCAGAACGCGGTCGGGGCGATCTCCGGTCCGTTCGACAGCTTCCTGGCGTTGCGGGGCCTGAAGACCCTGGCGCTGCGCATGGAGCGCCACTGCCAGAGCGCCCTGCGCATCGCCCGGTGGCTGGAGGCCCGGGGCGATGTGACCCGGGTCATCTATCCGGGCCTCGAGAGCCACCCGCAGCACGACCTGGCGAAGCGTCAGATGAACGGCTTCGGCGGCATTATCTCGGTCGAGATTGACGGCGACCTCGCCCGCGCCCGCCGGGTGCTGGAGCGGACGCAGCTGTTCACGCTCGCCGAGTCGCTGGGCGGCGTCGAAAGCCTGATCGAGCATCCGGCGATCATGACCCACGCCTCGATCCCGCCGGAACAGCGGGCCGAGATCGGCATCGGCGATACGCTGCTCAGGCTTTCGGTGGGGATTGAGGACTGCGACGATCTGATCGCCGACCTCGACCGAGCGCTTTCAGGCTGAAGCCGGAACTCTCCGGGATCGGCGCCGAGGGGTTGGCGGCGTTGGGCGGCCGCGGCGGCTCCAGCTCCGCCTGCGGATTCTCGGCCAGCAGGTGGGCGGCGAGCATCAGGTCGGTCTTCACCGCCGAGACCTCGTCGCGCGAGACCCAGACCCGGATCGCCGCCTGGGCCCAGGCCTCGGACAGGTCGAGCATCTCGATCAGCGGCGGCGGGTCCTGCTTCACGCGGGGGTCGCTCTCCACCCGGTCGCGCAGGCGCTGCAGGACGGTGACGATGTCGGCCTTCAGCGGCACCTTGAAGATGACGTCCACGCGCCGCCGGCGGTGGGTCGAGTAGTTCAGGATCACGTCGCCGAACACCTTGCCGTTCGGGATCACGACCTTGACGTTGTCCGCCGTGGCGAGCTCCGTCACCAGAAGGTCGAGCGACTTCACCGTGCCCTGGCGACCGGCGCTCTCGATGACGTCGCCGACCCGGTAGGGACGGAAGATCAGGATCATAACCCCGGCGGCGATGTTCGACAGGGCGCCCTGCAGCGCCAGGCCGATGGCCAGCGAGGCGGCGGTCAGGACCGCGATGATCGAGGTCGCCTGGACGCCCAGCTGCTGCAGCACCGCGACCAGCCCGACGGCGAGGACGCCGAACCGCGCCACCGAGCTGAGGAAGGTCTGCAGCGTGGGGTCGGGCGGGTAGCGCGCGCCATGCAGCCGGCCGAGGGCGGCGCGGACCAGGCGCGACGCCCAGCCGGACAGCCACACCGCCATGACCAGGATGATGGCCGCCGCCACCAGGTTCACCGCCAGCCGGCCGGCGATGTCGGCCAGCCGGCCCGCGAAGGCCTCCCAGGTCGTCACGTCCTGGATGAATTGCGCGTCGACCGTCTGGGGCAGAGTGCTCATTCCTTCTGGAATCGCCGTTGCGCCGCCGTCCGTCAACGGGGGCGCGCGGGGCCGGAACCCGGCGCCGGCAACAACCGGTTACAGGGTTTGTGTCGAAATGCCCGCGAGCCTTCTTTAGGAGCGCCGCCCATGAGCATCGCCTTCATCGACCTCGCCGCGCAGCAGCGCCGCATCCGCGACCGCCTCGACGCCGCCATCGGCCGCGTCCTCGACCACGGCGGCTACGTCATGGGCCCGGAGGTCCGGGAATTCGAGACGCGACTGGCCGCGTTCGGCCAGGCTCCGCTGGCGCTCAGCTGCGCCAACGGCACCGACGCCATCGCCCTGCCGCTGATGGCCTGGGGCGTGAGCGAGGGCGACGCGGTGTTCTGTCCGTCGTTCACCTTCACGGCGACGCCCGAAGTCGTGCCCTGGGTCGGCGCGACGCCGGTGTTCGTCGACGTGCTGCCGGATACCTGCAACATCGACCCGGCCAAGCTCGAGGCCGCCATCGTCTCGGTCGAGGCCCAGGGGCGGCTGAAGCCCGCCGTGGTCATCGCCGTCGACCTGTTCGGCCAGCCGGCCGACTATCCGGCCCTGCGCGCCATCTGCGACCGCCACGGCCTGAAGCTGATCAGCGACTCGGCCCAGGGCTTCGGCTGCACCCTGGACGGCAAGCACCCCATCCACTGGGCGGACGTCGCCACCACCAGCTTCTTCCCGGCCAAGCCGCTCGGCTGCTACGGCGACGGCGGCGCCGTCCTGTGCAAGGACCAGGCGCTCTGGGACCTGATGGACAGCTACCGCGTGCACGGCAAGGCGGTGGCCCAGGACCTGAACGGCCGGGTCTTCGAGCACGAAGCCAAGTACCTGAACGCCCGCATCGGCATGAATTCGCGCCTGGACAGCATCCAGGCCGCGGTGCTGATCGAGAAGCTGGCCATCTTCGCCGAGGAGATCGTCATGCGTCAGGCCGTGGCCGACCGTTATGCCGAAGGCCTCGCCGGTTCGGTGCTGGCGACGCCGACGGTCATCAAGGGCGGCCAGTCGGTCTGGGCGCAGTACGTGATCGAGCACGAGAACCGCGACGGCCTCGCCGCCCACCTGAAGACCCAGGGCGTGCCGACCGCCGTCTACTACCCGGTGCCGATGCACCAGCAGGAGCCCTATGCGGGCTTTCCGCAGGGCGTCGGCGGCCTGCCGGTGACCGAGGCCCTCGCGGGCAAGGTCCTCGCCCTGCCGATGCATCCCTACATGGACGCCGACACCCAGCAGCGGATCATCGACGCCGTGAAGGGCTTCAACGGCTGAACAACCGAATGTAGGCACATGCCTACATTCGGTTGCGCCAGCCGAAGAAGGCTGTAGAATTGCGCCTGCAATCCAGGAGCGGGCCATGACCGTCACGACCCTTTCGAGCCGTGAGTTCAATCAGGACGCCAGCAAGGCCAAGAGGGCCGCGCAGAAGGGGCCGGTGTTCATCACCGACCGGGGCCGGCCTGCCCATGTGCTGCTGACGATCGAGGATTATCGGAAGATCGTGGGCCAGGGCCGGAATATCGTCGAGATGCTTGCGCTGGACGAGGAGGTCGACGACGAGGCCTTCGATGCGGCGGCCCGCGTGGGGCCGCTGACAAGGCCGGTCGACTTCGGCTGATGTTCCTGCTCGACACGAATGTCCTGTCCGAGCTTCGGAAGTCGGGCCGGGGCAAAGCCGATCCCCACGTCGTCAACTGGACGGGATCGCGAGAGACGACCGAACTCTTCGTGTCGGTGATCACGATGCTCGAGCTCGAGAAGGGCGTCCTCAGCATCGAGCGCCGCGACCCTGTTCAGGGCGCGATCTTTCGAAAGTGGCTGAACGCGTCGGTGCGGCCGAGCTTCCTGGGCCGGATCCTGCCGATAGACCTCGACGTGGCTCTGCGCGCGGCAGCGCTGCATGTCCCCGATCCTCGCCCTGATCGGGATGCGCTGATCGCGGCCACGGCGTTGGTGCATGGAATGATCGTGGTGACCCGCAATGTCGCCGACTTCGCGCCGACGGGCGTGCGATGCGTGGACCCCTGGACCGCTGCGGTGGACTGAACCGCAAGGCTCGGCCCCGATTCAACGGCTGAACAGGAAGCTCTGGCGGATCAGGCCGCCGACGCCGATCTCGTTGAACGGGTGCTCGCGGACGACCCGGATCGCCAGCAGGTTCTCGCCGGGCTTCAGGTCCGGCAGGGCGAAGATCGCCGGGGCCGAGAAGCGCCGGCCGCTGTCGCCGACCGGCCTGCCGTTCAGCCAGACCGTGGCCCGGTCGTCGAAGCCGCCGAGGAACAGGTGCAGCGGCGCGCCCCGGGCCTGCTCCGCCGTCAGGGTGAAGCGGTGGCGATACCAGACCGTCTGGCCGCTCAGCCGCTGGGCGTCCCAGGTCGAGGCCCAGGTCGAGGTCAGGGGCCAGGCTGAGTCGTCCAGCGCCGGATCCTGGAAGTCGCCCGGGCCGAAGGCGGTCTTCATCTGCTCGGGGAGCGGTTGCAGCACCGTCAGCGCCGAAGCCTGGCCGATGAACGGTCCGATGAAGCGCTCGAGGTAGGCCGGCGCCTCCCTGGCGACGATGTCGGGGTTGCGGTCGTAGGCGGCCTGCCAGGTCGCATGCATGGCCTTGTAGCGGTCGAGCGCCGTCGGGAAGTCGAACTGGCCGGCGGCGTCGTTGTAGGCGAGGTAAAGGTCCAGAAGGTCGACGGCGGTCCGGAAGTAGCCGATGCGCTCCTTCTCGGCCGGCAGCTTCGCCAGGCGCCCGGCCTCGGCGATGTCGGCGCGCGCCGCGTCCACGAAGGCCTGGTCGAAGATCAGGGGAATGGCGTGGTAGGAGCCGGCCTCCTGGTCCGCCGCGGCCTGCGTCTCGGTCAGGCGCAGCAGGTAGCGGCGCATCGGCTCCGCGCCGTCCCCGAAGGCCTTGGCGCAGTAGTCGGCGAGCAGTTCCCGCCAGTCCTGCGACGCGTTCCAGGCCAGCTTCATGAACAGCCAGTCGCTCGGGCCGTTGACCCCCCAGGCCTTGGTGGCCTCCACGTTCAGGCCCTGCACGCCCGCGTCGCGGTAGTAGGGCAGCTCCTCGCCCCAGATGCGGAGCTTGGAATAGGGCAGCATGTTCTCGGCAAGGTTCCAGTTGTAGCCGCGGTAGAGCATCGGGTTGCCCTGCCTGCGCGACAGGGCCGCCCACTGGTCGAACACTGCGCGGTAGCGTGGCTGGCTGCGCGAGGTCGGGTCGGTCAGCGCGTGGTAACGCGAGTAGCTGATCGGCGCGAAGATCACCCCGACGCGCGGATCGGGCGTGTAGCGCGCCGGATAGCCCTGGTGCGCGGCGTACGAATAGAAGCCGACGTGGACGTTCGGGTACTCGGCCCCCAGCGCCGACAGGATGTCGTTGCCCAGCTTGACCAGCAGGTCGGTCTGGTCCGGTTCGCCGGTCAGGGGGTCGATGATCCCGGAACCGGCCGCCAGCGATTCGGGAGACAGGGAGTAGCCGGCGGTGTCGGCCGGGCCGATCGGAAAGCCGACGGCCTTGTCCTTCGGCCAGCCCTTCGCCGCGAAGGTGTCGCGGATGTCCTGCGCCATCATGGCCGCGATGCGCGGGTCGGTCGTCTCGATCTGCGGACCGCGGCGGATCAGCCGCCCCTCGGCGTCGCGGCGCAGGGCGTACAGGCCCGGGTCGGCGTCGAAGGCGGCCTTGTGGCGCTTGATGAAGGCCGGCCAGTAGTGGCCGGCGGTCTGGGCGACGACGGGCTGGAACGACCCCGCCCGCTGGCGGCGCAGCCAGATGTCCATGCGGGCCCGGTCTTCCTTGCTGACGATGTCGGCGCCGCCGCGATACCAGAGCCGGCGCATCGAAAAATCCGGCTTATGGCTTTCGTCGAGGCGCGGCAGGACCACCGTCGTCCGTCGCGGGATCACCTCGCCGATCTCGCCGGGCATCACCCAGTCGACGCCGAGCATCTCCAGCACCGCATAGACGCCGAAGAGAACGGCGTCGTCGCTTTCCCCGCCGACCAGCAGGCGGTCGCCGTCGGTGAGCAGGCGGAAGCCCTCCCGCGAGGGCGTGGCGGCCGTCGGGGCCGCCCCCATCCTCGTCGCCAGGTCGCCGAGGACGACGGCCGGCCCCTTCACCGCGCGGGGATCGGCGGTCCGCACCACCTCCAGCGTCGCGCCCGACATCTTGCCGAGGTGATCGTTCAGCTCCTCGGCGGCCGTCTCCAGCCGGTCGGACGGCGTGAAATAGATGCGGGCGACCGGACGTCCGTCCCGGACCAGGGTCTGGCCGAGGGCGACGGCGGGCGCGCAGGCCAGCAGCAGGGCGAGGAGGGCGGCGGCGATCCTCATGGCGTCTCCAGCATCGCTTCCAGCGTGGCCAACTCGTCCGCCTCGCGCGCGGGCTTGTCCCAGCGGATGCGGCTGATGCGCGGGAATCGCATGGCGACGCCGCTCTTGTGGCGGGTCGAGCGCTGCAGGCCCTCGAACGCCACCTCGAGCACCAGGCCGAAGTCGCGCCCGGCCCGGACCGAACGGACAGGGCCGAAGCGCTCGACGGTGTTGTCGCGCACGAACCTGTCGAGCTGTCTGAGCTCCTCGTCGGTGAACCCGAAGTAGGCCTTGCCCACCGGGGTCAGGTGGCGGTCGCCGTTGGCGTCCTCGCGCCAGACGCCGAACGTGTAGTCGGAATAGAAGCTCGAACGCTTGCCGTGGCCGCGCTGGGCGTACATCAGCACCGCGTCGATCAGGTGCGGGTCGCGCTTCCACTTGAACCAGGGCCCCCGGGGGCGGCCGGCCTCGTAGGGACTGTCCCAGCGCTTCAGCATCAGGCCCTCGGCGATGCGAGGGTCGCCGTCCGGCGGGTCGGCGCGCAGGGCGGCGAGGCCATCCCAGCTGTCGAACGGCTGCAGCGGCGACAGGTCGATCCGGGGGCTTCTCGCGGCCGAAACGAACGATTCGAGGCGTTCCCTGCGTTCCGCGAACGGAAGCGCGCGCAGGTCGGTCTCGCCGTCGAGCAGCAGGTCGTAGGCGCGGATCCCGGCCGGGAACTGCTGCAGCATCTTCGCATCGACCGTCTTGCGGTTCAGCCGCTGCTGCAGGTCGCCGAAGGCGCCGATACGGCCGTCCCGCATGACCAGCAGCTCGCCGTCGAGCGCGCCCTCGTAGGTCATCGCCTCGAGCACGTCGGGGAAGGTGTGGCTGATGTCGTCGCCGGTGCGGGTGTAGAGCCGCCGGACGCCGCGCTCGCTGACCGCCTGCACGCGGATGCCGTCCCACTTCCACTCGGCGGCGTAGTCGGCCGGGTCGAGCTTGCCGAAGTCGCTGTCCTCATCCACCGGCTGGGCCAGCATCACCGACCGGAAGCGGCCGGGGTTGTCGGCGCTCGGTCGCTCCGATCTCCCCTCCAGCCAGGCGAACAGATCCTCGTAGGGCGGGGCGAGGGCGTGCCAGACCTCCTCGACGTCGGCGACCGCGACATCGCCGAGGTCGGCGCAGGCCTGCTTGGCCAGGCGGGACGAGAAACCGACCCGCAGGCCGCCGGTCAGCAGCTTGAGCAGGGCCCAGCGGCCGTCGGGGTCGAGGGCGTCCAGCCACCGTTCGATCAGCGGCTGCACCTCGGCGCGGGTGGCGGTGCGCAGGGCCTCGACCACCTCGGACAGCTCCGGCTCGCGGTTCGCGCCGGGCCGGGCGGGCCAGACCAGGGCGACGGTCTCCGCGAGGTCGCCGACATAGTCATAGGACCAGCCGAACAGCACCGGGTCCATTCGCGCCTCGACCGCCTTGCGGATGGCGGCGGGCTTGGCGGCGGAAAAGCTGAGGTCCCCGGTCAGGGCCGCCAGCGCCCAGCCGCGGTCGGGATCTGGGTTGTCGGCGAGGAAGTCACGCACCAGCCGCAGCTTCGCATTGCGCGAGGCGGTGAAGGACAGGCTGTCGAGCAGGCGGGCGAAGGCGCGCATGGCTGTTCAATGTAGCGCGAACGCGGCCGGTTGCCTGCCGGACGGCGACGCTGTGGCGGCCTGCCTCCCCGCCGCCGCCGCCGCATGCGCCGTTCAGCCCTGCCAGCGGGCCGGCTGACGTCACTCCTGCAGGTCGCCGAGGATGGTGATCTTCTGCCAGATCTTGCGACCGAGGTCGGTGCACAGGTTCTCGACGTCGCTGGCGGCGGCCACCACCACGTGGTCGTTGCTCTCACCGGCGTAGACGGCCGACAGCTTGCCGGTCAGGGCCAGCATCTCGGCGCAGTACTCCAGGTAGCGGGTCAGCTCGAAACGGCTCATCCGGCGCTCCGGCGAGCTGGGCGTCCGGGGGCCGTCCCCGAGCAGGGTCGTGGGGTCCTTCGTCAGCTGGTGCATGTCCACGACATGGGCGAAGGCGCGGAGCTCGTGCAGCGCGTCCTGGGTGCGCAGCCGCTTCCAGCGCTCCTCCAGCGTCAGCAGGAACCACAGGCCCGCCGCCATCAGCACGACCAGGTTGACCGCCGATTCCAGCAGGGCGGTCAGCGCCGCCTCGTTGGTCTGCGCCAGGATGCCCCGCCAGTCGACGTCCTTCAGGACGACGGCGAGCGAACCGACGCCGGCGGCCGCGACCAGGAAGACGAGCGTCCGCAAGCCAAGATAGGGGCGGCTGAGGCCGCGGGCCCGGCGGGCCGTCTCGTTGGCCATGTCACGGAGCTGCAGGGCCGCTTCGGCGAGGCCGGAGTCCGGAAACCGCTCGCCGATCCGGTCGGCCAGGCGGGTCGTCGTCCTGATGATCTCACCGGCTTCCAGAGTCCGGTAGTCGCGCTTACGCTTGCGGGCCATGGCTCCCCCCGTTCGAGCCGCTGTCGGGCGCACGCGAGCATGACGGGCCCGATCGCGCAAGACTTCGCATCCTGCGGGCGTGCGTGCGGTCAGTCCTCCTCGTCCTCGTAGCCGACCAGGGCGAGGGCGCGGGCCGGCTGGCCGCGCAGCTCGCACCAGCGCAGCAGCGCCTCCTCGCGACCGTGGGTGATCCACACCTCGCCCGGCTTCAGCTCGTCGAGGGTGTCGGTGAGCTCGTCCCAGTCGGCGTGGTCGGAGATGACCAGCGGCAGCTCGACCGCCCTCTGCCGGGCGCGGGCGCGGACCCGCATCCAGCCCGAGCAGAAAGCGCTGACCGGGTCGGCGAAGCGACGGCTCCAGCGGTCGCCGAGGGCCGAGGGCGGGCACAGCACGATCTCGCCGGGGAGCCTGTCGGCCGCGTCCGTGGCGTTCGCCAGCGGCCCCAGGTCCACGCCGTGGCGGGCGTAGAGGTCATTGAGGCCGGCGAGGGCCCCGTGGACGTGGAGGGTCCGGTCCCAGCCCGCCTCGCGCAACAGGGCGATCACCCGTTGCGCCTTGCCCAGCGCATAGGCGCCGACCATATGGGTGCGCTCCGGAAACTGCTGCACCGACTTGAGCAGGCGGGCGACCTCGTCGGCGGCGTCCGGATGGCGGAACACCGGCAGGCCGAAGGTGGCTTCGGTCACGAACAGGTCGCAGGCGACCGGCTCGAACGGCGGGCAGGTCGGGTCGCGCCGCCGCTTGTAGTCGCCGGACACGACGGCGGTCATGCCCTTCCAGCGGATCACCGCCTGGGCCGAGCCGAGCACGTGCCCGGCCGGAACGAGGCTGATCTCGACGCCGTCCCGCTCGATCGGACGACCGTAGGCGAGGCCGACCGCGGCGCCGGCGAAGTCGTCGCCGTAGCGGCAGGCCATGATGTCCAGCGTCTCGGGCGTGGCGGCGACGTGGTCATGACCGCTGCGGGCGTGGTCCGAATGGCCGTGCGTGATCACCGCGCGGCCGACCGGCCGCACCGGATCGATGTAGAAGTCGCCCGGCGGACAGTAGAGGCCGGCCGGCGTGGGGCGGAGGATGTCCTCGGGTTTCAGCATCTGGATAAGCCAACGCCTCGCGTCTATACCGGGTGCATGAGCGACGCCGATCATCTCGAGTTCCTGCGCAACATGGCGCAAGGCATGAACCAGGGAAGCCCCCATGCGCAGGCGCTGAAGCTGGAGACCGTCTCGGTCGACCAGGACGGCGCCGTCCTGAAGGTGCCCTACGACGAGAAGCTGATCGGCGATCCCGAGACCGGCGTCATCGCCGGCGGCGTCGTCACCACCCTGCTCGACCACGCCTGCGGCCAGGCGGTCCACGCCGGGCTGCAGGCCTTCAAGACCATCGCCACGCTCGACCTGCGCATCGACTACATGCGGCCGGCCGAGCCGGGCAAGGACATCTACGCCAGAGCCTTCTGCTACAAGGCGACCCGCTCGGTCGCCTTCGTTCGGGCGGTGGCCTACGACGAGAGCCCGGACGACCCGGTGGCGGCGGCCCAGGCGGCGTTCATGCTCGATTCCAGCAAGGGGCGCGGCTTCGGCGCCAACCTCAAGCCGCGGAAGGATGGCCAGTGAGCGACCGGTCCGACGATGTGAAGGCGATGCTGGCGCGCATTCCCTACGCGCGGTTCCTCGGCGTGAGCGTCGAGCTGGCCGGCGACGAGATGACCGCCATCCTGCCGTTCGGCCAGCACATCATCGGCAATCCCGTGCTGCCGGCGATCCACGGCGGCGTGCTCGGCGCCTTCATGGAGATCACCGCCCTGGCCCAGCTGCGCGTCTCGGAGGGGCCGGCGCGCCAGCCGCGGGTGATCGATGTGTCGGTCGAATACCTGCGCTCCGGCCGGCCGCTGACGACCTATGCCCGGGCGGAGATCAAGAAGGTCGGCCGGCGTATCGCCAACGTCCATGTCGAGGCCTGGCAGGACCAGCGCGCGGCCCCCATCGCCGCCCTGCGCGGACACTTCCTGGTGCAGCCGACGGAAGGGTAGGGCGCTTCCCTCCACCGTGGTCCGCGCGCCTGTCGTGAGGGTTAAGGATGCGGTCGCCAACATTACATCCAAGTAATCGGTGCGCCCTGAACCTTAAACATAGGTCATGACGCAGACTTAACGGGTATTCGCGGCGAGCTTCTCCTATATCGAAATCACCGGACGCGCTCCTCCGCGCCCAACTCGATCCAGGGGATAGACCGATGACCGTTTCCAAGCTCAGCAACCTCGCCGCCCTCGCCCTCGCCGCCCTGCCGGTCCTCGTGATCGTCGCGGCGATCAACGCCAGCCAGGTCGTTAGCGCCGCCCTGTGATGGGCGTCGCAACGCTTCGCGGGGCCTGATCTCCTCCCCCAGACCCCGGTCAGGCCCCGCGAAGTCCTCACGCGAAAACTCGCGTAACCTGAATTGAATGCCTCAGGCCTCCCGTCGCGGAGGCCGTTTTGTTATCGGCGGGCATGAGCAGCACCCTCCGGGCCGTGATCTTCGACTGTGACGGGGTCCTCATCGACTCCGAGATCCTCGGGCTCGAGATCGAGATCGAGTTGCTGGCCGCGCACGGACTGGTCTACGCGCCGGCCGACTTCGTCCATCGCTTCATGGGCCTCAACGACGCCGCCTATCACGCGGCGCTCGACGCCGACTGTCGCGACCGGACGGGGCGCCCGCTGCCGGAAGACGCCCTGCGCGCGGCCCGGGGTCCGCGCTGGGAGGCCTGTGAGCATCGCCTGACCGAGGTCGAGGGATGTGCGGCGGCGGTCGCGGCCCTGACCCTGCCCAAGGCGGTCGCCAGCTCGTCCGGCGCGACCTACCTGAGGGACAACCTGCGGCGCACGGGACTGCTTCCGGCCTTCGACCCGCACGTCTACTCCGCCGACCTGGTGGCGCGGGCCAAGCCGCATCCGGACGTGTTCCTCCACGCGGCCGCGCAGCTGGGCGTCGACCCCGGGGCCTGCCTGGCCATCGAGGACAGCGTCAACGGCGTCCGGTCCGCCCGGGCGGCGGGCATGACGGTGTGGGGCTTCGCCGGCGGCGGGCACATGGACGACGCAGCGGCGGCGCGACTGGTCGAGGCCGGGGCCGCCGAGGTGGTGGGGTGCTGGGCGGAAGCGGCCGGGCGGTTCGCGGCCTTCTGAGGCCCGGACGTCCTTCCCGCGAGGCCGCCGGCCGGCGCCGCGGGCGGCTTCAGAGCGCCGACAGGGCCTGGCGCTGGTTTCCCTCCGGGTCGAAGTTCTCCGGCGCCAGCCAGGCCTTCAGCCGGGCGTCGATCGCCGGCCACTCATGGTCGAGGATGGCGTGGACCTCGGTGTCCCAGTTGCCGCCCTTGAGCCAGTAGGTCTGGCGCAGCGTGCCCTCGTGGGTGAAGCCGAAGCGGGCGGCGGCGCGGCTCGAGGCGACGTTCTCGGGACTGCAGCGCCATTCCACGCGGCGGTACCCGCGCGAGAAGATGTAGCCGGCCAGCAGGTGGAACGCCTCGGTGCCGCCCACCCTGCGGGCGAGCGCCGGTCCGAGGTTGAGGCCGACTTCGGTGACGCCGGCGTCCGGATTGATGCTGAGCGCCATGTAGAGGCCGGCCGGCGCCGGGCCGCGCGGGTCGGTCCTGTCGACCACCGCATAGAGGCTCTGGGTCGGCCGCTGGCCGCGGTCTTCCAGCCAGGCGGTGAAGTCCGCGCGGGCGGGAAACGGACCCGAGGGAATCCAGGTCCACAGGTCGTCCGTCGAGCCGATGGCGTTCCAGAGACCTTCGGCATGCTTCGCCACATCCAGCCGCTCAAGGTCCACCGTCCGGCCGGACAACAGGCCGGCGTCGATCGGCGGGCAGGGGAGCAGCGGGGCGTCGGACATCGGAGACTCACGGGAAGGGAGCCGCGAGCCTAGAGCCTGACGGGCCCGGATGGAATCATCCGGACCCTGAACCTGGCTCGAGACGCAGGCATACCCGCTGACGGGCGACCGCGTGCGCCAGGCCGCCGTGGGGAGGCGCATTGCCGAAGCGACTCGGCTGACCCTAGGATCGCCGCCCGTCTTCGGAGCGCGTCATGTTCAGATCCCTCAGCACCCGGGTGCTTCTGGCGCTGGCCGTCGGTCTCGCCGGCGGCGCCGCGCTCGCGGCCTGGGGCGGCGACGGCGTCACGGCCTGGACCGACCCGGTCGAGGCCGTGGGCGGGCTGTGGCTGAACGCGCTGCGGATGACCGTCATTCCCCTGGTCTTCTCGCTGCTGGTGACCGGCGTCGCCTCGGTCAGCGACGCGGCGGCGACCGGACGGCTGGCCGCGCGCGCGATCGGCGTCTTCGCCGTCCTGATCCTCGTCGGCGCCGTCTACTCGACGCTGGCCACCGGCGGCTTGCTGGCGGTCTGGCCGGTGTCGCCCGAGGGCGCCGAGGCGCTTCGCGCCGGGGCCGGCGCCGCGCCGCCGGGGGCCCTGACGCCGCCGTCGTTCTCCGACTTCATCAGAACCCTCGCGCCGTCCAATCCGATCCAGGCGGCGGCCGAGGACGCGGTGCTGCCGCTGGTGGTCTTCGGGGTCTTCGTCGGTTTCGCGGCCACCCGGCTTCCCGAGGACCTGAGGTCGTCGCTGGTGACCTTCTTCCGCGCCGTCGCCGAGACGATGATCGTGATCGTGCGCTGGGTGCTCTGGGTGGCGCCGGCGGGGGTGTTCGCGCTGTCGCTGGGGGTCGGCCTGCGCGCCGGACTGGGGGCCGTCGGCGTGCTGGTCCAGTATGTGGCCATCGTCTCGCTGGTGACGGCCGGTATTTCGCTGCTGCCGTACCTCCTGGTCGCGCTTCGTCGCGGTCCGGTCAGCCTGGGGGACTTCGCCCGCGCCGTGGCCCCGGTCCAGGTGCTGGCCATCTCCACCCAGTCCTCGCTCGCCTGCCTGCCGGCGATGATCGAGCGCGCCAACGACGACCTGAAGATCCCGCCGCGGGTGACCGGGCTGGTCCTGCCCCTGGCGGTGGCCGTGTTCAGGCTGACCAGCACGGTGGCGAACCTGGCCGTCGCCTACTTCATGGCCCACGTCTCCGGCGTCGATCCGAGCCTCGGGCAGATCGTCGCCGCCGTCGCGGTCGCCTTCTTCGTCAGCCTCGGGGCGGTCGGGCTGCCGGGACAGGTGTCGTTCTTCGTCAGCATGACGCCGATCTGCCTGGCCCTGGGCGTGCCGCTGGAGCTGCTGCCGATCCTGCTGGCGGTCGAGGTCATTCCTGACATCTTCCGCACGATCGGCAACGTCACCGGCGACCTCGGCGTCGCCGCCCTGCTCAAGCGCGCCGGAGAGGACGAGGTGATCGTCGATCCGAGGTCCGCGCCCGTCTGATCCCCGGCCGGCGGCGCCGGATCAGGCCAGCGAGTGGAAGACCAGCGCGCCGCCCGAGAGAAGCAGGGCCGCGAACGTCAGGATCATTCCGAACATCCGCGCCGGGATCACGTTCCAGATCAGCCCGATCGCGTGAAGCACCCGGCCGGCGGCCAGTGCGGCGGCGAAGCCGCAGACCCAGATCTGCGGGAAGCCGTTCATCTCCAGCAGGCCGATGGCGATGATGGCGATCGGCGCATACTCGATGAAATTGCCCTGGGCGCGAATCCGCCGGCTGAAGGCCTCGTCGCCGCCGTCGCCGGTGCTGAGCTGGTTCTTGCGGCGGTGATTGGCGATCGGAAAGCTGAGCAGCACCAGGAAGAGCGCGGCGGCGCCCGTGAGCAGCGACGTGACCGGAAGCGTTTCCATGTCTGGTTATCCCCTCCCCGAGGAACGCCCTTGAGGGCCGCCGGAGCTTGAAGCAAACACGGCGGTATGCAAGTTCGGCAAACACCGTTCGTCGCGCCCTGGCGCAGGCTGCGGGCCGGCCTGGCGCGCTGGCCGGACGGACGGGGCTGGGCCCTGGCGGCGGCCGTGGGCGGCCTGGCGCTGGCGGCCGAGCTGGCCATCGGCCTGGCGGGCGGGTTCCTGAGGCCGGCGCCGCCGGACTGGTCCGTTCTGCCCGGGGCGCTGCTGGTGGCCATGGCCGCGCCGGCCCTCGGCGAGGAGGCGGTGTTCCGCGGGCTGTTCGTTCCCGACCGCGACGAGACCGCGCGGCCCTGGCCGGCGATCCTGGCCACGACCGTCGTGTTCGTGCTGTGGCATGTGTTCGAGGCGCTGACCTTCATGCCCGGCGCGGCGCCGGTGTTCCTGCGCGCCGATTTCCTGGCGACGACCGCGGTGCTCGGCCTCGCCTGCGGCTGGCTGCGCTGGCGGACCGGATCGCTGTGGCCGGCCGTGGCGCTGCACTGGCTGGAGGTGGCGGGCTGGCAGATCTGGTTCGGCGGCGGGATGGTCGCGAAGGCGATTTCTTGACCCCGCGCCCCCAGCGCCTATACCGCCCGGCATGTTCCAAGGACTGTCCCACACCGCCCGAGACGCCAAGGCCTGGCCGTTCGAGCAGGCCCGCAACCTGCTCGCCCGTGTCCTGCGCGTCCGCCTGACCGACGCCGAGCGCGATCTCGCCGCCACCCTGATCAACGCGGGGAAGGCCGACGAGGCCGTGAAGACGCTCGAGGCGCTCGCCAGACCGGTGGTGCTGGAGACCGGCTACGGGCCGTCGGGGCTGCCGCACATGGGCACCTTCGGCGAGGTGGCGCGCACGACGATGGTGCGGATCGCCTTCCGCGCCCTGACCGACGACGCCATCCCGACCCGGCTGATCAGCTTCAGCGACGACATGGACGGGATGCGCAAGATCCCGCCGGTGCCGAACGCCGAGGTGATGGCCCAGGACCTCGACAAGCCGCTGACGGTGGTCCGCGATCCGGCCGGCGAGTATCCGAGCTTCGGCCATCACAACAACGCGCGGCTGCGCGCCTTCCTCGACAGCTTCGGCTTCGACTACGAGTTCGTGTCGGCGACCGACTGCTATCGCGGCGGCCGGTTCGACCAGACCCTGCTGATCGCGCTGGAGCGGTTCGACGCCATCCAGAAGATCATGCTGCCGAGCCTCGGCGAGGAGCGGCGCGCGACCTATTCGCCGTTCCTGCCGATCAGCCCGAAGACCGGCAAGGTGCTGCAGGTCCCGACGCTGGAGCGGAACCTCGAGAAGGGCACGATCGTGTTCCGCGACGAGGACGGCGCGCTGACCGAGGTCCCGGTGACCGGCGGCGGCGTGAAGATGCAGTGGCGGCCCGACTGGGCGATGCGCTGGACCGCGCTCGGCGTGGACTACGAGATGAGCGGCAAGGACCTGATCGACAGCGTCCGGCTGTCCAACCAGGTCTGCAAGGTGCTGGGCGGGGTTCCGCCGGAAGGGTTCAACTACGAGCTCTTCATGGACGAGAACAACCAGAAGATCTCCAAGACCAAGGGCAACGGCCTGACCATGGAGGAGTGGCTGCGCTACGGCGCGCCCGAAAGCCTGGCCTACTACATGTTCCAGAGCCCCAAGTCGGCCAAGAAGCTCTATTTCGACGTCATCCCCAAGGCGACCGACGAGTACCTGCAGCAGCTGGACGCCTTCAACCGCAGGAAGGCCGAGGGCGGCGACGAGACCGACGTCAACAACCCGGCGTGGCACGTCCACATGGGCCGGCCGCCGGCCGCGGGCTCGCCGGTGTCGTTCTCGCTGATGCTCAACCTGGTGTCGGCGGCCAACGCCTCGAGCAAGGACATCCTGTGGGGCTTCCTCAGCCGCTACATCCCCGGCGCGACGCCGGAGACGCAGCCGCTGCTCGATCGCCTGGCCGGCTATGCGATGAACTACTACGAGGACTTCGTCCGTCCGACGAAGCGGTTCCGCGCGCCGACCGATCAGGAGCGGGCGGCGATGGAGGACCTGCTGGCGCGGCTGAAGGCCCTGCCGGCCGGGTGCCAGGACGCCGAGATGATCCAGAACGAGGTCTACGAGGCCGGCAAGGCGGGCGGGTTCGAGCCGCTGCGCGCCTGGTTCCAGGCGCTCTACGAGGTCCTGCTGGGCCAGAGCCAGGGGCCGCGGTTCGGCTCGTTCGCGGCCATCTTCGGGCTGGATCGCACGATCCGGCTGATCGAGGACGGCCTCGCCGCAAAGCTGGTCCAAGCCTGAACCGAACATAACGAGGCGTCCTGATCACGTTCAGGGACGCCTCCCTATGGTCCTCCTCAACGACGGGCGACAGCCGGTCGGAACCCATCTGAGGAGAACAACCATGACCCAAGTCCCGAACAAGATCGCCAAGGTCGGTCTGGCCCTCTCCGTGGCCGCCGCGATGACCGCCACCGCCGTCCCGATGACCGCCAGCGCCCAGTCGGCCGGCGTCTTCCGCTGCGACGCCCCGGGCTCCAAGCAGGAGAGCGGCGCGGTGATCGGCGCCCTGCTGGGCGGCCTGCTCGGCAACCAGATCGCTAAGAACGAGCGCACCGCCGGCACGGTGGTCGGCGCGGGCCTCGGGGCCGCGGCCGGCTCCTACATCGGCTGCAAGTCGCAGACGAACGACGGCTACGCCCAGGGCGTCTATACCCGCGGCGGCCAGCGCCTGGCCTCCTACGTCCAGCCGGCGCGCTACGAGCGGACCAATGTGCGGATGACGGCGGTGACCAACGTCAGCCTGCGCGCCGGTCCGTCGACCTCGACCTCGCGGGTCGGCTCCCTGCAGCGCGGCCAGACCTTCCAGGCCGCGGCCTACGCCAACGGCGGCCAGTGGGTGCTCGTCAGCCGCAACGGCGTCGGCATCGGCTATGTCCACAGCGGCTATGTCCGCCCGGTGAACGGCGGCTACGCCTACTACCGCTAGGCCGCATGGCCTGGAGGCGAGGGCCGGCTCCGCAGGGGGCCGGCCCTTTCGCATGCGCCGCTACTGGCTGGCCCAGAGGATGCGGGCGATCCAGGCGACGTCCTTCCGGTCCAGGGTGCGGCCCGGATAGTCGGGGTTGAGGGATTTCAGCTCGATCGTCCGGGCGGTGATGCGCGCGACCTCCTTGGCCAGGACCTCGCCGTCGACCGTCTTGACCACCACCCGGTCGCCGCGGCGCGGCTCCCCGCCCGTGGGATCGACGACGATCTGGTCGCCCTCGCGATAGACCGGCGCCATCGAGTCGCCGCTGATCTCCAGGGCGTAGACCCCCTCGCGGGCGAGGCCGGGAAAGTCGATCTCGTCCCAGCCCTGGCCGACCGGGAATCCGGCGTCGTCGAAATAGCCGTCGTCGCCGGCCTGGGCGAACCCGATCAGGGGCACGCCCGCCGACCGGGTGGCGCGGCCGCCCTCGGCCATGGCGGCGAACTCGCTGAACGTCACCCCGGTGGCGGCGAGCACCTTCGACAGGCTTTCGGTCGACGGCCAGCGCGGCCGGGCGTCCGGATCGGGCGAGAAGCGCTTGGAGCGGTTGAAGCTGGTCGGATCCAGCCCCGCGACCTTGGCGAGGGCCGAGGTCGTCATGTCGAACCGCGCGGCCAGCTGGTCGATGGCGGTCCAGATCTGGGCGTGGCTGGGGCGCGACATGGCGGGTCCGCTCGGGTGGGAATAGGAAAATAGTCCAGAGCGGTAGGAATGTATACCTGAATCAGCGGGGCTTCGGGCGGGTCCAGGCGCCGATGGCCAGGGTGGCCAGCGCGGCGAGGCCGAAGCCGGTCAGCATCCCGGCGTGCAGCCGCACGTCCATGTCGAGGTCGATCCAGCCGGCGACATGGGTCGCCAGCACCATGGTCTGGAACCCGCAGGCGTAGACCGGCCACGGTCGCGGCGACTTCCAGGCGAGGGCGGCCAGTCCGGCCAGCACCCCGAGGTCGATGGCGAACAGGACGGCCAGCCGGGTGGCGTCGAAGGTCACCGCCTCGGCCACCACGACGCCGGCCATGCCCAGGGCGAACAGGCCCGCGCCCCGGCGTTCGACCGTCCCGCCACGGACGAAGGCCCCGATCGCCGCCGCGAGCAGCAACAGGGCGAAGGCGATCTGGACGGGGGTGAGCAAGGTCTGCCGGCTTCCTTCAGCGGCTCCGTCTGGCCGGCTTGCGCCGCTCGATCGCCCTCGGCCGCGTCGGCGACGATCCCCCTCCGACGTAGACCGTCCCGCGCCCGCTTTGACAAGTTCCCGCAGCGCCGCGCGCGCCGGGCCGGCCGCGAACGGGCGACTTCACGGATTTGCGATTGTTGACGTTGACGTAAAGGGCATTATACGTTGCCGCCAACAAACAAGAACGGTGGCAAGGGAGGAAAACATGCCGACCGAACTGCGTCGTCCCGAACGGACCTTCACCATCCGCCAGCTCTGCACCGAGTTCAAAGCCACGCCGCGCGCGCTGCGCTTCTACGAGGACAAGGGGCTGCTGACTCCCGCCCGCGACGGCATGAACCGCGTCTATTCCTACAAGGACCGCGCGCGGCTGATCCTGATCCTGCGGGGCAAGCGGGTCGGGCTGTCGCTGCAGGAGATCCGCGAGATCTTCGAGCTGTACGACGAGGACGACAACGCGGCGCAGCAGAACGCCCACTCGCTGAAGAAATTCCGGGAGAAGATCGTCGTGCTGGAGCAGCAGCGCGAGGACATCGACGGCGCCATCGCCGAGCTGCACGCGGCCTGCGAACGGCTGGAGAAGCACCTGGCCAACAGCCGGCCGGACCTGCTGCCCAAGGCCGAGGCCTATGAGCAGATGATGCGCGCGCGCGTCGACGGCCACGCGGAGCCGGTCGGCGCGAAGTAACGCGCCGACATCCCGCCACAACCAGAACCCCGACCCAACGGAGCGCCCATGGCCTATCAGCCGCCGGTCCGCGATCACGTGTTTCTCCTGCGCGAGGTGCTGGAGATCGATCGCTACTCGACCCTGCCGTCCTTCGCCGACGCCTCGATGGACGTCGTCGAGCAGATCATCGAGGAGGCGGCGAAGTTCGCCGGCGAGGTCCTGGCGCCGCTGAACAGCGTCGGCGACAAGCAGGGCTGCACCTGGCATCCGGACAACACGGTCACTACGCCGACCGGGTTCAGGGAGGCGTACCGCCAGCTGTGCGAAGGCGGCTGGACGGGCCTGGACTCCGATCCGGCCTACGGCGGCCAGGGCCTGCCTCACGTCGTGAACGTATCCTTCAAGGAGATGTCGAGCAGCGCCAACATGGCGTTCTCGATGTATCCGGGGCTGGCGCACGGCGCCTATTCGGCGATCCACACCGGCGGCTCCGACTCGCAGAAGCAGACCTATCTGCCGAAGATGGTGTCCGGCGAGTGGACCGGCACCATGAACCTGACCGAGCCGCACTGCGGCACGGATCTCGGCCTGCTGCGCACCAAGGCGGTTCCGCAGGCGGACGGGACCTACCGGATCAGCGGCCAGAAGATCTGGATCAGCGCCGGCGAGCACGACATGGCGGACAACATCGTCCATCTGGTGCTGGCCCGGATCGAGGGCGCGCCGGCCGGGGTGAAGGGCATCAGCCTGTTCATCGTGCCGAAGTTCTTCCCAAACCCCGACGGTTCGGTCGGGGCGCGTAACGAGGGCGTCAAGTGCGTCGGCCTCGAGGAGAAGATGGGCATCCACGGCAACGCCACCTGCGTGATGCAGTACGAGGACGCCGTCGGCTACCTGATCGGGGAAGAGAACAGCGGCCTCAAGCTGATGTTCGTGATGATGAACGAGGCGCGGCTGGGCGTCGGCCTGCAGGGCATCGCCCAGGCCGAGGCCGCCTACCAGGCCGCCCGCGACTTCGCCAAGGACCGCCTCCAGGGCCGCTCCCTGACCGGCCCCAAGAACCCCGACGGGCCGGCCGACCCGATCCTCGTCCACCCCGACGTGCGCCGCATGCTGCTCGACAGCCGGGCGATCATCGAGGGCGGCCGCGCCTTCCTGTTCTGGACCGCGCTGCACGGCGACCTGTCGCACAGCCACGAGGACGAGGCCGTCCGGCAGAAGGCGGCCGACTACATGGGCCTGCTCACGCCGGTGCTGAAGGGCTACCTGACCGACCGGGGCTTCAAGGTCTGCGTCGACGCCATGCAGGTGCACGGCGGCAGCGGCTTCACCGAGCACTTCCCGGCCAGCCAGTACCTGCGCGACTGTCGCATCGCCCTGATCTACGAGGGCACCAACGGCATCCAGGCGCTCGACCTCGTGGGCCGCAAGCTGGCGGCCAACGGCGGCCGGGCGGTGATGAGCTTCTTCGCCGAGATCGACGGCTTCGTGGACGCCAACGCCGGCGACGCGCAGCTGAAGCCGTTCCTCGACGGCCTCGCCGGCGCCAAGGCCCAGCTGCAGGAGGCCACGCTGTGGCTGATGCAGAACGGTCTCGCCAATCCGGACAACGCCGGCGCCGCCTCGACCGACTACATGCACCTCTTCGGGATCACCGGCCTCGCCTACATGTGGGCCCTGATGGCCAAGGTCTCGCTGGCCAGGATCGCCGGCGGCGACACCGATCCCTTCTACGCCAACAAGCTGGCCGTCGGCCGCTATTTCCTCGAGCGAGTGCTGCCCGACACCGGGGCCCACCTCGCCAAACTCAAGACCGGCTCGGCGACGATGATGGCCGTGCCCGCGGAGGCTTTCTGATCATGGGTGTGCTTCAGGTCGAACGTCCGGCTCCTCTGGCAGAAGAGGACATCGTCATCTTCGAGGACGCCGTCGGCAGGTTCTTCGACGAACACGCGCCCGAGTCTCGCGTGGCGAAGTGGCGCAAGGACGGCGTCGTCGAGCGCGCCCTCTGGAACGAAGCCGCCGAGGCGGGCCTGGCCTGCCTTTCGATCCCCGAGGAATACGGCGGCATGGGCGGCGACTACCGCCACGAGGTCGTGCTGATGGAGCAGATCGGCGCCAAGGCGGTCGACGGCTTCGGCCTGTCGCTGCACAACTCGATCGTCGCGCCCTACATCTACCACTACGGCACCGAGGACCAGAAGCGGCGCTGGCTGCCCAAGCTGGCCACCTGCGAATATGTCGGGGCCATCGCCATGACCGAGCCGGGCGCGGGCAGCGACCTGCAAGGCATCAAGACCACCGCGCGCCTCGACGGCAACGAGTACGTCATCAACGGCAGCAAGACCTTCATCACCAACGGCCAGACGGCCAACCTGATCATCGTCGTCTGCAAGACCGACCCGACGCAGGGCGCGCGCGGCACCTCGCTGATCCTGGTCGAGACCGACAATGCGCCCGGCTTCGAGCGCGGCCGCAACCTCGACAAGCTGGGCATGGAGGCGGCCGACACCTCCGAGCTGTTCTTCAACGACGTCCGCGTGCCGACCAGCAACCTGCTGGGCGAGGGCGAGGGACACGGCTTCTTCCAACTGATGAGCCAGCTGCCGCAGGAGCGTCTAAACATCGCCGTCCAGGGCGTCGCCGCCATCGAGCGGGCGCTGGCCCTGACCATCGACTACGTCAAGCAGCGCAAGGCGTTCGGCAAGGCGATCCTCGACTTCCAGAACACCCAGTTCGTGCTCGCCGAGTGCAAGACCGAGGCGACCGTGGCCAAGGTGTTCGTCAACCACTGCATCGAGCAGCACCTGAAGGGCAAGCTCGACGCGGCGACCGCCTCGATGGCCAAGTACTGGGTCACCGACCTCGAGAACAAGATCATCGACCGCTGCCTGCAGTTCTTCGGCGGCTTCGGCTACATGGACGAGTATCCGATCAGCCGGATGTACCGCGACAGCCGCGTGCAGCGGATCTACGGCGGCGCCAACGAGATCATGAAGGTCCTGATCGCGAGGACGCTCTGAAGCGGAGGCCGGTGAGTCATCCGGCGAGATCGGGTCTGACATGAGCGACCACCTGTCCATCGCGGTCAGCGACCCTTCCGCCGTCCGGGGAGAAGGGAGAGGGGCCTGATGGCAAAGTATGTCGCCACCATCGACTGGTCGCTGACCGCCGGGCCGGAGGACTTTCTCAAGGGGCGCTACAGCCGCGCCCACACGGTGGCTTTCGACGGCGGGGTGACCATTCCCGGCTCGCCGGCGCCCAGCGTGGTGCCGGCGCCGTGGTCCGACGCGTCGGCGGTCGATCCGGAGGAGATGCTGGTGGCGGCGCTCAGCAACTGCCACATGCTGACCTTCCTGCACAAAGCCCGCGAGGCCGGGTTCGTCGTCGCCAGCTACCGCGACGAGGCCGAGGGGGTGATGCGCAAGACCCCCGAGGGGCGGATCGCGGTTACCAGGGTGGTCCTTCGTCCCCATATCGTCTTCGTCGGCGAGACGCCGGACGCGGCCCGGCTCGACGCCCTGCACCACGCCGCACACGAGGACTGCTTCATCGCCAACTCGGTGAAGACCGAGGTGGTCGTGGAGAAACCGGCTTGAGCGTTCTAGGCCGCGCTATTGACCGTGTTCCTGCGGATCCGCGCCGCGCCGTCGGCGTCGAGGTCTTCGCGCGTCGCGGACAGGCGGGTCGGGCCCCGGAGCGAGCCGTTGACGGCGTCGATGCCGGCCTTGCCGGTCGTCGCCTTCGCGAACAGGTAGCGCAGCGACAGGCGTTCGTGGTCGGCGGCGTCCGGCTGGGTGCCGTGCAGGGTGCAGGCGTGCCACATGGCCGCGTGGCCGGCGGAGCCGGTCAGCAGGCGCTGGCGGCAGACGACCTCGCCGCCGCGCCCGTCGCGGTAGGTCCAGGCGTCGCCCTCGCGGGTCAGGTCGTGCGGAAACACCGTCGCGCCGAGGCGATGGCTGTCCTCGAGCAGGAACAGCGGCGCGTCGTGCGCGCCGACCTCGTGCAGGTAGATGTAGAGGGTGACGAAGTCCGCCTCCCGGTCCCTGTAGTCGATCAGGTCCTGGTGGAAGTCGATGCCGTAGAAGTAGGTGATGTCCCGGTACTGCGGCTTCACCCAGGCGCCGAGGTTGTTGACCGGGTTGCCCTCGATCCGGCGTCGCAGCCAGGCCGGCACGGCGGTCTGCGGCACGCCGCAGACAATCTTGCGGTTCAGCAGGGCGTAGTCTTCGCCGAGCAGGGCGGTCAGCCCCTCGACGAGGGCCGGATCCTGTTCGACGAAGGCGAGGCGATCCCCGAACGTGTCGAGCAGGTTGCGACCCGGGCGCGGATTGACGCCGGTGTACTGCGGGTCGGCGTCGAACTCGGCCTCGGACAGGAACAGCGCGCCGTCGAAGGACCGCGTCGCGCGGATCTCCGCCAGCAGCGCCGCGGAGGCGGCCACGTCCACCCCCCGCTCGAACACATGGTAGCCGTGCGCGATGAAGTCGCTCACCGCCGCATGGTCACGAGGGGTCGCCAGATCGGGGGCCGGCATCGGTCGTCCTCCATGGTCGGTCTGACCCGACACCGCTTCGATTAACAGAATCCCGATTCCGACCCAAGGAGACACCCAATGGCCGAAGCCTACATCTACGACGCGGTGCGAACGCCCCGCGGCAAGGGCAAGAAGGACGGTTCGCTGCACGAGATGACCTCGCTGTCGCTGGCGACCCAGGTCCTCGAAGCGCTGCGCGACCGCAACAACCTCGACACCTCGAAGGTCGACGACGTCGTCCTCGGCTGCGTCTCGCCCGTTGGCGAGCAGGGCAGCGACATCGCCCGCACCGCGGTGCTGACCGCCGACTACGCCGAGACCACCGCCGGCGTGCAGATCAACCGCTTCTGCGCCAGCGGCCTGGAGGCCGTGAACATGGCCGCCGCCAAGGTCATCTCCGGCGAGGCCCAGATGGCGATCGGCGGCGGCGTCGAGAGCATGAGCCGCGTGCCGATGGGCAGCGACGGCGGCGCCTGGCCGACCGATCCGTCCAGCGCCTTCAAGACCTACTTCGCGCCGCAGGGCGTCAGCGCCGACCTGATCGCCACCCTGTACGGCTTCAGCCGCGACGACGTCGACGCCTACGCCGTCGAGAGCCAGAGGCGCGCCGCGCGGGCCTGGGAAGAAGGCCGCTTCAAGAAGTCCGTCGTGCCGGTGAAGGACCAGCTGGGCCTGACCCTGCTGGCCCATGACGAGACCGTCCGCGGCAACACCACGATGCAGACCCTGGCCTCGCTGAGCCCGTCCTTCACGATGCCGGGCGAGATGGCGTTCGACGCCGTCGTGACCCAGCGCTACCCGCAGGTCGAGCGCGTCAACCACGTCCACCACGCCGGCAACAGCTCGGGCATCGTCGACGGCGCCGCCGGGGTGCTGATCGGCAGCAAGGAGATGGGCGACGCGCTCGGCCTGAAGCCGCGCGCGAGGATTCGGGGCGCCGCCTCGATCGGATCGGAGCCGTCGATCATGCTGACCGGCCCGGCGCTGGTGACCGAGAAGCTGCTCGGCCGCCTTGGCATGACTCCCGCCGACATCGACCTCTACGAGCTGAACGAGGCCTTCGCCTCGGTCGTGCTGCGCATGATGCAGGCGCTCGACATCCCGCACGAGAAGATGAACGTGAACGGCGGGGCCATCGCCATGGGCCACCCGCTGGGCGCGACCGGCGCGATGATCATCGGCACCCTGCTGGACGAGATGGAGCGGACCGACAAGCAGCTCGGCCTGGCGACGCTCTGCGTCGGCGCCGGCATGGGCACCGCCACCGTCATCGAACGCGTCTAACCCTCGACCCCAAGGACCAGTGACAATGGAAAACTTCAAGATCGAGGTCGACGGCGACGGGATCGCCCTGGTGACTTTCGACGTCCCCGGCCGCAGCATGAACACCCTGACCGGCAAGGTCATCGCCGAGATCGGCGAGGTGGTCGAACGCATCAAGACCGACGCGGCCATCAAGGGCGCGGTCATCGCCTCCGGCAAGGCCAGCGGCTTCTGCGCCGGCGCGGACCTGGGCGAGCTGGGCGGCTCGGCCGGCGCCGGCGGCGGCGAGGACAGGCGTTCGGCCGAGGAGCAGCTGCGCGCGGCCTTCGACGGCGCCTTCGCGCTGAACAAGGCGTTCCGGGCGCTGGAGACCTGCGGCAAGCCGGTGGCGACCGCGCTGGAAGGCCTGGCGCTGGGCGGCGGGCTCGAGTTCGCGCTGGCCACCCACTATCGCGTCGCGGCCGACAATCCGAAGCTCCAGCTCGGCCTGCCGGAAGCCAAGGTCGGCCTGCTGCCGGGCGCCGGCGGCACGCAGCGGCTGCCGCGCATCATGGGCGCCATGAACGCCGCACCCTACCTGCTCGAGGGCAAGTCGATGTCGGCCAAGGAGGCCCTGGCCAAGGGCGTCGTCGGCGCCGTGGTCGAGCCGGGCAAGACGATCGAGGCGGCCAAGGCCTGGGTGAAGACCGGCGATCCGGTCGCGCCCTGGGACAAGAAGGACTTCAGGCTGCCCGGCGGCGGTCCCTACAGCCCGACCGGCGGCCAGGTCTTCATCATGGGCAACGCCATGCTGCGGAAGACCACCTACGGCAACTTCCCGGCCCAGCTGAACATCCTGAAGTGCCTGTACGAAGGCCTTCAGGTGCCGATCGACGCGGCCCTGCGCATCGAGACCCGCTACTTCCTCAAGACCATGCAGTCGCCGCAGGCGCGCGGCATGATCCGCACCCTGTTCCTGTCGATGCAGGAGCTGGGCAAGGGCTCGGGCCGTCCGGCCGGCGTGGCGCCTTACGATGTGAAGAAGGTCGCCGTGCTCGGCGCCGGGATGATGGGCGCGGGCATCGCCTATGTGCAGGCCCAGGCCGGGATCGAGACCGTGCTGGTCGACGTCTCCGTCGAGGCGGCCGAGAAGGGCAAGGGCTATGCCCGCAGCCTGGTCGAGAAGGCGGTGAAGCGCGGCAAGATGACGGCCGAGAAGGGCGAGGCCCTGCTGGCCCTGATCCATCCGACGGCGGACTACGCCGACGTGAAGGGCAGCGACCTGGTCGTCGAGGCCGTGTTCGAGAGCCGCGAGCTGAAGGCCACGGTGACCAAGCTCGCCGAGGCCCAGCTGGCCGAGACGGCGGTGTTCGGCTCCAACACCTCGACGCTGCCGATCACCGGCCTGGCCGAGGCCTCGGTGCGGCCGGCCAACTTCATCGGCATCCACTTCTTCTCGCCGGTCGACAAGATGGGCCTGGTCGAGATCATCATGGGCAAGCAGACATCCGACGAGACGCTGGCCAAGTCGATCGACTACGTCCTGAAGATCCGCAAGACGCCGATCGTCGTGAACGACTCGCGCGGCTTCTACACGTCGCGCTGCTTCGGCACCTACATCCAGGAAGGCCTCGAGATGCTGGCCGAGGGCATCGCCCCGGCGATCATCGACAACGTCGGCCGGGCGACCGGCATGCCGCGCGGCCCGCTGGAACTGAACGACGATGTCGCCCTCGACCTCGCCTACAAGGTCCGTGAGCAGACGAAGAAGGACCTCGGCGACCAGTATGTCGGCGGGCCGGTCGACGCCCTCATCACCAAGATGGTCGTCGATCTCGAGCGCTTCGGCCGCAAGAACGGCAAGGGCTTCTACGACTATCCGGCCGATGGCGGCGCCAAGACGCTGTGGCCGGGGCTGAAGGAGCTGGTCGCGGTGAAGACGGCGGAGGCCGACAAGGCGCTGATCGAGGAGATCCGCACCCGGCTGCTGTACCGCCAGGCCGTCGAGGCGGCGCGCTGCTTCGAGGAGGGCGTGCTGACCGACCCGCGCGACGGCGATGTCGGCGCCATCCTGGGCTGGGGCTTCGCGCCCTGGACCGGCGGCCCGATCAGCCTGATCGACTCGGTGGGCACGAAGGCGTTCGTGGCCAGGCTCGACGACCTGACCGCGAAGTACGGCTCACGCTACGCGCCGGGCAAGCTGCTGCGGGAGATGGCCGAGAAGAACGAGACCTTCTACGGCCGCTTCGGCGCCAGGGCGAAGGCGGCGGCCTAGGCCGACTGACCGCTGTGGCATTGGGGGCGCGATCCGCGAGGGTCGCGCCCCTTTTTCCGTCTAGGCGCCCTTCGACTGTTGATGGGCCGCCCGGAACAGGCCGGCGGAGAGCAGCCAGAGCAGGGTGAAGACGACCGCCGGTCCGGGCGGGACGTTCTGGCCGGCGACGGCGGCGGCGACGAGGCCGGCGCACTGGATCACCGCGCCGGCCGCCAGGGTCAGCGCCAGCCCCCTGGCGCGGAAGCGCGAGACGATGGCGCCGACGATCATCAGCAGCAGCATGCCGGCGAACAGCAGGTTCCACACATTGTCCTCGTTGCCGATGAAGCCGACGGCGAGGTTGGCCCAGACCAGCAGGAAGCCGGTGAGCACAGCCACGGCGGCGCCGAAGCGGTACAGGACGTTGTCCGACAGCCGGATCGTCAGCTCGTAGCCGCCCCCGACCGCCGCCAGCATCAGGCCCATGACGATGAAGTCGGTCTCGTCCCAGTTCACCTCGCGGGTGAAGCGCATGGCGACGAGCGGGATCATGAGCAGGCCCGCAAGGCCGCCCCAGATGAAAGGCCGAAGCCGGTTCTTCGGCCGGTCGGCCGCGGTGTCGTCGGATCGCGTCATGGTCTGCCCCTGTGCAATGGCGTAATGCGGGGCAGTCTGCCCGGCGGGGCGGTGAGCGACATGAGCGGGGGGTGAGGACTCGCTGAAAAGCGGCCCTCACCTCAGCCGGGCGACCAGCCCGGGGGCTCGGCGCGTTCGAGGATGTCCCAGCCGTCGTCCGTCCGCTCGGCGTGGAAGTAGGCGCTCATCCCCTCCATCCGGCGAAGCAGCTCCGCCGGCGCCTCGACGATGTCGGCGACGCCCGGCGCATAGAGCACCAGGTGGTCGGCGCGGGGCAGCACGGGTCGGACGAGGCGGACAATCATGCCCGTCGAACGGCCGGGCCCGGCGACCGTTCCGCCCGGCCGCTGCGGAACCCTCCGCCCCTGACGGCAGTTTCCAGACGGTCTTTTCAGAGGAGGTCTGACATGGCCGTGGACAGAACCATCAAACATCGCGACGGCACCGTCGAACGGGTGACCACCAGCGAGGGCGGCGCCGTCCGCGAACGCAGCGGCGGCGGGGCCGGGACCATCGTGGCGCTGGTGATCGGCCTGCTCGTCGTGCTGGTCGTCGGCTATTTCCTGATGACCATGAGCCGCAGCGAGCAACTGGAGGCCAACGCCGTCTCGAGCGCAGCCGAGAGCGTCAGCGGCGCGGCCGAGAGCGTCGGCGACGCCGCCCAGAACGCGGCCCAGTCGCTGCCGGCCCCGACCAACTAGCGCGGTTCCACCGCCGGACGACATCGGGCGTGTGCGGGCGCGCCCGACCGTCAGTCCAGATTTTCCGGGATCAGCCGCTCGACGATCACGCAATCGCGCCAGACGCCGTCGAGCTTGCCGTGTTTCTCATGCACGCCGATCTGTCTGAAGCCGGACCAGGCCATGAGGTCGAGGCTGGCCCGGTTCTCCGGAAACACGCGCGACAGAAGCTTCCAGAGGCCTGCTTCGCGCGCGGCGTCGACCAGGGCTGACATCGCCGCCCTGCCGACGCCGCGTCCGCGCGCCGAGCGGGCGACGTAGACCGAGAACTCGCCGATGCCCGCGTAGCAGCAGCGGTCCGCGTACGGATGGGCCACGGCGTAGCCGAGGACCTCGCCGGTTCCGTCCGTGACCACGACAAAGGCCTTCGCGCCGTCAAACCAGGCCCCGATATCGGCCACGGTCCGAGGCGTGGTCTCGAACGTGCCGATCCGGTCCTCGATTCCCTGGTTATACTTCGCCGCGATCACAGCCGCGTCGGCAGGGACGGCTGGGCGGGTCGACAGAATCGCCGTCATCGGCCAAGTCTCCGGCTTGACAGTTCCATTATTCCAGAAATACAGAAGAGATGGACACAACGGAGGACGCCATGAAGCGCCTGCACCTGCACGTGAGCGTGCCTGACCTCGCTCAATCGATCCAGTTCTACGAAACCCTTTTCGGCGCGCCGCCGACGGTGGTGAAGGACGACTACGCCAAGTGGATGCTCGACGATCCGCGGGTCAACCTCGCGATCTCGACGCACCGCGCGCCCGGCCTTGACCACGTCGGCATCCAGGTCGACAGCGCAGCGGAGCTGGGCGAGCTCGCCACCCGGCTGAAGGCGGCCGGCGCCCAGACCTTCGACGAGGCCGATACGACCTGCTGCTACGCCAGGTCCGACAAGAGCTGGGTCGCCGATCCGGCCGGGCTGCGCTGGGAGACCTTCTTCACCCACGGCGAGGCGACCACCTACGGCGAGAGCGAAGCCCTGGCGGCCATGGACGCGGCCGCACCCGCGGCCGGGGCCTGCTGCGGCCCGCAGGTCGCGGCGCCGCAACCCGCGCCGGCGGCGTCTTGCTGCTGACACAAAACCTTCGCTTGGCGGCGTTCGAGAGTTCTGGCATTCGCGAACTATGGAAATCGAGAACGCCGCCGGCGCCCTGGGCGCCCTGGCCCACCAGGGCCGCCTGGAGATCTTCCGCCTTCTGGTCCAGGCCGGGCCCGAAGGCATGGCGGCGGGCGACATCGCCCGCGCCTCGGGCATGCTGCCCAACACCCTGTCGACCAACCTGAACGTCCTCGCCGCCGCCGGCTTGGTGGCCTCGCGCCGGGCGGGACGGTCGATCATCTACACCGCCGGCTATGACCGCATGCGGGAGCTCCTGACCTTTCTGATGGAGGACTGCTGCGCCGGCCGGGCGGAGATCTGCCGGCCGCTGGTCGGCATCGCGAGCGGCGCCTGCGTCGCCGAGGGGCGGACCTGCTGATGACCTACAATGTGCTGTTTCTCTGCACCGGAAACTCGGCGCGGTCGATCATCGCCGAAGCGCTGATGAACCGCCTTGGCGAAGGCCGGTTCCGGGCCTGGTCGGCAGGATCGTTCCCCAAGGGCGAGGTCAACCCCGGCGCGCTGCCGATCGTCCAGGCGCTGGGCTTCTCACCGACCGACTTCCGCTCCAAGTCCTGGGACGAGTTCGCCGGGCCGGACGCGCCGGCGCTCGATTTCGTCTTCACCGTCTGTGACAACGCGGCGGGCGAGGTCTGCCCGATCTGGCCGGGGCAGCCTGTGACCGCCCACTGGGGCGTGCCCGACCCGGCCGCCGTCGAGGGCGGCAAGGCCGAAGTCGCGGCGGCCTTCTCTGAAGCCGCACGACAGCTCCGCGCGCGGATCGAGCTGTTCCTGGCCCTGCCGATCGGCGCGATCGACCGTCTCTCCCTGCAGGCGCGCCTGCGGGAGATCGGCGACCTCGACGACACGGCGGCGCAGTGACCGGTCCGGCTTCGGAGGCATCCCACGCCCAACCCGACGCCGCGCGGCGACTGGCGGCCGAGGCGCTGGGCACGGCGCTGCTGCTGGCGACGGTGGTCGGCTCCGGCGTCATGGGCGAGCGACTGGCGGGCGGCAATGTCGCCCTGGCCCTGCTCGGCAACACCCTGGCCACCGGCGCGGCCCTGGTGGTCCTGATCACGGTCTTCGGACCGGTGTCGGGCGCGCATTTCAATCCGGCGGTGACCCTGATCATGGCCCTGCGGCGGGAGCTCGGGGCGGGCATGGCGATCGCCTACGCGGCGGCGCAGACCTGCGGCGCCGTCCTCGGCGTCTGGGCGGCGCACGCGATGTTCGCCGAGCCCGTCCTGCAGGTCTCCGGCCACGCCCGGGATGGCGGGGCGCAGGTCTTCTCCGAAGCGGTCGCCACCTTCGGCCTGCTGCTGACCATCCTGGGGACGGCGCGGAGCCGGCCCGACTTCACGCCTGTCGCGGTGGGGCTCTACATCACCGCCGCCTACTGGTTCACCGCCTCGACTTCGTTCGCCAACCCGGCGGTCACCGTCGCGCGGTCGCTGTCGGACACTTTCGCCGGCATCGCGCCGGCCAGCGCGCCGGGCTTCCTGCTGGGACAGCTGGCGGGCGCGCTGGCGGCCTGGGCGGCGGCGGGCTGGCTGTTCCGGCGGTCTCCCCGGGGCGCGGCCCATTGCGTTTCCGACGACGCCGGGTGAGGCTCGCCGCCTGATTTGCGCGGCCGTGGCCGGCGCCTTGGGCTCGGTTGGACATTGGCTTCCGGCAGCTTTCGTTTCGAGCGCTTCTCCCTGGACCCGCAGAATCGCCTGCTGCGTCGGGACGACACGCCGGCGCCGCTGAACGGCCGCTACCTCGACGCGCTCGTGCTGCTGGTGCGGGAGCGGGGCCGACTGGTGTCCAAGGACCGCTTTCTCGAGGAGGTCTGGCGCGGCGTTCCGGTTACGGACGAAGCCCTGACCCAGTGCGTGCGCGCCCTGCGCCGGGAACTGGGCGATGACGCCGCGCGCCCCCGCTTCATCGAGACCGTTCCCAGGCACGGCTACCGCTTCATCGCCGAAGTGGAATGGATCGAGGACGAGGTCGACCTCGCCGATGGACCCCGGTCGGTCACTCGCGACGAGGCCGGCGCCTGGCGGCGCTTCTGGACCATCGGCGTCGCGGGCGCGCTGGGCGGCGGCGCTGCCGGCGTGATCGGCGGGCTGGTCTACGGGTTCGCGGCCGCGGCCAGCTCCGCCATGGGCGCGAGCTCCGTGCTCCTGGTGCTGCTCTGCGTGACCGCGGCGATGGCGCTGGTCGGCGGCGCCGGCGTCGCCATCGGGATCGCCGGGGCGGGCTTCGTCTCGAAGCGCGCCGGTCCCTGGACGGTTTTCGGCGGCGCGCTGGGCGGCATGGTCGTTGGCGCGGTGGTCAAGCTGATCGGACTGGATGCGTTCAACCTGCTGTTCGGCGCGGCCCCGACCGGGATCACCGGCGCCATGGAGGGCGCGCTGCTGGGTGGCGGCGTCGGCCTCGGGGCCTGGCTGGCCGAACGCCGCGCGGGGCCGCTTCGCCTGCGTCGCGGCGTGGCGCTGGCCGGGCTCGCCGGCGCGGCCTCGGGGCTGCTGGCGACGCTGCTGGGCGGTCGCCTGATGGCCGGCAGCCTGGACCTGCTGGCGCGGGCGTTTCCGCAGTCGCGGCTGCGGCTGGACCCCGTCGGCGGCCTCGCCGGCGAGGGGGGGCTGGGACCGGCCGCCCTCTACGCGACCAGCGCGCTGGAAGGCTTTCTGTTCGGCGCCTGCATCGTCGGGGCCATGCTGCTGGCGCGCCGGGGACGCCGCCCCCAGGGCCGATCGCCATCGCACGCCGGGCGATAGCGGACGGAAATCGCAGCGCCCGCACGAACGACCGCCGTTCTTTCATCGAGTCTTAGGGAGGAGCGTCTAGGCTTCGCGAAAGATCGGGAAGCGCAATGACCGCGACGGGGACGGGGGACAGGTTCGGACTGCTGGCGGCGGCCGCCGCGCGACGGCGGCACCTGCCGACCCGGGTCGTCACCTGCCTGCTGATCGCCGCCGGCCTGCACTTCGTGATGGGCTGGTGGCCGATGTGGATGTGGGCGGCCGTCTATACCGCCGTGCAGTTGCTGGAGAGCTGGATCGCGCCGGGCCTGCTGCGCAAGCCGCCCGAGACGCCGGCGGCGGCGGCCAACGTCGCAGTGGTGATGTTCCTGCCCAGCGCCCTGGTGTTCGGCGCCCTCGGGGTGATCCTCTGGGGCAACGCGGGGGTCTATGGACCGGCGATGGGGGTGGCGGTGATCGCCGGGGCGATGACCAACCTGATCGCGCTGAGCCGGGGGTCGCGCGTCGCCTTCGCGGCGTCGGCGGTGCCCTACGGCCTCTATCTCGTGGCGATGCCGCTGATGGACGTCGGCAAGGTGTCGAGCCCCCTGCTGACCATCATGATGGTCGCCACCGGCCTGATCATGCTGAACGTCATCGGCGCCTGGACGACCACGGAGGATGCGCGGCGCGCGGAGGATCGCGCCAAGGCGGAAGCCGACCGCCGCCGCAGCGAGGCGGAAGCCGCCATCGAGGCCAAGAGCGCCTATGTCGCCGCCATCAGCCATGAACTGCGCACGCCGATCAGCGCCATCCTCGCCGGCGCTGCGGAGCTTGAACGCAACGGGTCCGGCAAGGCGCAGGCGCGGCTGATCGGCCACGCCGGCCAGATGATGCGGGCGCTGCTCGACGACCTGCTCGACCTTTCGAAGATCGAGGCCGGCCGTATGGAGGTCGAGCAGATCCCGTTCGACCTGCGCCGGGCGCTCAGCGACGCGGTCCGCATGTGGCGGCCGCAGGCGCGCGACAAGGGGTTGCGGCTGCGCGTCGAGGGCGCGCGACAGCTCCCCGGATGGGTGCTGGGCGATCCGACGCGGATCAGCCAGGTGCTCAACAACCTGCTGTCCAATGCCATCAAGTTCACGACCGAGGGCTCGGTCACGGTCCGTGTCGTCGTCGAGCCGGTCGCGGGCGGCTCGGCGATCACCCTGGCGGTCGCCGACACCGGTCCGGGCATGACGCCGGAGAAGGTCGACCGCCTGTTCGCGCCCTTCGAGCAGCTCGAGGCCGGCGCGGCGCGCAAGCACGGCGGTTCGGGCCTCGGGCTGGCGATCAGCCGCGAGCTGGCGAGGCTGATGGGCGGCGACCTGACCGCCACAAGCGCCCCGGGCGAGGGCGCGGTGTTCACGCTGCAGCTGACCTTGCCGCCGGCCGAGGCCCCCGCCGCCGCCGGCGAGCCGGAGGCGCTGCAGGCGCGGGTGCTGGTGATCGACGACCACATGGTCAATCGCCAGGCCATCGCCCTGGTGCTGGCTCCGGTCGGCATCGTTCCGGAGACGGCGGCCTCGGCCGAGGAGGGGCTCGAGCGCCTGGCCTGCGAGCCCTTCGACGTTGTGCTGATGGACGTCTACATGCCCGACATGGACGGCCGCGAGGCGACCCGCCTGCTGCGGTCGCGGCCGGGCCCCAACCAGGCGGTTCCGGTCATCGCCGTCACCGCTTCGGCTACCGAGCGGGACTGGCAGGCCTGCCGCGAGGCCGGCATGACGGGCCAGGTCGCCAAGCCGATCGAGCCCGCGCAGCTGTATGCGGCGCTCGAGGAAGCGCTCGCCGGCGCGGCGACGCGGGCGACGGAAGCGGCGTAGGGTCCGGTTACCGCCTGTCGACGGTAGCCGTCCCCAGCAGCGTCTTCAGCCTCGCCTCAATCGCCGTGTCGTCCTTCAGCTCGCACTCCCAGATCGTCTCGACACGCCAGCCCTGCTCGCGGAGGGCCGAGGTCGAGGCCTTGTCGCGGGCGCTGTTGCGGCCGACCTTGGCCAGCCAGTAGTCGCGGTTCTGCCTGGGCACGCGCGAACCCCGGGCGCAGTCGTGGCCGTGCCAGAAGCAGCCGTGCACGAACAGAGCCAGCCGCCGGCCGGGCATGACGATGTCCGGATTTCCGGGCAGGTCCTTGCGGTGCAGGCGATAGCGGGCGCCCAGCTTCGTCAGCAGGCGGCGGACGGTCTTCTCCGGCCCCGTGTCGCGCCCCTTCACCCGACGCATGACGGCGGAGCGCTTCTCGGGAGTGAAGACGTCGGTCACGGGCGCGGCCTCGTTCCGCTCATCCCTGCAGAGGCGAGGATGAGCGACGCTGGGAGTCAGAGACCGTCAAAGAGGGCGGTGGACAGGTATCGCTCGGCGAAGCTGGGGATGATCGTCACGATCGTCTTGCCCGCGTAGTCCGGTCGGCTGGCCAGGTCGAAGGCGGCGACGAGGGCGGCGCCGGAGGAGATGCCGACGGGCAGGCCCTCGACCTTCGCGGCCCGGCGGGCCATCTCGAAGGCGTCGTCGTTGCCGACCTTGACGATGTCGTCGATCACGCCACGGTCGAGGATGCCCGGCACGAAGCCGGCGCCGATGCCCTGGATCTTGTGGGCGCCCGGCGCTCCGCCGCTGAGCACGGGCGAGGCCTCGGGCTCGACGGCGACCATGCGGATCGAGGCCTTGCGGGCCTTCAGCGCCCGGCCGACGCCGGTGATGGTGCCGCCGGTGCCGACGCCGGAGACGACCGCGTCGACCGCGCCGGCGGTGTCGTTCCAGATCTCCTCGGCGGTCGAGACGCGGTGGACCAGCGGGTTGGCCTGGTTCTCGAACTGCTGCGGCATCACCGAGCCGGGGATCTCCTCGAGCAGTTCCTGGGCGCGGGCGACGGCGCCGCGCATGCCCTTCTCCGCCGGGGTCAGCTCCAGCCGGGCGCCGAGCAGCACCAGCATCTTGCGGCGCTCCATCGACATGCTCTCGGGCATGACCAGGATGATCGGATAGCCCTTCGACGCGGCGACGAAAGCCAGCGCGATGCCGGTGTTGCCGCTGGTCGGCTCGACGATCGTGCCGCCGGGCTTCAGGTGACCCTCGGCCTCCAGCCACTCGATCATCGACGCGCCGATGCGGTCCTTGACCGAGGCCAGCGGGTTGAAGAACTCGAGCTTGGCCAGCACCTCGCCCTTCGGGTTCAGGGCGGCGGTCAGGTTGGGCAGGCGGATCAGCGGGGTGTCGCCGATGGTGTCGACGATGCTGTCGTAGACCTTGCCGCGACCGGAGCGCTTGAAGCGGGCGGCGTCATAGTTGCTCATGGGGGTCTCCGGGGGGCCGAACTCTTTGGCCGCGACCCTAGGCCCGCCGGCCAGGGTTGTCAGTGCTATTCGGCTGCGAGCGGTTTCACGGAATCTCGAAGCAGCGGCTCCAGGAGATGCGCCGCCAGCCAGCGCACGACCGGGACCGCGACCCCGTCGCCGAGCACGTGGAAGGCGTTCGTCGATCCCTCCGGCAGCCGATAGCGCTCGGGGAGCCCCATCAGCCGCGCGCCCTCGCGGGGGGTGAGCAGGCGCGAGCGGACAGTCCCGCCCTCGGCCACCACGATCTGTTGCCGCGAGGAGCCGCCGCGCGCGGTGCGCAGGCAGCCGGCGAGGCCGTCGGTGCGGATCTCGGCCTTCGGGACGCCGCCACGGGTGCGGCGGTAGACGGCGCCGACCGTGCGGCCGGAAGCTTCCAGCCGGGCGCGGTGGAGGGGCGTCATCTGCGACAGCAGCCGCTCGGTCCGGGCGGCCGGGTGCCAGACGACGGCCGTGTCATCCTCCAGCATGGCCGACAGGTCGGTGTTGCGGGCGGGCGGCGTCGGCAGGTCCCACCAGATCCAGGCCTCCTGCAACGCCTTCGGCAGCCGGCCCCAGGCATCCTCGACGGCGCGGCTGTGGAAGGCGCAGCGGCCGGCAAAGGCGCCCGGGTCGTCACGCGTGGCGATCATGAAGACGCGGGGGCGGCTCTGCGGCGTGAAGCGGGCGGCGTCGATCTCCAGCGCGCCGAAGCGGTAGCCCTGTCCGGCGAGGGCGGCGCAGAGGGCCTCGAAGTCCTTGCCGCCGTGCGAGGTGAGCAGGCCGACGACGTTCTCGATGACGATGGCGCGCGGGGCGCGGCCTTCGGCGTTCAGGGCCTCGACCAGCCGCCAGAAGCCGAAGAAGGCGCCGGAGCGCCCGCCCGCCAGCCCTGCCCGGCTGCCGGCGAGGCTGAAGTCCTGGCAGGGGCTGGAGGCCCAGGCGAGGTCGGCGCGGCCGGGCAGGTCGGCGGGCCGCACCTGCCAGACGTCGCCCTCATGGAAAGGCTCGCCGGGATGATTGGCGCGCCAGGTGGCGGCCTTCACCGGGTCGAAGTCGTTGGCGAACAGGCCGTCCCAGCCGTCGCCGAGCCCGAGCCGGGCCATGCCGCCCCCGGCGAAGAATTCATAGACTCCGAGAGGGGCGTTCCGACTCATCGGGGAACGAGTGTAGCCTGCTTCGACCGTTCGAGGAGACGCCGTCATGCGCCGCATCGCCGCCCTGTCCGTGCTCGCCGCATCCGCCCTGGCACTGGCCGCCTGCGACAGGCCTGCCGAAGAGGCCCCCGGCGGCATGGACGCCCCGCCGCCCGCCGACGCGCCGGCTGCGGCGCCGGCCGCCGATCCGGCCGCGCCGTTCCGGGTCGACTTCAGCGCCAGCGGCACCGAGCCGTTCTGGCGGGTCGACATCAAGGGAACCGACATCACCCTGTCGGGGCCGGTCACCGAGACGATCCCCGCGCCGCACGTCGCCGCCAACGCCGGGCTCGCGGCGACCGGGGACGCCGCCACCTGGACGGCGCAGGCCGGGACGACGCCGGTCGTGGTCAAGATGACGAAGGGCGACTGCTCGGACGGCATGAGCGACCTGACCTATCCCTACAGCGCCGAGGTCTCATGGGGCGGCCAGACCCTCAAGGGCTGCGGCTTCCCCACGGCGGAACAGCCGCGGGAAGGGCAGTAGACTGTCCTGCTTCCGTCATGGCCGACGTGTTCGGGCCACCCACGCGTAGTCATTGGGAAGGCCCTGCGTGCTTCGACACGCGCCTGCGGCGCTGCTCAGCATGACGTGGATGGGAAGCCTTCTGAGGACGTCATCCTGAGCAGCCGCGAAGCGGCGTGTCGAACGACGCACGACCAAGGCGGTGGTCATGGGTAGCCCGAACAGGTCTGGCCATGACTGAGTTTGGAGCGTGGCGCCGGGGAGCCGGGGCTCTATCCCTGACCGACCGCGACGGTCTCGATCTGGGAGGTGCGGGCCTCGGAGCGTCCCTTGCCGGGCACGGGCAGCAGCATCGCGATGGCGACGGCGACGACGGCGGCAATGATGAAGGCGACCCGGACGCCCATGGGTATCTCCCGTTCCCGGCGACGTCCTGATGACGCGCCCGAGAGATTAACGGCTCCCTAAGGCGGAGGTTGCGCGCAAAGCAAAGGCAGGACGGGCGGCCAGCCCGTCCTGCCTCGCGAAGATCAGTGCAGGGACTGCCTGAGATCTAGCTGTAGATCTCGAACAGACCGGCGCCGCCTTGCCCGCCGCCGATGCACATGGTGACCACGCCCCACTTGGCCTTGCGGCGACGGCCTTCCTGCAGCAGGTGGCCGGTGCAGCGGGCGCCGGTCATGCCGAACGGGTGGCCGATCGAGATCGAACCGCCGTTGACATTGTACTTGGCCGGGTCGATGCCGAGCTTGTCGCGGCTGTAGAGGCACTGCGAGGCGAAGGCCTCGTTCAGCTCCCACAGGTCGATGTCGTCGACCTTCAGGCCCTGGCGCTCGAGCAGGCGGGGCACGGCGAAGACCGGGCCGATGCCCATCTCGTCGGGCTCGCAGCCGGCGACGGCCCACGACACGAAGCGGCCGAGAGGCTCGAGGCCGCGGCGCTCGGCTTCCTTGGCTTCCATGACCACCACGGCGGCGGCGCCGTCCGACAGCTGGCTGGCGTTGCCGGCGGTGATGAAGTTGCCCTCGCCCTTCACCGGCTGGAGCTTCGAGAGGCCCTCGAGGGTGGTGTCCGGACGGTTGCACTCGTCCTTGTCGACCACGTAGTCGACCATGGACTCTTCCTTGGTCTCCTTGTTGACGACCTTCATCTTGGTCTTCATCGGGACGATTTCGTCCGCGTACAGGCCGGCGGCCTGGGCCGCGGCCGTGCGGCGCTGCGATTCCAGGGAGTATTCGTCCTGGTACTCGCGGCTGATGTTGTAGCGCTTGGCCACGATGTCGGCGGTGTCGATCATAGCCATGAAGATGGCCGGGGCGATGTTGAGCAGTTCCGGATCGACCGTGCCGGCCATGCCGCCGCCGCCGGGGATCGAGATGCTCTCGACGCCGCCCGCCACCACGCAGTCGGCGCCGTCGGCGCGCACGTAGTTGGCGGCCATGGCGATCGCCTGCAGGCCCGAGGAGCAGAAACGGTTGATGGTCACGCCGCCGGTGGTGACCGGAAGGCCGCCGAGCAGGGCGGCCAGGCGGCCGATGTTGGCGGCGCCGTGCGCGTTGTTGCCGAGGAAGCAGTCCTCGATGTCCTTCGGGTCGACGCCCGACTTGGCCACCGCGTGCTTGATGGCGTGCGCGGCCATCGACATCGGCGGCGTGGCGTTGAACCCGCCGCGACCCGCCTTCGCGAGGCCGGTGCGGGCGTAGGAAACGATGACGGCTTCACGCATGGCGTTTTCTTCCCCTTGGGTGTCTCAAACACTCGTTCGAATGCTGCGGCGCACCGTAGGCGAACGCTGCGGAAAGAAAAAGATCACGCGCGCGTAAACCTGATTCGAGCCGCGCTCGGTCCTGCTGAACGGGGCGCGTGCGGCGGCCGCCGCTTGCCAAGCCCGCCGCGCGCTGGCTTGCTGGCGGCGCAACCGTTCGGGACCTTGCATGCGCCTCCTGCCTTCCGCTCTCGCCTTCTCGTTTCTCCTGGGGACCGCCCCTGCCATCGCGCAGACGACGGCCCTCGCCGGTCCGGCGGGGCCGCAGGCGCCGGAGGGCGGGGCATGGACGGACTGTCCGGTGACCTCGGTGACCATCCACCGCGACCGGCTGGAGCTGAAGTGCGCCGGGACGGCCGGCGCCGACAACCCGCGGGTGTTCGCCATCGAGAGCCTCGACCGGATGACCGACTTCGTGCTGCGCATGGCCCTGGACGCCAAGGCCCGCGGCAAGCCGCTGTCGCTGCTCTATGTGAAGTCGCCGGTGGCCAATCCGACCGGCTGTGCGGTGGAAACCTGCCGCCGGATCGTCGCCGCCGAGTCGAAATAGCCGTCATTGCGCTTGACGTTCGCGTCACCCGGCGGGACCATTCCTGAACAACGATAATCAGGGATGGAAGCCATGCCGGAGCGGCAGTTCGACATCGTCATCCGGGGCGGGACCGTGGTCGACGGCTCCGGCGGAGAATCCTACGTCGCCGACGTCGGCGTGCGAAACGGGCTGATCGCGGCCATCGGCAGGGACCTGCCGGCCGGCGTCGAGGAGATCGACGCGCGCGGCAAGCTGGTGACGCCGGGCTTCGTCGACATCCACACCCACTACGACGGCCAGGCGACCTGGGACCAGCGCATGCAGCCCTCGTCCTGGCACGGGGTGACCACGGCCGTCATGGGCAACTGCGGCGTCGGCTTCGCGCCCTGCAAGCCGGAGGACCATGATCGCCTCATCCGGCTGATGGAAGGGGTCGAGGACATTCCCTTCCCGGTGCTGACCGAGGGCCTGCCGTGGAATTGGGAGAGCTTCCCCGACTACCTCGACAGCCTCGACGGCCGGTCGTTCGACATCGATATCGGCGCCCAGCTGCCGCACGCGGCGCTGCGCGTCTATGTGATGGGCGAACGCGGGGCCAACCGTGAGCCGGCGACGCGCGAGGACATCGCCCGCATGGCCGTGATCGCCAAGTCGGCGGTCGAGGCCGGCGCGCTCGGCTTCTCGACCTCGCGGACGCTCAACCACCGCACCAGCGACGGCCAGCCGACCCCGACCCTCACCGCCGGCGAGGACGAGCTCGAGGGCATCGCGCTCGGTCTGAAGGCGGCGGGCAAGGGCGTGCTGCAGTTCGTGTCCGACTTCCAGCAACCGGCCGAGGAGTTCGCCATGTTCCGGCGGCTGGTCGAGAAGAGCGGCCGGCCGCTCAGCTTCAGCCTGGCCCAGAGCCCCAGGGGGCCTGACAGCTGGAAGATCCTGCTCGCCGCGCTGGAACAGGCCAACGACGACGGCCTGCCGATGAAGGCCCAGGTCGCCGGCCGTCCCGTCGGGGTGCTGTTCGGACTGGAGCTGACGCTCAATCCGTTCAGCCAGCATGAGACCTACCGGGAGATCGCCCACCTGCCGCTGGCGGAGCGGGTCGAGCGGCTGAAGGACCCCGCCTTCCGCGCGCGGTTGCTCAGCGAGGAGTTGGACCCCAAGGGTCCGTTCGCGGGCAGCGCGCTGCGCGCCTGGGACAACATGTTCCTGCTCGGCGAGCGGCCCGACTACGAGCCGAAGCCGACCGACACCGTAAAGGAGATCGCCGCCGCGCGCGGGCTGTGGCCGGACGAGGTGGCGCTGGACCACATGCTCTCCAATGGCGGGCGCGGCATGCTCTACCACCCGTTCCTGAACTACGCGAACGGCTCGCTGGACCCCAGCTTCGCCATGCTGACCCACCGCGACACGGTGCCGGGCCTGAGCGACGGCGGGGCGCACGTGGGCATGATCTGCGACGGCAGCTTCCCGACCAGCAACATCACCCACTGGACGCGCGACCGCACGCGGGGCCCGAAGCTGGGCCTCGAGCAGATGATCCGCATGCAGACGCGCGACACCGCCGAGGCGGTCGGGCTGCTCGACCGCGGCCTGATCGAAGTCGGCCTGCGGGCGGATCTCAACGTCATCGACTACGACCGGCTGACGCTGCACGCGCCGAGCGTGGCCTACGACCTGCCGGCCGGCGGGCGGCGGCTGATCCAGAAGGCGGACGGCTATGTGGCGACGATCGTGGCGGGCCAGGTCACCTACCGCGACGGCGAGCCCACCGGCGCCCTGCCGGGACGGCTGGTGCGCGGCGCGCAGGCGGCGCCGATGGCGCTGGCGGCGGAGTAGGGGCGCGAGATGACCCTTCAACTGCTCGCCGACCTGGACGCGCTGGGGTGAGGCCGGACCGAGTGAATCTGTTGCCAGCAGAATCGCCGTGGTTCGACGCCGGCCGATACCTGCAGGCGATCGCGATGATCGCTGCCTTCTGCATCTTTGCGGTCGTTCTGATGTGGGCTGTTCTGGGGTCCGACCCGGTGACCGCCGTCGCGTTCACGGTGATCTTCGCGGCAATGGCGTTCCGCGTTCCGGCCGCAGGCTGGCGGCAAGGTGCTAAGCACGGCATCGCCGCCACTCTTCTTTACGTGGTGGCGTGCGTCGGCGTCTATTTCGCCCTGACACTCCTGGGTGCCGCGCTTGCCAGGAACCTGGGCGTCGGCGGATATGTCCTGAAGCTGTTGGGGTAGCGAGCCCTAGCTACTCCCCGAACCCCTCGCCCGGCTCGATCGGGGCCATGCGGATGAGGCGGCTGTCCTCGACGGCGGCCTGGCGGTGTTTGACGTGCTCGCGGTAGCCGGGGTCGGTGACCATGGCCAGGAAGGCGCCGGCGCTGGGGTAGAAGGCGATGAAGGCCAGGTCCCAGCGCTCGTCCGTCGGGCCGGTGACGACCACGTCCGGCCGACCGGCCCAGATCTGCCGGCCGCCGACCCGGGCGAAGACGTGCGCCGTCGTGCGGCCATAGGCGCGGTAGGCGTCCAGCCCGGTCATGCCCTGGCCGTGGTTCGGGTGGTCCGGCGGATAGTCGGCCAGCGGCCGCAGCCGGACGAGGTTCAGCATGTGGATCGGTTCGTCGCGGGGCAGGGCCTTGAAGGCGTCGAACTGCGGGCGGGTCGGGTCGATGGAGCCGGTCATGAGGGGAGTGTTCACCGTGCCGCGAGATTTGACCAGTGTGGCGCTGTTCGCTCCGACAGGCGACTGCCCTCCGCCAACAGGGGGAGGACGGCCTAGCGCTTGGCGATCCAGATCACATGACGGGCGCCGCGGCCCCGGTGAGCGCGCACGCCGACCTCCTCGACCGCGAATCCGGCCTGCTTCAGCCGCTTCGTGAATCCGAAATCCTGCACCGAAGACCAGACCGCCAGCAGCCCCCCGGGGGTGAGGGCCGCCTTCGCGCGGGCGAGGCCGGCGGGACCGTAGAGGCCGTCGTTGTGCTTCCGGGTCAGGCCGCCGGGGCCGTTGTCGACGTCGAGCAGGATGGCGTCCCAGCCGCCCTCGGCGATCAGGGCGGCGACGTCGCCCTCGCGGACCTCGACGCGGGGATCGTCGAGGCAGTCGCCGAACACGGGGCCCAGCGGGCCGCGCGCCCAGGCGATGACGGCGGGCACGATCTCCGCGACGACCAGCGTCGCCCGCGGTCCATAGGCCGCCTGGGCGGCGCGCAGGGTGAAGCCCATGCCGAGGCCGCCGATCAGCACGCGCGGGGCGCGGCGGTCGGCCAGCCGTTCGGCGGTCAAAGTGGCGAGCGCCTCCTCCGACCCGCTGAGCCGGCTGTTCATCAGCTCGACGCCGCCGTCGGCCATGATCGAGTATTCGGTCCCGCGCCGCAGCAGGCGCAGCTCGCCGCCGCCGGGGACCGGGGCGGCGGCCAGGGGCTCCCAGCGGATCATTCGCGGCCGGGCGGCGGCAGCACCACCAGGCGGTCGGGCAGTTCGTTCGGGTTGTCGGCGCGCGGCGGCACATGATCGGCCAGGATCTCGCCCGACCGCTTCACGGCCGCCTCGAAGGCGCCGGCGATGTCGCGGCGCTTCAGCCCGGCGAGGAGCAAGGCGACCACCTCCTCCCAGACCTTCGGGTCGGCGACCGTGTAGATGCCCTCGTCGGCGATGACTTCCGCGCGGTGCTCGGCCAGCGAGGCGAACAGGAGCACGCCGGTGCGTTCGCGGGTGACATGCAGGCCGTGGCCGAGGAACTGCTGCATGGCCGCGCGGTGGACCCGCTCGGCCTTCAGCGATCCCGGCGTCAGGGCGCGTCGCACGGGCGGGATCGACACGATGAGCGCGGCCAGCACGAACACCGCCGCCTGGGACGCCGCATAGACGGCGAGGGCGTTGAAGATCGTCTGCCCGACCGGGCCGTGGCCGGCGGTCCAGCCGCCGAACAGGGCGACCAGCATCCGCGGTTCGAAACCGAGCAGCAGCGCCAGGGCTGGCAGGGCCAGCGCCGCGCCGGCCGCCCAGGCGATGGGGGTCTCGCGGTAGTCGGATACGGATGGGGCGAGGACGCAGTAGATCTCGCCCGCCGTCGTCTTCTCGGCCGCCGCGACGGCGTCCGCGATCCGCCGGTGATCGGCTTCGGTCATCTTCATGGCCATCTCACCAGCCTCCCGAGGCGCCGCCGCCCCCGAACGATCCGCCGCCGCCGGAGAAGCCGCCGCCGAAGCCGCCGCCGCCGGACCAGCCGCCGCGTCCGCCGCCGCCGAGGATGTTGCCGATGATCGCGCCAGCGATCATCGGGGCGATGTCGTCGTCCCCGCGGTAGCGCCGCCGCCGGCGACGGCCGCCGCCCCCGCCGCCGCTCATCATGATCAACAGCAGGATGATGAAGCCGATCACCAGCACGGCGACGATGGCCTTGGGCGGGCCCGACCGCTGCGGACGTTCCGCGGCGGCGGCGGCCTGGGCCCGCGCCTGGTCGTCCGGCAGGCTGAGCTGCTGGATGAGGGCTTCGGTCCCGGCGACGACGCCGCCTTCCATGTCGCCGGCCTTGAAGCGGGGGATGATGGCCGACTGGATGATGACGCTGCTCAGGGCGTCGGTCAGCACGGGCTCGAGCCCGTAGCCGACCTCGATGCGCACCTTCCGCTCGTTGGGTGCGACGATCAGGATCGCGCCGTCGTCGGTCTTCTCCGAGCCGATGCCCCAGGCCCGGCCGAGCTGGTAGCCGTAGTCCTCGATCTCGTAGTCCTGCAGCGACGGCAGGGTGGCGACGACCAGCTGGCGGCCGGTCTGCTGCTCAAGGGTCTCGAGCTTCTGCGTCAGCTGCTGCTCGGTCGCCGGGGAGAGCAGGCCCGCGTCATCGACGACCCGCCCGCTCAGCTTCGGGAAGGTCGGCGCTGCGAGCGCGGGCAGGGCGAAGAGGGCGAGCGCCAGCCCGAGAAGGATCCTCCCCGGAGCGAAGCGAGGGGGAGGGGGGGCGCCGGGGCGGCGGTCCCCCTCCCCGCGAGCGGGGAGGGAGGGGCGCACTACTGCTGCGCCGGAGCCGGGGTCGCCGGGGCCGGAGCCGGGGCGGGCGGCGCGCTGAAGTCGACGGTCGGCGCGGACTGCGCCGAAGCGGCAGCCTGGAACAGCTGGGCCGGTTGCTGCCCGCTGTAAAGCGTCTTGGCCCAGATCACCTGCGGGAAGGTGCGCAGCGTGGTGTTGTACTGCTGGGCGGCCTCGTTGTAGTCGCGCCGCGCGATGGCGATCCGGTTCTCGGTGCCTTCCAGCTGGCTCTGCAGGGCCATGAAGTTCGTGTTCGACTTCAGCTCCGGATAGTTCTCCTGGATCATCATCAGCCGGCCGAGCACGCCCGACAGGCGATCCTGCGAGGCCTGGAACTGCTGGAACTGGGCCGGGTTGGTGATCGTCGAGGCGTCGACGCGGACCTGTGTCGCCGAGGCGCGGGCCTCGGTCACGGCGGTCAGGACGTCCTTCTCCTGGGCCGCGTAGCCCTTCACCGTGTTGACGAGGTTGGGGATCAGGTCGGCCCGGCGCTGGTACTGGTTCTGCACCTCGGCCCAGCGGGCCTTCACGGCCTCGTCCTGCGTCGGGATGGTGTTGACGCCGCAGGCGGAGAGCAGGGCGGCGACGGCGAGCGCCGGCGCCAGTCGGAGGAGGCGGGAAATCGCGGTCATGGATAGCCCCTGGTCGCGGTCCCCGATGGACCGCGCCAGCAGATATGGCCCCGCTTTCGGCGGTGGTGAAGCACCCGGGCTGCGATTTTTCGAACGCCGGTTTGAGAGGCTTCCCCCTTCCTCGCCGGCGGAGGAAGGGGGAGCCGCCCTACATCCCCAGTTCGCGGTCGTTCTTGCCGGCGGCGCGGCCGGCCGCCCACTCTTCTTCCAGGGCCTGGAATTCCTTCCGCTTCGGCCCGAGGTAGCCGAACAGGAAGGCTGCGACCTTGCGCATCTGGATTTCCTCCGCGCCCTCGGTGATCCGGTAGCGGCGGTGGTGGCGGTAGATGTGCTCGAAGGCCTTGTGGCGGCTGTAGCCGATGCCGCCGTGCACCTGCATGGCGCGGTCGGCGGCCTCGCAGACCAGGCGGTTGCCCCAGTAGTTGCACATCGAGACCTTGTCGGAGAGCTCCTTCTCGATCTGCTTGTGCTCCATGCGGTCCATCTGCCAGGCGGTCTGGCGGATCAGCAGGCGCAGCATCTCGGCCTGGGTGGCGAGCTCGACCAGCGGCCACTGGATGGCCTGGTTGTCCGCCAGCGCCTTGCCGAACGGCTTGCGCATGCGGGCGTACTTGACGCTCTCGTTGATGCAGTAGACGGCGGCGCCGAGCGAGCTGGCCGCCTGGCGGATGCGGTTCTGGTGGACGAAGGACTGCCCGATGCCGAGGCCGCGGTCGATCTCACCCCAGTAGGCGTCCTCGGGGATCCAGCAGTCGAACGAGATCCGCGGGTGGTCGGTGGGCATGTTGAAGGTCCACAGCCACTCCTCGATCTTGATGTGCTCGCGCGGCACGATGAAGCAGGTGATGCCGTGGGCGTCGCCGTCCTTGCCGCTGGTGCGGGCGAAGACCATCACGTGGCTGACCACGTGCATGCCCGTGGTCCACATCTTCTCGCCCTTCACCCGCCAGCCGGGCTTGCCGTCCTTCGTCTCGCGGACGCCGGTGGTCTCCATGAAGGTGGCGTCGGAGCCGTGGTTCGGCTCGGTCAGGCCGAAGGCCGTGCGCAGCGAGCCGTTCATGATGGCCTCGCTGTCGCGGGCCCACTGCTCGGGCGTGGCGAATTCCTTGAACAGCAGGATGAACGGGTTGTTGCCGACGATCGAATGTTCGTTCTGAAGGTCGTTGAACAGGCCGAGCCCCTTGGACGCGAGATGCTCGCGGATCACCGCCATCCAGAGGTGGCTGCCGTCCTTGCCGCCCATGTCCTTCGGCCAGGCGAAGCGCAGGTGGCCCGCCTCGTCGGCCAGCTTGCGCGCCTTGGCGAGCAGCTCCTCCCACTCGGGGCGGGGCAGGCCGTCGTTGTCGAAATCGGTGCGCGCCCATTCGCGGCGGTGGTCGAAGAAGCGGTCGTTGTCGTCCTGCGCCTGCAGGGGATTGATCTTCTCTTCGATGAAGCGGTCGAGCTCGGCGAGGTAGTCGACGAGTTCCTGAGGCAGGGCGAAGTCCATGGCGCGCTCCCGGTCCTGGCTGTTCTTGTTGGAGCCAGTATGCGCGGCGGTTTACGCGCGCGGCAACCGTGACCCGACGTAACCTCCGGTCGTCGGCGGGCGGCGCGAGAAAGGCGATATTCACCTTCCGCCGCGACACTGGGCTCCATGCTCCTGATCGTCGCCGCCGCCATTCTCGGAGCCGCCGTCGGCCTCTACGTCCGGCCGCGGGTGTTCGCGCTCGCCATCGCCCTGTCGGTGTCCGGCGCCACACAGATGGTGTTCGTGTTCCTGGCCAGGCTGTCGGAAGCCAGGCCCGACCACGACCGGATCATCCGCGCCCTCGAGTTCTTCTCGATCCTCGACGTGCACGGCCTCTGGCCGGTGATGGCGGCGGCGGGGACCGGCACCCTGCTGGCGGCGCTCGGCTGGTCCGTCGCGCGGCAGGACACGACCGACGCCTTCTGGTTTCCGGGGCTTGAGACCGACCGTCGCCGCGGCGTGCGGTCGATGGAACTGGTCGAGGATCGCGCCATCCACGCCGAGGCCCGCGAGCGCCTGGATTCGATCCTGAGACGCTGAGATTTCCCGCCGTCATCCCTGACGCCGGCGGCAAAAAAATCTGAACACTGTGAAGATTGGGGTTGCGCGCCCCAGATAACCGCTGATATCTAAGCAGCGTCAAGTTCGGCTCGGGCCGTCGGTGGGGATACCGGCGACCCTCCCCATGAGCCGGAAGCGACGCCAGTACCGATCCGAGACAAGAACACTTCCACCCCGAATTTACGCCGGAGAGCGCAACATGAAACTCCGTATGCTGGCGGCCGCCGCCATCCTGTCCCTGTCCGTGGCCGGCGTCGCCCAGGCCGACGTCAAGGCCGTCGCGACCGCCACCCTGAAGGCCCCCGTCGCCGCCAAGACCAAGATCGTCGCCGCCGGCGCCGTCTACAACTGCGAAGGCAACACCTGCGTGTCGCTGGCCGCCCCGTCGCGCGCCGTGACCGTGGCCGGCTGCAAGGCCCTGGTGAAGAAGGTCGGCGAGCTGACCGCCTTCTCCAACGCCATGCGCGCCATCGAAGGCGAAGACCTCGCCGCCTGCAACGCCGTCGCCTCCTAGGCCAAGCGTCGCACTGACTATCCCGGACCCCACCCGTCCGGTGTTTCCTCGAGCAACTCGCCAAATGTGCAAGGGCGGCGGTCGACCAACCGCCGCCCTTTTCTTTTCCCGGCGGAAGGCCTTAAGGAGCGCGCCATGACCGATGTCTCTTCTCTGGCCGGCGCCCTGCAGCGGGCGCTGGCGGACGCCGCCGGCGGCGACGGCCGCGACGTGGCGCCCGTGTCCTTCACGCTCGACTACGGGGCCGAGGGCGACCTCGCCGAGGCTCGCCTGGCGGCGCGCGTCGACCGCGCCACCCGCAGCCTGGTGTTCGTTCACGGCGAGGCGGTCCTGGCTGACGGCCGGCGGGCGGCGACGGCCTCCGGCGTCTTCCGTGTCAGGGGGACGTAGGGGAAGCCGTCCGCGGACGGCGTTCACGCCGTTGCGATGCAGCAGAACGCGTGCTATCAGGCGCGCGGCTTAGGGCCGGAGGACTTTAACGGCCCCTCGGCTCATGTGCTTTTCCGAGCACTTTCAAGACTTTAGCGCCGCGCCGGGAAGACTCTTCCGGGACGCGGCGCGCGACGCACCGGACGGTTGGATTCAAGTGGCTGACGACATCAGGGTGACGGACGTGGGTCAGCGCTACGCGCGGGCTCTCTTCGATCTGGCCGAGGAGGCCAAGGCGACGGCGGCCGTCGAGCGCGACCTCGTCGCGCTGAAGGGCATGGTCGCGGACAGCAAGGACCTGCGCGTCCTGCTCGAGTCGCCGTCCTTCTCCGCCGAGGACAAGGGCAAGGGCCTGGCTGGCGTCGCCGCCAGGGCCAAGTTCCACGCCATCACCCGCAAGTTCCTGGGCCTGCTCGCCGCCAACCGGCGCGCCAATGCCCTCGTCCAGGTGATCGACTGCTTCCGCAAGCTGTCCGCCGAGCAGCGCGGCGTGGTGTCGGCCGAGGTCGTCACCGCCGTTCCGCTGAGCGCCGCCCAGTCGAAAGGCGTCGCCGCCGCCCTGCGCACGGCGCTGGGCAAGGATCCCGAAATCTCGACGCGCGTCGATCCCGCCATCCTGGGCGGCATCAAGGTCCGCGTCGGTTCCCGCCTGTTCGACGCTTCGCTGAAGTCGAAGCTCGACTCCCTGAAATTCGCCCTCAAGAGAGCGTAGAGACCATGGACATCCGCGCCGCCGAAATTTCGGCCATCCTCAAGTCGCAGATCGCCGGCTTCGGCGAAGAGGCCGATGTCTCCGACGTCGGCTCCGTCCTCAGCGTCGGCGACGGCATCGCCCGCGTCTACGGCCTCGACAACGTCCAGGCGGGCGAGATGGTCGAGTTCCCGAAGGCCGGGGTGAAGGGCATGGCCCTGAACCTCGAGCGCGACAACGTCGGCGTCGTGATCTTCGGCGAAGACCGCGAGATCAAGGAAGGCGACGAAGTCCGCCGCCTCGGCGAGATCGTGGACGTGCCGGTCGGCAAGGGCCTGCTCGGCCGCGTCGTGAATCCGCTGGGCGAGCCGATCGACGGCAAGGGCCCCATCAAGGGCGCCGCCGAGCGCCGCCGCGTCGACGTGAAGGCCCCGGGCATCATCCCCCGGAAGTCGGTGCACGAGCCCGTGCAGACCGGCCTGAAGGCCATCGACACCCTGATCCCGATCGGCCGCGGCCAGCGCGAACTGATCATCGGCGACCGCCAGACCGGCAAGACCGCCGTCGCGATCGACACCATCCTGAACCAGAAGGCCGTCAACGCCACCGGTGACGAGAGCGCCAAGCTCTACTGCATCTACGTGGCCATCGGTCAGAAGCGCTCGACGGTCGCCCAGATCGTCAAGACGCTCGAGGAGCAGGGCGCCCTCGAGTACACCATCGTCGTCGCCGCCACCGCGTCGGAGCCGGCCCCGCTGCAGTTCCTGGCGCCGTTCTCTGGCTGCGCCATGGGCGAGTGGTTCCGCGACAACGGCATGCACGCCGTCATCATCTATGACGACCTGTCCAAGCAGGCCGTCGCCTATCGCCAGATGTCGCTGCTGCTGCGCCGTCCGCCGGGCCGCGAAGCCTACCCGGGCGACGTTTTCTACCTGCACTCGCGCCTGCTTGAGCGCGCCGCGAAGCTGAACGAGGACAACGGCTCCGGCTCGCTGACCGCCCTGCCGGTCATCGAGACCCAGGCCAACGACGTGTCGGCCTA
>CALKHU010000002.1 GCA_937991555.1 uncultured Caulobacter sp.
CGATGATCGCGAGCGAACGGTCCAGAGCCTTGAGCGTGGCGTCGGAGCCGCCGGAGGCCTTGTTGAATGAGAGCATGGGCAGTCCCCCTGTATCTGGGAAGCAGCTTCGCACGCGTCTAGGTTAATGGCTGGTAAAGTATAGTCTACCGGCACCGTATAGGTTGTATAGTCAGCGCATTATTCTCAAATTCGACGTGTTTCCCTTTCGGGACAGAGTGGGTATATGCCACATAGTCCTTTGGTCTTATATGCCTGAACCATGACAATAGGTCAGGTCCCCGATGTTTCCTTGGCGACCGAGGCTAATCCCTGCATTCGTCCGGTGATGCCGGCGCTGACCGCCTCCCCCGTCTCCCGACCTGGCGGCGCGAGGCGCTGTTCGACGCGGTTCGGGAGACGCCCGGCTGCATCGCCCATGGCGACTTCGACCAGGCCGCCGACCTGCGCGTCTCCGGCGCGCCGCAGGCGACCATGGTGAGGGACGTCCGGGCGCCCCGGCGTGGGGGAGATCTGTCTGCGGTTCCACGGCGCGGCCACCGACTGAATTTCGCTGTTCTGTCGGGTCGCGGCTTGTCGGCCGCCGGACACTTCAGCTAGCACGTCCCGGTTGAGAGTGAGTGGCGTGCGGGGGCTCGTTCATGTTCGGTAAGCGTCGCCTGGCCTGGCTGGCCGGGTTGTCTGTCATGGTGTTGGCGTCCGGGGCGTCGGCCCAGACGCTGCGTGAGTACGAAGACCAGTGGGACCTCAAGATGATCGGGGTCCAGGCCGCCTATGACCGCGGCTACACTGGCAAGGACGTCCTGGTCGGGGTCCTGGACTCGGGCGTCAACCCGACCCATCGCGACCTCGTCGGCAACCTGACGCCCTACTCGCTGGACATCTATACCGGCGGCCCGGTCACGGCCGATCCTCACGGGCACGGGACCCATGTGGCGGGCACGATCGCCGGCACGCGGGACGGCGTCGGCCTCCAGGGCGTGGCCTATGACGCGAGGCTGGTGATTCTCCGCCTGCTGGACGCGGGCAATGTCGCCAGCGGTCCCGACGACGCGGTCGCCGACCTGCTCAACTATGGTCTCGATCACGGCGTCCGGATCTTCAACAACTCCTGGGGCGGGCTCTACCTCGACCCCGAGGCCTCGCCAGGCGATGTGGTCGGGCTGTACGGGCCCGACGTCATGGCGGCCTACCAGCGCGCGGTCGACCTGGACGCAATCATGGTCTGGGCGACCGGCAACGAAAGCCTCGACCAGGTCGGGCTGCAGGCGGCGCTGCCCTATTACTTCCCGAGCTGGCGGGGCAACTGGCTGGCCGTGACCGCCGTCGACTCGAGCGGCGCCATCGCATCCTATGCGAATCATTGCGGTCTGGCCGCGCAGTGGTGCCTGGCCGCGCCCGGCGGGGAGCTGCCCCGGCCAGGCGAGTCCATCTATGACGCGCTGATCTGGTCGTCGGCCAACGACTCCGACAACGGCGCCAGCGGCCTGGCGGGAACCTCGATGGCGGCGCCGCATGTGACCGGCGCGGTCGCGATCGCGCGCCAGATGTTCCCGAGCGCGCCCGCTGTCGCGATCACCCGGCTGGTCCTGACCACCGCCACCGACCTCGGGCCGGACGGCGTCGACGAGGTCTACGGCTGGGGCCTTCTCAATGTCGGCAATCTGGCGGTGACGCTCGACCCGCAGGCCGGCTCCGTCTTCGCCAACGGCGCCTGGGCCGCGGACGCCGGGCAGCGGCCGCTCCACGAGGCGCTCGACGACCGGCTGGCTGGCGGCTCCGGTCCCGGCGTCTGGGGCGCGCTCCTCGCCGGCCGGGCGGGCCACGACGCCACCGGCTCCGGACTGGCGTCGGACGCGACCACCTACGGCTCGGCGATCGGTTACGACCGCGAGGTCGCCTCCGGACTGCTCTTCGGCCTCTCCATCGCCGAGACCCGGACGACGGCGAAGGAGGCCCGCGGGGCCAACGGGTCCATCGTGCGGACGGTGGGGGCGTCGGTCTACGCGCGCGCCCGCGCGGGCCGCTACTTCGTCGAAGGCTCGGCCGGCGCGGACGCCCGCGAGTACCGCTTCGAGCGGGCCGACATCCTCGGTGCGGCGGGCACCGTCCTGGCGGGCCAGGGCCTCACGGGCCGCGGCTCTACCGACGGGGTCGGAGGCTTCGTCCGCGCACGGCTCGGCGCGGACTTCGCCGTGGGCGCGGTCACCGTCCGCCCGTTCGTCCATGCCCGTGCATCGAAGCAGCGCATCGAGGCGTTCGAAGAGCGCGGCGCCGATGTGTTCTCCCAGACCTTCGAGAGCATCGACCTCACCGTCTACGAGGCGGGTCCGGGCGTCGAGGCGGCCCTGCCGCCGCGGCCGATGGGGAAGGCCGAGATCGGGGGCGCCGTCTCCCTGCGTTTCGATCAGCGGTGGGGCGACGACGATTTCCGGACGCCCACGACGCTGCTCGGCTCGACCGTTCCCGCGGCGGTTGGCGAGCTGGACGACGCCGTCACGCTCGCCGCCCGCGTCAACGCCCGGCTCGGCGGCGGCTGGGACATGGGCGCCCGCGGCTGGTGGAGCCAGGGCGGCGACCATGACGCCGGCGGCCTCGCCGTGGGGCTGCGGCTGTCGTTCTGAGGCCGGACGGGGCGGCCCGCCCGGCGACGGGCTGCCCCTCCGCGAGGCGTCCCTAGAACCGCAGCGTGCGCGCCTCCTTCACGTGCGGCAGCGCCTGGATCTTCGCCAGCAGGTCTTCCGTCGGGGCCTGGTCGACGCCGACCAGGGCGATGGCGTCCTCGTCGGCGGCGACGCGGCCGAGGTTGAAGGTGGCGATGTTCACGCCGGCCTCCGACAGCAGCATGCCCAGGGCGCCGATGAAGCCCGGCTTGTCGAGGTTGTTGACGTAGAGCATCGCCGGAGCGAAGGCGGCGTCCAGCTCCATCCCCTTGACCTCGACGATCCGGGGCGCGCCGCCGATGACGGTGCCGGCGAAGCTGCGGCGGCCCTTCTCGGTGGTGATGGTGACGCGCATCAGGCTGTCGTAGATCGGGCTGTCGTCCTGGCGGCTTTCGCTGACCACGATGCCGCGCTCCTTCGCCACGGCCGGCGCCGAGACCATGTTGATCTCCGCCAGCATCGGCTTGAGCACGCCGGCCAGCGCGGCGCTGGTCATCGGCTTGACGTTCAGCTGGGCGACCTGGCCCTCATAGGCGATGTCGATGGCCTTGATGCCGAAGTCGACCATCTGGCCGGCGAAGGCGCCGATCTTCTCGGCCAGGGCGACGAACGGCTTGAGCTTGGGCGCCTCCTCCGCCGTGATCGAGGGGCTGTTGAGGGCGTTGGTCACCGCCCCGGTCAGCAGGTAGTCGCTCATCTGTTCGGCGACCTGCAGGGCGACGTTCTCCTGCGCCTCGTTGGTGCTCGCGCCCAGGTGTGGCGTCGCCACGACCTTGTCGCTGCCGAACAGCGGATTCTCCTTCGCCGGCTCCTCGACGAAGACGTCGAAGGCCGCGCCGCCGACGTGGCCGTTGTCGAGGAGTTCGCGCAGGGCCTTCTCGTCGACCAGGCCGCCGCGGGCGCAGTTGACGATCAGCACGCCCTTCTTCGTCTTCGCCAGGTTTTCGGCCGACAGGATGTTGCGGGTCTTGTCGGTGAGGGGGGTGTGCAGGGTGATGATGTCGGCCCGGGCCAGCAGGTCCTCGAGCTCGACCTTCTCGACGCCCATCTCGACCGCCCGCTCGGGGCTGAGGAACGGGTCATAGGCGATGACCTTCATCTTCAGGCCGTTGGCGCGATCAGCGACGATCGAGCCGATGTTGCCGGCGCCGATCAGGCCGAGGGTCTTGGCGTAGAGCTCGACCCCCATGAAGCGGTTCTTCTCCCACTTTCCGGCTTGGGTGCTGGCGTCCGCGGCGGGGATCTGTCGGGCCAGCGCGAACATCATGGCGATGGCGTGCTCGGCCGTGGTGATCGAGTTGCCGAACGGGGTGTTCATCACCACGATGCCCTTGGCGGTGGCGGCCGGGATATCGACGTTGTCGACCCCGATGCCGGCCCGGGCGATGACCCGCAGCTTGTGGGCGGCGGCGATGACGTCCTTGTCGAGCTTGGCGCCCGAGCGGATGGCGATGCCGTCATAGTCGCCGATCACGGCGATCAGCTCGTCCTTGGGCAGGCCGGTCTTGATGTCGAAGTCGACGCCGCGGTTGCGGAAGATGTCGACGGCGGCGGGGCTCAGTTTGTCGGCGATGAGTACGCGGGGCATGTCAGTGGTCCTTCTCCCTCCCGCTGCGCGGTCGAGGGGCGGTGGATTGGGGATTGGAGTCGGCGGGGCGGAAGACCGGCTTCCGCCCGCAAGCGCCTAGGCGGCCGCCAGTTCGGCGGAGACCGTGGCGAAGGCCCAGTCGAGCCAGGGCGTCAGGGCTTCGACGTCGGCCGTCTCGACCGTCGCGCCGCACCAGATGCGCAGGCCCGGAGGGGCGTCGCGGTAGCCGCCGATGTCATAGGCGGCGCCCTCCTTCTCCAGCACCGAGGCCAGCTTCTTGGCGAAGTCGGCCTGGGCGTCGGCGGGAAGGGCGGTCACACGCGGATCGACGACCTTCAGGCAGACGGAGGTGTTCGACCGGATCGCCTTGTCCCCGGCCAGGAAGTCGACCCAGCCGGTCTTCGCCACCCAGGCCTCGAGCACGGCCAGGTTGGCTTCCGAGCGTGCCTTCATGCCGGCCGCGCCACCGACCGTCTTCGCCCAGGCGAGGGCGTCGAGGGCGTCCTCGACACACAGCATCGAGGGGGTGTTGATGGTCGCGCCCTCGAAGATCTCGAGGTTCACCTTGCCGCCCTTGGTCATGCGGAACAGCTTCGGCATCGGCCAGGCGGGCGTGTAGCTCTCCAGCCGGGCGACAGCGCGGGGCGACAGGATCAGGATGCCGTGCGCGCCCTCGCCGCCGAGCGCCTTCTGCCAGGAGAAGGTGATCGCATCGAGCTTCGTCCAGTCCAGGTCCTGGGCGAAGGCGGCGCTGGTGGCGTCGCAGATCACGATGCCTTCGCGCTCGGCGCTGATGAAGTCGGCGTTGGGCACGCGTACGCCGCTGGTGGTGCCGTTCCAGGTGAACACCAGGTCGGCGTCCGGGCGGACCTTCGACGTGTCCGGCAGCTGGCCGTAGGGGGCGTCGAGCACCTCCACGTCCGGCAGCTTCAGCTGTTTGGTGACGTCCGTGACCCAGTCCTTGCCGAACGACTCGAAGGCCAGCAGCTGGACCGGGCGCGGGCCGAGCATCGACCACATGGCCATCTCGACGGCGCCGGTGTCGGAGCCGGGCACGATGCCGACCAGGAAGTCGGCCGGAACGCCCAGCACCTCACGGGTACGGTCGATCGCCAGCTTCAGCTTCGCCTTGCCGGGCTTGCCGCGGTGCGAGCGTCCGAGGACGGCGTCGTTCAGGCTTTGGGTGGTCCAGCCGGGTCTCTTGGCGCACGGGCCAGAAGAGAATTCGGGGCGCGCCGGGCGGTTCTCCGGCTTGGTCGGAATCGTGGTCACTGCGATGTCTCCCATCCTTGCAGATGAGCAGCGCCCCGTTGGGAGGGCGTGGCCCGCCGCCGAAGAACCCGATTTCGCTGCGCCGCACAAGTGAAGTTTTTCTCAGGAGGCCGCCAGCGACGGTCTGTCGCGCAAAAATCTTCTCTTACAGGGCGTGATTTGGCGCGGCCGCCGCCGGGCCATAGAGAGAGGCATGGCGGGGCAGAATCGGTATCTCGACTGGATCGTGCTGGCGATCCTGGTGGTCACCTGGGGCTCGGCCTTCGCCGGGCTGAAGATCGCCGTCGACGGCATCCATCCGTTCTGGGTCTCGGCCGGCCGCCTCTGGGTGGCGTCGCTGACGCTGTGGCTGCTGGCCTCCGCCCGGGGGGAGCAGGCGCCGAAGCTGGCCCTGGACCGGGCGTCGCCGTGGATTCCCTACGCGCTCGTGGGTCTGGTCGGCTTCGCGGCGCCGTTCTTCATGTTCTCGACCGCGGCCAGGGAACTGCCGAGCGCGATCAACGCGATCTGCAACGGCGCATCGCCGGTGTTCACCGCCATGCTGGCGCATCTTCTGCTGGCGGACGAGCGGCTGGACCGGCGCAAGGCGCTGGGGGTGGCCTTGGGCTTCGTGGGGCTGCTGGCGCTGGTGGCCCCCCGAATGGCGGGCGGGGTTTCGGTCGAGGCCGGCTTCCTCGGCCTGGCGATATGCGCCGCCTTTCTCTATGCGGCGTCGAACATCCTGATGCGCAAGGCTCCGCCGCAGACGTCAACCATCGGGGCGCTGATGATGTGCCTGACCGGGGCGGTGTTCGCGACCGGGGGCGCGCTGGTCATGGCCGGGCCGCCGCCGCCGCCGCCGTTCTGGCCCGCGGTCGTCACGGTGCTGCTCGGCGTCGCCTCGAGCGGGCTGGGCACCGTCGGCTGGGTCTGGCTGCTGCAGCGCCGCGGGGCGGTGTTCACCAGCATGACCGTCTATCTGTTGCCGCTGTGGGCGACGCTGCTGGGAGTGGGGCTGATGGGCGAGCGGCCGGGATGGTCCGCGTTCGCGGCGCTGGCGCTGATTCTTGGCGGGGTGGCGCTGACGACGGCGGCCCGCAAGCCAGCTCAGTCGGCCTGAGCTCCGCTCCTCCGCCGCCAGGCGAGCAGGGTGCCGGTCAGGATGCAGACCAGGATGCCGAGCGTGACCAGGTTGTTCGTGACCGCGTAGAGACGGTCGCGCGCAAGCTCGGCGACCAGATAGTAGGCGTGGAGGCTGAACTGACCGGCCTGCAGGATCATGCAGGCTCCGGTCCAGAGGCTCGCGTACCGGATGGCGAGCAGCAGGAATCCCAAGGCCAGAACGCCATCGGCGATCAGCAGCGCGATCGAAATCGTCTGCTGCTTGAGCGCAATATGGACCACCAGCGCGATCAGGGACGTGGCCAGCTTCAGCGACGCCCCGTAGCGCTCGGGTTGCCCGCCCTTCCACCAGGCCAGCGCAAAGACCGCCAGGGTGGCGCCCCATCCGATCAGCGGCAGTGGCGAGGTGTACATGAGAAGGGCCTCTAACGGAGATTAGAGGCCCATACGCATTAAACTATTGCAACGTCCGCCGTCAGCTGACCTGACGCAGATCTTCGTTCTCCTGCGCGAACTGGGGCGGCTTGTCTTCCCAGCCGGTCATCTTGGTGCGAACCCCGATGCGCAGCTTCACGTCGTTGAGCTCGTTGTGAGCGCCGACGATCGCCGTGCGGGCCTCGCCGAGAGCCGCGAGGGCCTCGACCAGCTTCGCGGAGGCGTTGTCGCCGACCACCGCCGACAGGTGGAGGTCCTTACGGGCCTTCAGCATCTCGGCCATCAGTTCGGCGGCTTCGGTCATCGCCGCGTCCAGCGCGGCTTCGGTCGCGAAGAGCTTTCGAGCGACCTTCTGAACCACAAAAACCTTTTCCACGTCCAACTCTCCATCTGCCCACAGGCGAAATGAAGGTAAACGAAACCTTAAGGGGCGCCAACGTAAATGAACGGTTAATTCGTCGCAGAAGCGAACTGTTAGGGAGACTGTGCGAAAACGGCCACGTCATGGGGTTGTATTCCGGGCAGATGGACAAGAGCCAAAGCACCCATCAGGCGTCCAGCCACGCGCCGTTCCAGGCGCGCATCGCGAGCGTGGCGCTGGTCACGACCGTCGCGGTGCTGCTGGCCGCGTGCGCAACCTTCATGCTTCAGCAGTGGGCGGTGTCGCTGCAGGAGTCGCGCGCCACGACCGCCTCCATGAACAGCGTGGTCGCCCGCATCGCGGCGCCGGCGCTCGCGTCCGGCGACGAGGCGGCCGCCGCCAAGGCGGTCGATGCGATGGTCGGCGCGCCCGGTGTAAGGGTCGCCAGCCTGATCGACGCCGAGGGCCGCGTCATCGCCACGCGCAAGGATTCCGCCGCCGCGCCGGGCGCCGAGCATGTGGTCCGCACCCCGGTCATGGTCGAGGGGCGCACCGTCGGCAC
>CALKHU010000003.1 GCA_937991555.1 uncultured Caulobacter sp.
TGCGCCCGAGGTCGCGGCGCCGCGCGCGGCCGCCCGGCCCGCCGCCCGTCGCGCTGCGAAGGCCGAGCCGCGGCCGATCCGTTTCGCCGATGATCCCGCGCCCCCGACCCCCGGGGACGACGACGGGGACCTAGACGACATCCCGGCCGCCTCCCGCGGCCGCGCCCCGGCGATCAGGGCGCCCAAGACCGCGCCCAAGGACAGCGGGCGCGAAGTGCGGGAGCGCCAGAAGAGCTTCGACTTCGACGGCCCGGGCGACGGCTTCCAGCTGCCGGAGCTGGCGATGCTGGCCAAGCCCAAGCCCCGCGTCGGCGGCTTCGACGAGGAGGCCCTGCGCCAGAACGCCCGCTTGCTGGAGAGCGTGCTGGCCGAGTTCGGCATCCGCGGAAACATCGACCAGATCCGCCCGGGCCCGGTCGTCACCCTCTACGAGCTGGTGCCCGCGCCGGGCGTGAAGCACGCCCGGGTGGTCGCCCTGTCTGACGACATCGCCCGCTCGATGGGCGTGGCCGCCTGCCGGGTATCGGTGGTCTCGGGCCGCAACGCCATCGCGCTGGAACTGCCCAACGCCAAGCGCGAGACGGTCTATCTGCGCGACCTGCTGGCCAGCGCCGACTACGAGAAGGCTTCCCAGACCCTGCCGATGGCGTTGGGCGAGACCATCGGCGGCGAGCCCTACATCGCCGACCTGGCCAAGATGCCCCACCTGCTGATCGCCGGCACCACCGGCTCGGGCAAGTCGGTCGGCGTCAACGCCATGATCCTGTCGATCCTCTACCGCCTGCCGCCCGAGCAGTGCCGGTTCATCATGATCGACCCCAAGATGCTCGAACTGAGCGTCTACGACGGCATCCCGCACCTGCTGGCCCCGGTCGTGACCGACGCCAAGAAGGCCATCGTCGCCCTGAAGTGGACCGTCCGCGAGATGGAGGACCGCTATCGCCGCATGGCCAAGATCGGCGTGCGCGGCATCGCGGCCTACAACGAGCGCGCCCGCGAGGCGCTGGACAAGGGCGAGCACTTCGAGCGAACCGTGCAGACGGGGTTCGACGAGGCCGGCCGCGCCATCTTCGAGAGCGAGAAGATCCGCCCCGAGCCGATGCCCTATCTGGTGGTGGTCATCGACGAGGTCGCCGACCTGATGCTGGTCGCCGGCAAGGACATCGAGGGCGCGGTGCAGCGCCTCGCCCAGATGGCCCGCGCCGCCGGCATCCACCTGATCATGGCCACCCAGCGTCCGTCGGTGGACGTCATCACCGGCGTGATCAAGGCCAACTTCCCGACCCGGATCAGCTTCCAGGTCACCTCGCGCATCGACAGCCGGACCATCCTCGGCGAACAGGGCGCCGAGCAGCTGCTGGGCCAGGGCGACATGCTCTACATGGCCGGCGGCTCGGGCGGGCGTCTGACGCGCCTGCACGGCCCCTTCGTCGCCGACGAGGAGGTCGCGGCCGTGGCGAAGTTCCTGCGCGACCAGGGCAGCCCGCAGTACCTCGAGGAGGTCACGGCCGGCGGCGACGACGAGGACGGCGGCGAGGCCGGCTACGGCGGCGGCGAGGGCGGCGGCGACGAGAACAGCCTCTACGACCGCGCGGTCGCCGTGGTCACCCGCGACGGCAAGGCCTCGACCAGCTACATCCAGCGCCGGCTGCAGATCGGCTACAACCGCGCCGCCTCGCTGATTGAACGGATGGAGCAGGAGGGCGTTGTCAGTCCCGCCAACCACGCCGGCAAGCGCGAGATCCTGGCCCCTCCGCCGCCCTAGGCGGTTGTGTGGTCAAGAAATCGCCCTGCGGCTCTGCTAGACGGACGACATGACGACCACGCGACGCGCCCTCCTCGCCGCCGGACCGGCCCTGCTTCTGGCTCCCGGCCTCGCCCACGCCGCCCTTGCGCCGGCCGATCAGGCTCTTGTCGACAAGGCGACGGCCTATCTGCAGAGCCTGCAGTCGGCGCGCGGCAAGTTCGTGCAGACCGACGCGCGCGGCACCCAGACGACCGGCTCGCTCTATCTGCAACGCCCCGGCAAGGCCCGCTTCGAGTACGAAGCCCCGTCCAGCCTGCTGGTCGTTTCGGACGGCCGCGTGGTCTCGGTCGCCGACAAGCGGCTCAAGACCGTGAACCGCTACTTCCTCAGCCAGACGCCGCTGAAGCTGTTCCTCGCCGACGAGATCCGCTTCGACCGCGGCGTTCACATCGCCGGCGTCCGCCGCCTGAACGACGGCTTCGAGGTCACGGCCCAGGACCGGGCGGGCAAGACCAAGGGCCAGATCACCATGGTGTTCCATGACAGCCCGATGCAGCTGGTCGGCTGGACCGTGACCGACGCCCGCAACAACCCGACCCGGGTGCGGCTGACCAGCCTGGTCCGCGCGTCAGGCCTCGACCCGGCGCTGTTCCGGACTCCCGAGCCCCGGTCCCGCCCCTCCTGACCAGGCCGGATTGTGACACAATCGCAACAGGCAAATACCGCGATTCAGCCGGTTGACGTTTCTGGCTCTTCGTTGCAATAATGCCACGCATAGCGGTTGCGCGCCCGACCTCGCGAAACCGCCGCACCGTGCCGGAACCTATCCCCTCCCGGCGGCGGCATGAGAGACCACCTTATCCCGCCCGGATGCGTCTGCGTCCGGGCGGTTTTCTTTCGCCCGAAGCAGCTTATTTCCGCCCCATGCGCCTGCGCCTCGCCACCTGGAACATCAACTCCGTCCGCCCGCGCGGCGAGCTGATCGGCCGCATGGTCGACGAGATCGCCCCCGATGTCCTGTGCCTGCAGGAGATCAAGTGCCAGACGGGCGAGTTCCCGAAGGCGATGTTCGAGGATCTCGGCTTCAGCCACTTCCGCATCGCGGGTCAGAAGGGCTGGCACGGCGTGGCCATCGCCTCACGGTTTCCGATCGAGGATACGGCCCCGCTCAACGCCTGCCGCGAGGGCCACGCCCGCTGCGTCGGCGCCCGCATCGCCGGCGTCGACATCCACAACTTCTACATTCCGGCCGGCGGCGACACGCCGGACCGGGCGCTGAACCCCAAGTTCGACCACAAGCTGGACTTCTACGAGACCCTGACCGCCGAACTCGCCCGGCGGAATCCGAAGGACCCGCTGATCGTCACCGGCGATCTCAACGTGGCCCCCGGGGAGTTCGACGTCTGGAACCACCGGTACATGTCGAAGATCGTCAGCCACACGCCGGTCGAGATCGAGGCCTTCCGCAGGATGGAGGCCTCGCTCGGTTTCCTGAACCTGATGCGGGAGGCGGCGCCCGAGCCCGAAAAGCTGGCCAGCTGGTGGAGCTACCGCGCCGCCGACTTCCGGCAGAGCAACCGCGGCCTGCTGCTCGACCACATCCTGGTCACGCCCGGCCTGCGCGACGCCGCCTTCCACACCGGCAAGGTGGTCGCGAAGATCCACGACGACGTCCGCGGCTGGGACAGGCCCAGCGACCACGCACCGGTGACGGCGGACCTGATGGTCTAGGGCTGCAGGCGGTACCCGCCCGCCTCGGTCAGCAGCAGACGCGCATTGGCCGGATCGGGCTCGATCTTCTGGCGCAGCCGGTAGACGTGGGTTTCCAGCGTGTGCGTCGTCACCCCGGCATTGTAGCCCCACACCTCGGTCAGCAGCTCCTCGCGCGACACCGCCTTGGCGCCGGAGCGATAGAGGTACTTGAGGATGTTGGTTTCCTTCTCGGTCAGCCGGATCTTCTTGCCCTTGTCATCGACGAGCAGCTTCTGGGCCGGCCGGAACTCGTACGGGCCAATGCGGAAGACGGCGTCCTCGGACGCCTCGTGGCTGCGCAGGTGCGCGCGGATCCGCGCCAGCAGCACCCCGAACCTGAACGGCTTGGTGACGTAGTCGTTGGCGCCGGAGTCGAGCCCCAGGATCGTATCGGCGTCCGTCGCCGCCGCCGTGAGCATCACGATCGGCGCGGTCACGCCGCCCTTGCGCATCAGCCGGCAGGCCTCGCGGCCATCCATGTCGGGCAGGTCGACGTCGAGCAGGATCAGGTCCGGCCGGGCTTCCTTGCCCAGTCGCGCGCCCTCGCCCGCTGTCTCGGCCTGGACCACCGCGAACTCCTCATGGAGCTGCAGCTGCTCGGCGAGTGCGCCCCGGAGATCGTTGTCGTCGTCGACGATGAGGAGGGTCTTGCGTTGCGCCATGGGCTGAACATGCACCGGTTCGGGGGTTCTGGCCAACCACTCGAGCGGCCGCCGCGTTCCACAGATAGGCACAATGAGGCTGAAGTCAGCCCCTGTAGTCCGCCCGGGCGGCGGAACCGCTCACCGGTCCGCCCGAGGCGCTCTCGCGCCGAACAGGGCCGAACCGACCCGGACGCTGGTGGCGCCGAAGCGGACCGCCGTCTCGTAGTCGGCGCTCATACCCATCGACAGCTTCGAAAGCCCGTTCCGCGCCGCGATCCTGGCCAGCAGCGCGAAGTGGGGACCCGGCGGCTCCGCTTCCGGCGGGATGCACATCAGGCCCTCGACGGCCAGGCCCAGGTCGCGGCACCGGGCGACGAGCGCATCGGCCCCACCCGGCGCGACGCCGGCCTTCTGCGGCTCCTCGCCGGTGTTGACCTGGATGTAGACGCGCGGCGCCTTGCCGGTTCTGGCCTGCTCCTGCGCCAGGGCCACGGCCAGCCTTTCGCGGTCCACGGTCTCGATGACGTCGAACAGGGCCACGGCCTCGCGCGTCTTGTTGGTCTGCAGGGGGCCGATCAGGCGCAGTTCCACATCCTTGCGACGCTGCGGAGTCCAGCGCTGCTGCGCCTCCTGGACCCGGTTCTCGCCGAACACGCGCTGACCGGTCGCCAGGATGGCGTCGATCCGGTCATCCGGCTGTTGCTTGGAGACGGCGACAAGGGTCACATCGCCCTCCGATCGCCCGGCCGCCTCCGCCGCCGCGGCGATGCGGTGCAGAACCGAAAGGCGTAGCGCGGCGATCGATGGATCAGGCAACGGATGATCTCCAGCGGCTGATGGACCTGGCCGCGTCCTTACGGCCCCGCTTCGCGTCCGGAAAGCCCCTGCCCCGCCTGCTGTTCGTCACGGACCCGGCCCGGACGCCCGATCCCGAGGCCATTGCAGCGCGCCTTCCGGCCGGCGCGGGCGTCATCTACCGGGCTTTCGGCGCGGTCGACGCGCTGACCCGGGCCAGGGCGCTGGCGGCGATAGCGCGTGAGCGGGAGTTGCTGCTGCTCGTCGGCGCGGACGCCGATCTGGCCGAAGCCGCCGGAGCCGCCGGCGTGCACCTGCCGGAGCGTGAGATCGGGGCTGCGACCCGGCTCCGGAGCGATCACCCCCACTGGATCCTCTCTGCCGCCGCCCATTCGCTTGACGCCGCGCGGCGGGCGAAGTCGGTCGGGTGCGACGTCGTGCTGGCCTCGACGGTGTTCCCGAGCCGAAGTCCTTCGGCCGGCGCGCCGATGGGCGCGCAAGGCTTCGCGGCCTTCGTCGCCGCGGCGCCCCTGCCCGTCTATGCGCTGGGCGGCGTCAACGTGAAAACGGCGCCGGAGCTGGTCAGCTCGGGCGCCGCGGGCTTCGCCATGGTGGACGGCTTCAGAACTTGAACGCGGTCTCGAGCCGGACGCGCGGGGTTTCCTCGCGGCCATCGGTCTTCCGGATCGGCGCCGGCTGATTGGGTCCGACGCCGACAGCGCCGCCGACGCGCAGGCGCGGGGTCACCTTGAAGAAGGCGCCCGCCTCGACGTCGCGGGCGGTCGGGCCGAGATCGGCGCGCGGGGTGATGTCGAGGGTCAGGCCCCAGCGGCCCTTCTTCGCGTCCCACACCAGCCGGCGGCCCTCCTGCGGGCCGAACTGGGCGTCACGGGCGTTGAAGTCGCCCTGGACGGTGAAGTTGGGCTTCGGCTTCGCCGGCGCGGCCTGGGCGTGCGCCAGGGTCGCCGAGCCCGCAAGGGCCAGCGCCGAGATCGCAGCGATGCTCAGGACCTTCGTCATATCCGCCGTTCCGGCTCCCCCAGCCGTCTCGCTCTTGCCATCTTTCATCATGAAACATGGTGAGCCTCGATCACGATTAAAAGCGGGTCTGGGCCGGGGTCAACAGACCATGGGTCGACTCGGATGGGGCGAGCGCCGATTCCCGGGTCGCCTGTGGCGCGAAGGCCACGAGATTCCCGTTTGGCGGCGAGGCGGCCCTGTTGTAGACCGGGCTGACAAAGGCGTCGGGGGTGGACGCCGCCGCGCCGGCATGTCAAGCGCGGCGCCGAACGTGTGGAGCGAGATAGAAATGGCGTTTGCGCGCAGGTCGTGGAAGCGGGTCGTCTCCGTCGGGGTTCTCGCCCTGGCGCTGGGGGGCGTCGCCGCCTGCGGAACGAGCGGCGGTTCGCGGACCTTCCAGACGCAGGAAGAGGGCGGCTGGCTGCCCTTCGCCGGCCGCAAGGGCTCCGCGGCCAAGGGCGGCGAAGCGGCCACCATCGGCGTGAACGGCTATCTGTGGCGCGCCACCCTGGACACGCTCTCGTTCATGCCGCTGGCCTCGGCCGACCCCTATGGCGGCGTGGTGATCACCGACTGGTACACCAACCCCGAGAAGCCCGACGAGCGCTTCAAGGCGACGGTCTACATCCTCGACACCCGACTTAGGGCCGACGGCCTCAACGTGACCGTGTTCAAGCAGGTCAGCGATGGCGCCGGCGGCTGGACCGACGCCCCGACGTCCGCCCAGACCGAGACGGATATCGAGAACGCCATCCTGACCAAGGCCCGCCAGCTGCGGCTGGCCAACATGGCCGGATAATCCTCCGGCCCCCGGAAGATCCCAAGGCTCAATGGCCAGATACAATCCGAAGGACGTGGAGCCCAAATGGCGTGACGCCTGGGCCCGCAAGGACGTTTTCCGCGTCGCCAACGACGACCCGCGGCCGAAGTACTACGTGCTCGAGATGTTCCCCTACCCGTCGGGGCGCATCCACATGGGGCACGTCCGCAACTACGCCATGGGGGATGTGGTGGCGCGGTACCGGCGCGCCCAGGGGCACGCGGTGCTGCACCCGATGGGCTGGGACGCCTTCGGTATGCCGGCCGAGAACGCGGCCATGGAGCGGGGGGTCCACCCCAAGGGCTGGACCTACGACAACATCGCCGCCATGCGCGAGCAGCTGAAGGCGCTGGGTCTGTCGATCGACTGGAGCCGCGAGTTCGCGACCTGCGACCCGGAATACTACGGCAAGCAGCAGGCCTGGTTCCTGAAGCTGATGGAGCGCGGGCTGGTCTACCGCAAGGAGGCCACGGTCAACTGGGACCCGGTCGACATGACCGTTCTGGCCAACGAGCAGGTCATCGATGGCCGCGGCTGGCGTTCGGGCGCGGTGGTCGAGAAGAAGAAGCTCACCCAGTGGTTCCTGCGCATCACCGACTACGCCGACGCGCTGATCGACGGGCTGCAGAGCCTGGAGCGCTGGCCGGACAAGGTCCGCACCATGCAGGAGAACTGGATCGGCCGGTCCACGGGCCTGCAGTTCTTCTTCGACTTCGACGGCCATGCGCCCGAGGGCTTCGAGGCCGGCCTGGAAGTCTACACGACCCGTCCCGACACCCTGTTCGGCGCGGCCTTCGTCGGGATTGCGCCCGATCATCCGCTGGCCGAGCGGCTGGCCGCCGACCCGAAGGTCGCCGCCTTCATCACCGAGTGCCGCAAGGGCGGCACCTCGGAAGCCGATATCGAAGGCGCCGAGAAGCTGGGTCTGGACACGGGTCTGCGGGTCAAGCACCCGTTCGTCGACGGCCAGACCCTGCCGGTGTGGATCGCCAACTTCATCCTGATGGACTACGGCACGGGCGCCATATTCGGCTGCCCGGCGCATGACCAGCGCGATCTGGACTTCGCCCGCAAGTACGGCCTGGATGTGAAGCCGGTCGTGCTGCCGGCGGATGCCCACCCCGCCACCTTCATGGTGGGTTCCGAGGCCTACACGGGGCCGGGCAGGATCTTCAACTCGGGCTTCATGGACGGGATGACGGTCGAGCAGGCCAAGGCCGAGGCCGTCGCCCGCATCGAGGCCGCCGGGAAGGGCAAGGGCGCCACCGTCTACCGCCTGCGCGACTGGGGCGTCTCGCGGCAGCGCTACTGGGGTTGCCCCATTCCGGTGATCCACTGCGGAAAGTGCGGCGTGGTTCCGGCGCCGGCCGACCAGCTGCCGATCACCCTGCCCGAGGACGTGACCTTCGACCGGCCGGGCAATCCGCTGCTGCACCACCCGACATGGCGGTTCACGACGTGCCCGACCTGCGGCGGAAAGGCCGAGCGCGAGACCGACACCCTGGACACCTTCATGGATTCGTCCTGGTACTTCGCGCGCTTCGCCAACCCGGAGGCCGATGCGCCGATCGACAGGGCGGCCGCCGACCGCTGGCTGCCGGTGGACCAGTACATCGGCGGCGTCGAGCATGCGGTCCTGCACCTGCTGTACGCCCGCTTCGTCACGCGCGCCCTGAAGGACGAGGGCATGCTGTCGGTGGCCGAGCCCTTCGCCGGCCTGTTCACCCAGGGCATGGTCACGCACGAGACCTACAAGACCCAGTCCGGCGACTGGGTTGAGCCTTCGATGATCGTCGTCGAGCAGGAGGGCGCCACCCGCCGCGCGCGGGTCGCCGCCACCGGCGAACCCCTGGTCATCGGCGACATCGAGAAGATGTCCAAGTCCAAGAAGAACGTCGTCGCGCCCGAAGCGATCTTCGAGACCTACGGCGTGGACGCCGCGCGCCTGTTCGTGATGTCGGACAGCCCGCCCGAGCGGGACGTGCAGTGGACCACGGGCGGGGTCGAGGGCGCCGGCCGCTTCGTCAGCCGCGTCTGGGCCGAGTTCGACGCCGACGCGCCCGGCGCGACAGGACCGGATACCGACGCACGCGCGGATGAGCTGCGCCGGGCCACGCACAAAACGATCAAGGCGATCACCGATTCGATCGAAACCTTCCGGTTCAACAGCGGCATTGCCCGGCTGTATGAGTTTCTCAATGTTCTCAAAGGCTTCCAGGCCGGCGACGCGGGGGTGGCGAGCGCCCGGGCCGAGGCCCTGTCGGTTCTCGCGCGCCTGATCGCGCCCTTCACGCCGCACCTGGCGGAGGAGTGCTGGGCTCGCATCGGCGGCGAAGGCATGGTCGTGGACGCGCCCTGGCCCAAGGCCGATCCGGCGCTGGTGGTCGACGCCGAGCTGGTTCTGCCGGTGCAGGTGAACGGCAAGCGCCGCGGCGAGATTCGGGTCCCGGCGGACGCCGATGAGACGGCCGTGCGCGAAAAGGCGCTGGCGGACCCGACCGTATCGGTCCACCTTGGGGGTCAGGCCGTGCGGAAGGTCATCGTCGTGCCCGGTCGTATCGTGAACATCGTGGCGGGTTAGGATGAAGGCGCGGCTGCTCGCTCTGGTGCTGCTGGGCACGGCCCCGGCCCTCGCCGGCTGCGGGTTCACGCCGATGTACGCCCAGCCCGGCGTCGCGCCCGGGTTGTCGTCGATCGAAACCGTCTCGCCGGAGGGCCGGACAGGCTATCTGCTTCGGGAAGCTCTCGACGACGCCCTGGCCCGGGACCTCGCCGCGCCGCCCGCCTATCAGCTGAAAATCGACCTCCGCCAGACCCGCACGCCGCGCGGCCGGCGCGTCGATTCCGCCGCCAGCCGGTACGAACTCGTGCTGGATGCGACCTGGGAGCTGAAGGACGTTCGCACGGGCGCGGTCGCCTTCCGGGGTCAGACCTCGACGGAGGTCACCTTCGACCGCGCCGACCAGCCCTACGCCTCGATCGCCGGCCACCAGGACGCCGAAGCACGCGCCGCCGGCGAGCTGGCGCGGAAGATCCAGCTGCAGCTGGCCACCTGGATGGCCCGGCCGGGCTGAGGCTCGCCGCGCCGTGATCATCTCCAAGCGACCTGACGTCGAACGATTCCTGAAGGGCCCGGACGCCGGCGTCCGCGCGGCGCTGATCTATGGTCGGGACCGGGGCGGGGTGCGGGAGCGCGCCGACCGCCTGGCCAGGGTGGTGACGGCGAACCCTGACGACCCCTTCGACACCGCCATGCTCACTGACGACGAGCTGGAGGGCGGCCGTCTGGAGGGAGAACTGTCGGCCATCTCGATGATGGGCGGACGGCGTCTCGTCCGTGTCCGCTTCGGCGGCGACAAGTCCGGACCGGACAAGGCCGCGGCCGAGGCGTTGCAGGCCCATGCCGACGGCCGGCTCAATCCCGACGCCTTCTTCCTGATCGAGGCCGGCGCCCTGGGCCGCGACTCCGCGCTGCGCAAGGTGGCCGAGAAGTCAGCGGCCTGCGCGACCATCCCCTGCTACGAGGACGAACCCGGCGACGTGGCGCGCCTGGTCCGGGAATCGCTCGCCGCCGACAAGGTCGGCCTCGACTCCCAGGCGCTGGAGCTGTTCGTGTCGCGACTCCCGCGCGAACGCGGCGTGGCGCGGCAGGAAATGGAGCGGCTGGCCCTCTGGCTGGGACCCGGCAGCGGCCGGATCGCGACCCCGAAAGACCTCGAGGATTTTCTCGGGGTGGAGCCGGAAGCTTCGCTGGCGGACGCGGCCTCCGACGCCTTCGGCGGCCGGCTCGCCGCCGCCCAGGCGGGGCTCCGTCGCGCCGCCGCGGAAGGCGAGGGGGGTCCCGCCGCCGTGCGCGCCATGGGCATGCACCTAGCCCGCCTGCGCCGCATCCTCACCCTCGCCGGAAACGGCGCCAGTCTGGCCGAAGCCGCCAAGGCGTCCGGCGTATTCTGGAAGAACGAGCGTGAGGTGTTGAGACAGGCGCGCGCCTGGACACTCGAGCACCTGCTCGCGTTGCACCCGGAGGTGCTGGCCGCCGACCTGGCCTGCAAGACCGCCGGCGCGCCGGATCACCTGCTGGCCGAGCGACTGGCCCTCACCATCGCCGGCCGGGCGCGACGGCTGGGGCTCTAGCGGGCCGCGCCGGCGGCCCTCCCGCTTCGGGCGCGCCAGGCCGGCAGAAAATCACTTTTGTTTTCAAGGACTTGCTAGGCGGCGAATGAAAATTGGCGCTGTGGCGAAATTAGCGCCTCGCGTCGACCCTTGATACGCCTCCCTGCGCCTCAGCCGCCCCTCGTCAGACGGCGGCAGAGGTCGTCGAGCTGCTCGAGCGTCTTGTAACGGATGCGGATCTCGCCGGCGCCGCCGGCGTCGCGGATCTCCACGGGCAGGCCGAGGACTTCCGACAGGTCGTCCTCAAGCGCCGCGGTGTCAGCGTCCTTGCCGGTGCGGCCGGCGGTCTGCCCCGACGAGGATGGCCTCGGGTCGAGAATGCCGCGCTTCACCAGCGCTTCCGTCTCGCGAACGTTGAGGCCCTTTTCAATGATCACCCGCGCGATCGGTACGGCATGAGGATGACCGACCAGCGCGCGCGCGTGACCCGCCGTGAGGCGGCCGTCGGCGAGGTAGCCCTGGATCTCCTCGGGAAGGGTCAGCAGCCGCAGCGCGTTGGCGACATGCGGGCGGCTCTTGCCGACCACCTGGGCGACCTCTTCCTGGGTGCGATCGAACCGCTCCATCAGCGCCTTGTAGCTCAGCGCCTCCTCGATCACCCCCAGGTCGGCGCGCTGCACGTTCTCGACGATGGCGATCTCGAGCACCTGCCGGTCGTCGAGCTCGCGGACCAGGGCCGGGATGGCGCGGAGGCCCGCCGCCTGGGACGCACGCCAGCGGCGTTCGCCGGCCACGAGCTGGTACTCGCCCGGGTTTCCCGGCGCCGGACGCACGAGGACAGGCTGCAGGACGCCCTTCTCGCGGATCGAGTCGGCCAGCTCGGCCAGCTGCTCCTCGCCGAAATGCCGGCGCGGCTGGTCGGGATTGCGATGGATGAGCTCTATGGGAATCTCGCGCGCGCCCGAAGGCTCGCCGGCCGGGGCGGCCGTGTTCTCCGCCTCGGCCTCGCCGAGCAGCGCGGACAGCCCGCGACCCAGGCCCCGTCGACCTTCTGCCATTGTCGTCATGACTCCCTACGCGGCCGCCAGGCGGCGCTCACGCTCGCGACCCACGACCTCGCGGGCGAGCTTCAGATAGGCCTGCGACCCGGCGCACTTCAGGTCGTAGATCAGCACCGGCTTGCCGAACGACGGCGCCTCGGAAACCCGCACATTGCGGGGGATCACCGTCTCGTAGACCTTCGACCCGAAGTGGGCCCGGACATCGCGCGCGACCTGCTCGGACAGGCTGTTGCGGCGGTCGAACATGGTCAGGACCACGCCCTGGATCTCGAGCTGCGGGTTGAGGCTGCCGCGCACCAGGTCGACCGTGCGCATCAGCTGGGTCAGGCCTTCCAGGGCGAAGAACTCGGTCTGCAACGGCACAAAGACGGCGTCGGCGGCGGTCATCGCGTTGACCGTCAGCAGGTTGAGCGACGGCGGGCAGTCGATCAGGACGTAGGTGTACGGACCGGCCGCGCGCAGCGCTTCCAGCGAGTCCCGCAGCCGGTAGGACCGTCGCGGGGCGTGGCCGAGTTCGAGCTCGACGCCGGACAGGTCCGGGTCCGACGGAATGATGTCGAAGCCGGGGAGGGCGGTGGGCACAGCCGCCTCGGCGGCAGGGGTTTCGCCCATCAGCACATCATAGAGCGTGGTCTTGCGCTGCTGGCGCGGAATGCCGAGGCCGGTCGAGGCGTTGCCCTGGGGATCGGCGTCGATCAGCAACACCCGCTCGCCCACGGCGGCCAGGGCGGTGCCGAGGTTGATGGCGGTCGTCGTCTTGCCCACGCCGCCCTTCTGGTTGGCGACGGCCAGGACCCGCATCGGGGCGGGCGGCAGGACCGGTTGGGGCCTATCGGACACGGGACAATCCCTTCACTTCGACGATGCGACCGCGCGGGTCGCTCAGGCTCGCGATCAGGCGGTGGCTGAACTTCCAAGATGTTGAAGCATCTTCGATCTCGGATACCACATCTTGTCCCTTCAAAAACAGGCCGGTCGCCCCCTTCTGCAGGTAGGGCCGGGCGAACCCCAGCAGGCGGGACATCGGCGCGCAAGCCCGGGCGGTGACGATATCCACAGTCAGGGACAGGTCTTCCGCACGCTTGTTGTGAATGACCGCCGGCAGGTCCAGCGGTTCTACCACGCTCGACAGGAAGCGGCAGCGCTTGGCCATGCTCTCGACCAGATGCACCGTCGCGCCCTCGCGCCCCTTCAGGAGTATGGCCAGCACCAGTCCCGGAAAGCCGGCGCCGGCCCCGAGGTCGGCCCAGACGCGCGCGTCCGGCGCCAGGCGGAGAAGCTGCGCGCTGTCCCAGGCGTGGCGGTTCCAGAAGTCCGGAAGCGTCGCCGGGCCGACGAGGTTCATCACCGCGTTGCCTGCGGTCAGCAGACCCAGAAATCGCTCGAGGTCGGCCATCTGCGCATCGGTGGCGCCCGTCACGGCCTGGAAACTGGCGGCGCCCTGCACCGCGTGGGCCGCCTCAGGCGGCGCGAGGGCGTCGGACATGGGCGAGCAGGGCGGTGAGGGCGCCGGGGGTGACCCCCTCGATACGGGCGGCCTGGCCGAGGGTGAGGGGGCGGACGGCGGCGAGCTTGCTGCGGACCTCGTTGGAGAGACCCCCGATGGCCGAATAGTCGAGGTCCGCCGGAAGCCTGAGAGCCTCGTCCCGGCGGAAGGCCTCGACGTCCGCCGCCTGGCGGTCCAGGTAGCCGGCGTAGGCCGCGTCGATCTCGATCTGCTCGCGGACGGCAGGGGACCAGCCGGCGATCTCGGGCCAGAGCTTCGCGAGGACGTCGAGATCGACGCCGGGATAGGCGAGCAGCTGGCTGAGGTCGCGGCGCTGACCGTCGGCCTTGACCGGGAGACCAGCCTTCTGCGCCGCGGCCGGCGTCAAGGACCAGGATCGGGCCTGCGCCCGCGCCGCCTCGAGCGCCCGATGTTTCACGTGAAACACGCCAGCCCTTTCGGAGCCGACGATTCCGAGGTCGATCCCGCGCTGCGTCAGGCGCTGATCGGCATTGTCCGACCGCAGCAGGAGGCGGAACTCCGCCCGGCTGGTGAACATCCGGTAGGGCTCGGTCACACCGCGCGTGACCAGATCGTCGATCAACACGCCGATGTAGGCCTCGTCGCGGGCGAAGGTCGCGGGCTCGGCGCCGGAGGCGGCCCGGGCGGCGTTCATGCCCGCCACCAGCCCCTGAGCGCCGGCCTCTTCATAACCGGTCGTGCCGTTGATCTGCCCGGCCAGATACAGGCCAGGGAGACGCTTCACCTCCAAGGTCGGATAGAGCTCCCGCGGATCGACATAGTCGTACTCGATCGCGTAGCCGAACCGTCGGATGGCCACCTGCTCCAGCCCGGGGATGGTCCGCAGGAACAGCTCCTGCGTCTCCTCGGAGACCGACGTCGACACCCCGTTCGGATAGACGGTGTCGTCGTCCAGCCCTTCCGGCTCCAGAAACACCTGGTGGCTGGTCTTGTCAGCGAAGCGGACGACCTTGTCCTCGATCGACGGACAGTACCGCGGCCCCCGGCCCGTCGCCCGACCGCCATAGACCGCCGACTCCGTCAGACGCTCCGCGATGATCCGGTGGGTGTCCTCCGTCGTCCAGGTTATGCCGCACTGGATCTGCGGCACATCGATGCGGTCGTTCAGGAACGAGAAGGGGACGGGCTCGTCGTCGGCCGCCTGCATTTCCAGCCGGTCCCAGGCGATGGTCGAACCATCCAGACGCGCCGGCGTGCCGGTCTTGAGCCGGCCCATGTCGAGGCCGAGGCTGTAGAGGCGGTCGGAGAGACCGATGGCCGGCGCGTCGCCGACCCGGCCGGCCGGAATGCGCTTCTCCCCGAGGTGGATGACCCCCTTCAGGAAGGTGCCCGTGGTCAGGACCACGCGCGGAGCCCGGTACGCCTGACCCGACCCGCCGACGACCCCGGCGACGGCGCCGTCCGTCACGATCAGGTCCTCGACGGCTTCAGCGATGACTTCGAGGTTCGCATAGGCGGCCAGTTCGGCCTGCATGGCCTCCCGGTAGAGCCGGCGGTCGATCTGCGCCCGCGGCCCCCGGACGGCCGGACCCTTCGAGCGGTTGAGCATGCGGAACTGGATGCCGGCCCGGTCCGCCATCCGGCCCATCAGACCGTCGAGCGCATCGATCTCACGAACCAGATGACCCTTGCCGAGACCGCCGATGGCCGGGTTGCAGCTCATCTCGCCGATGGTTTCGAGCTTGTGGGTCAGCAGCAGCGTGCGGGCGCCGAAGCGCGCCGAGGCCGCCGCGGCCTCACAGCCGGCGTGTCCGCCGCCGATGACGATGACATCCCAGGAACGGGTCATAGGCTTGGGGTCCGAAAACGAACGCCCCCGGCGAGGGCGGGGGCGACGGAGACGATATATAGCGCAGAAGCGGGCCGGCCGGGAGTCCCCCGGCGCCGGCGCCGCCCCCGGTGTTTCACGTGAAACATCTCATTTACCAATGCAGAAGCTGGAGAAGACCCGGTCGAGCACCGCCTCCGGATCGACCCGCCCCGACACCCGCTCCAGGGCCCGCGCCGCCAGGCGGACGTCCTCCGCCGCCAGTTCCGGTTCCGTCTGCACGAGCGCCCGGCCAACCCGCGCAGCCGCTTCCCGCAGGCTTTCCGCGTGGCGCAGGCGCGTCGCGGCCGGAAACTCGGCAGCCGACAACGCTTCCACCACCCGCCGGGTGATCGCCGCCCGGACCGTCGCCGCGCCTTCCGCCTTCATCGAAACGTCCAGCACCTCGAGGCCGGCCTCCGCCGCGGCGGCGCGGGCCCGGTCGCCGTCGAGGCTTGGCGGCAGGTCTGCCTTGTTCATCACGCACAGGTCGCCGGGCTGCGCGAGCGCCTGCGCATGCCGCCAGCTGCCGTCCGACGCGTGGCCGTCGACGACCCACAGCCGGAGATCGGCTTCGGAAGCCCAGGACCGGGCCCGGCGCACGCCTTCGGCCTCGATCGCCTCGTCCGTCTCCCGGACGCCGGCCGTGTCGGCGAGCAGCGCCCTGTATCCGGCCAGGACCAGCGGAACCTCGATCACATCCCGTGTCGTTCCCGGGGTCGCGGTCACGATCGCCGCGTCCCGTTCCACCAGCCCGTTCAGCAGGCTGCTCTTGCCGGCATTCGGCGCCCCGATCAGGGCGATGCGGAAACCCTCCCGCACCCGGCGGCCGCGCTCGGCGTCCACCAGCGCGGCGTCCAACTCCGCCAGCAGCGCCTGCAGGTGCGGCCGCGCCCGGGCGGCGACATCCTCCGGCAGATCCTCGTCCGGGAAATCCACCGCCGCCTCGAGCACGGCCAGACTCTCGATCAGCGCCTCGCGCCAGGCGTCATAGCGCCGCGAGAGGCCGCCGCCGAGCTGGTCGAGGGCCTGCCTCGCCTGGGCCGTCGTCTCGGCGTCGATCAGGTCCGCCACCGCCTCCGCTTGGGCGAGGTCGAGCTTGCCGTTCTGGAAGGCGCGGCGCGTGAACTCTCCCGGCTCGGCCAGCCGAACGCCCAGCCCGGCGAGGGCGGTCACCAGAGCGTCCACCACGGCCAGTCCGCCGTGAACGTGGAACTCGGCGCAATCCTCGCCCGTGTAGCTGGCCGGGCCCGGGAACCACAACGTCAGGGCCTCGTCGATGACGACGCCGTCGGCGCCGGCCAGCCGCCGCAGCGACGCCCGCCGCGGAGCGGGCACCGGACCGGCGAGGGCGGCGACCGCCTGGCGCGTTCCCGGCCCCGAAAGCCTCACCACCGCCAGCGCCGCCCGCCCGGGCGCCGTGGCCGGGGCGAAGATGGTGTCCGTCATTCGCCGGACTTGGTCCCGAATCCGGCCGCCGCGGGCATGGCCGCGGTCATCAGCTTGCGAAACTGCTCCTGGGCCCCCGTACCGAACGCCATCCAGCTCTTCATCAGCTCGTCCGGCGCCAGCGCGGCCATGTTGGCGTCCATGCGCTTCTGCATCTCGGCGACCATGTGCTCATTGAGCGCCGTGACGTCGGGCAGGCCCATGAAGGCGCGCGCCTCGACGGGGGTGCAGTCGATCTCGATGGTGACCTTCATTCCGCTCTTTCCTTGGCGAGGCGCCGGTTTGTGATGGCAGACCCGGGGGCGGGCTTGTTAACACCCTCGGCGAACCTCAACGGGAGATAACCGACGATGAGCGCTGAACGCCTGACCATCAAGACGCCCGACGGCGAGTTTTCGGCCTATGTCGCCCGACCGGCGGCCGCCAAGGCGCCGGCCGTGGTGGTGATCCAGGAGATCTTCGGCGTCAACGCCGTGATGCGAGACATCACCGACGGCCTCGCCGCCCAGGGCTACCTCGCCATCTGCCCCGACCTGTTCTGGCGGATCGAGCCCGGCATCGACATCACCGACCAGTCGAAGGAAGAGTGGGACAAGGCCTTCCAGCTGTTCAACGCCTTCGACGCCGACAAGGGCGTGGACGATCTCCAGGCGACCATCGACGCGATCCGCGCCGATCCGGGCTGCACCGGCAAGGTCGGCTCTGTCGGCTTCTGTCTGGGCGGCAAGATGGCCTTCCTGACCGCCACCCGCACCGATGTCGACGCCGCGGTGAGCTACTATGGCGTCGGCCTCGACAGCCTGACCGGCGAAGCCGGGAAGATCACCCGGCCGGTGCTGCTCCACATCGCCGCCGAGGACGGTTTCGTTCCGAAGGAGGCGCAGGCCGCCATCCACGCGGCGCTCGACAACCACCCGCTGGTCACGATCCACGACTACCCGGGCCGCGACCACGCCTTCGCCCGCGTCGGCGGGGAGCATTACCACGCCGGTGACGCCGAGACGGCCGGCAAGCGCTCGCTGGCCTTCTTCACCGAACATCTGGGCTAGGGCGATGCTGGCGATCCAGGCGACCCGCACCGGCGGGCCGGAAGTGATCGAGGTCGTCGATCTGCCCGTCCCCACGCCGGGGCCGGGCGAGATCCTGATCCGCCACGAGGCCATCGGGCTGAACTTCATCGACACCTACTACCGTTCGGGCCTCTACCCCGCGCGGCTGCCCGGGGTCCTCGGCGTCGAGGGCGCCGGCGTCGTCGAGGCGGTCGGGGAGGGGGTCACGCGGTTCAAGACCGGCGACCGCGCCGGCTACGCGGGCGGCCCCCTCGGCGCCTACGCCGAGTTCCGCACCTACAAGGCCGACCGCGCCGTGCCGTTGCCGCCCGGCGTGTCGTCGGAAACGGCAGCCGCCGCCCTGCTCAAGGGAATGACGGCGGAGTTCCTGCTTCGCCGCTGCTATCCGGTGAAGTCGGGCCAGACCGTTCTCGTCCATGCGGCCGCCGGCGGCGTGGGCCAGATCCTGGTTCAGTGGGCCCGGCATCTGGGCTGCCGCGTCATCGGAACGGCGGGCGACGCCGCCAAGGCGGACATCGCCCGCGCGCTGGGCTGCGAAGACGTCATCCTCTATCGCGAGGAAGACGTCGCCGCCCGGGTGCGCGCGCTGACCGGCGGCGAGGGCGTCCCCGTGGTCTATGACGGGGTGGGTGCGGCGACCTTCGAGGGCAGTCTCTCGAGCCTAGCGCGCCGGGGCATGCTGGTCAGCTACGGCAACGCGTCCGGTCCCGCGCCGGCCGTCCTGCCCTCGCGTCTCGCCCAGGACGGCTCCCTGTTCCTCACCCGGCCCGGCCTCTTCGACTATATCGCCACACGGGACGAGCTCGACGAGAGCGCCGGCGCCCTGTTCGAGGTGCTGGCCGCCGGCGCGGTGAAGGTCGAGATCGGCCAGACCTTCCCGCTCGCCGAGGCCCGCGCGGCGCACGAGGCGCTGGAAGGCCGCGGCACCACGGGATCGACCCTGCTCATCCCCTGACCGCCCGAGGCATGGCGGAACGACGAAGGGCGCGGGGTGACCCGCGCCCTTTGCCTTTGGATCGACGGCGTCGCCGAGCCGGCGTCAGGTGTTCATCGACTGGAAGAAGTCGGCGTTGTTCTTGGTCTGCCGCAGCTTGTCGATCAGGAACTCGATCGCGTCCTGGGCGCCCATCGGGTTGACGATGCGGCGCAGGACGTAGGTCTTCTGCAGCTGGTCGCGCGGCGTGATGAGCTCTTCCTTGCGGGTGCCCGACTTGAGAATGTCGATGGCCGGGAAGATGCGCTTGTCGGCGACCTTGCGGTCGAGGACGATTTCCGAGTTCCCGGTGCCCTTGAACTCTTCGAAGATCACCTCGTCCATCCGCGAACCGGTGTCGATCAGGGCCGTGGCGATGATGGTCAGCGAACCGCCTTCCTCGACATTCCGCGCGGCGCCGAAGAAGCGCTTCGGGCGCTGCAGGGCGTTGGCGTCGACGCCGCCGGTCAGCACCTTGCCCGACGACGGAACCGTCGTGTTGTAGGCGCGGCCGAGACGGGTCACCGAGTCCAGCAGGATGATGACGTCGCGCTTGTGCTCGACCAGGCGCTTGGCCTTCTCGATCACCATCTCGGCGACCTGCACGTGGCGGGTGGCCGGCTCGTCGAAGGTGGAGGAAATGACCTCGCCGCGCACGGTGCGCTGCATGTCGGTCACTTCTTCCGGCCGCTCGTCGATGAGCAGGACGATCAGGTAGCACTCGGGGTGGTTGGCCGCGATCGACTTGGCGATGTTCTGCAGCATAACCGTCTTGCCGACCCGCGGCGGGGCGACGATCAGGCAGCGCTGGCCTTTGCCGAGCGGAGCGACGATGTCGATGATCCGGCCCGAGCGGTCCTTCAGGGTCG
>CALKHU010000004.1 GCA_937991555.1 uncultured Caulobacter sp.
TGGTGCAGCCCGCGGCTCCCGCGCCGGCGGCCGCGCCGGCGCCTACGCCCGCTGCGGCGCCGGCCGCCGATCCGTCCGTCTACCAGGTGCTGCGCACCGGCGACCGGCAGATGACCTGCGAGGCCCTGGCGAATGAGGCCAACACGCTGAACGCCGAACTGATGGCCGAGCAGGAGGCGGCGGCCAAGGCGGCGAAAAAGAAGAAGGCCGGCAAGGGTCTGATGGGCGGCGCGGCCGGCGGCGTGATGGCCGGCGCGGCGCGCTATGGCCTGGCGCGCGGCATGCTGGGCGGCGCCCTGAGCCCGCTGGCGGCCCAGGCGGCGGTGGCCGTGACCGACAGCACGGCCGCGGCGGCAGGCCGGGCCATCGCCGAAAGCGGCGAGACCGACGCCCCGGCGACCGTCTCGCCGAAGCAGCAGCGCATGAACCACCTGCTCGGCATCTATCGCGAGAAGGCCTGCTGACGGCGCCCGGGCGGCGACGGGCGATCGCCCGAAGCCGTCCGCCTCAGAGGCCCAGCACGAGCTTGGCCATGATGTTGCGCTGGATCTCGTTCGAGCCGGCGTAGATCGAGGCCTTGCGGTAGTTGAAGTAGCTCGGCGCGGCCGGGGCGGCGTAGTCCGGGCCCGGCCTCGGCTCGTTCGACACAGCCCAGGTGTCCTGCACGAAGGGCGCGGCGTAGACGCCGACCGCCTCGAGCGCCAGTTCGGTGATCGCCTGCTGCGCTTCCGAGCCGGCGCACTTCAGCATCGACGAGGCCGGCCCGACCGGCTGGCCCGAACCCATGGCCGAGAAGATCCGCAGCTCGGTGGCGTTCAGCGCCTCGATGCGGATCTCCATCTCCGCCAGCTTGCGCTGGAAATCATGGTCGCGGATCAGCGGCTCGCCGCCGTCGCCGGGCTCGGCCGCCGCGATCTTGCGCACCTTGTGGAGCTGGTTCATCAGCCCCGGCGCATAGGCGTTGCCGCGCTCGAATTCGAGCAGGTACTTGGCGTAGGTCCAGCCCTTGCCTTCCTCGCCGATGCGGTTGGCGACCGGCACCCGGACATTGTCGAAGAAGACCTGGTTGATCTCCTGCTGGGTCTCCGCCGGACCGTCCAGCGTCGGCAGGGGCTTGATCAGGATGCCCGGGCTGTCCATCCGCAGCAGCAGGAAGCTGATCCCCTCCTGCGGCTTGCCGGAATTGTCGGTGCGGACCAGGCAGAACATCCAGTCCGCCCACTGGGCGTGGGTGGTCCAGATCTTCGAGCCGTTGAGGACGTAGTCGTCGCCGTCCCGCTCGGCCTTCATTTGCAGAGAGGCCAGGTCGGAGCCGGAGCCCGGCTCCGAGTAGCCCTGGCACCACCAGATGTCCGAGTTGATGATCGGCGGCAGGTGCTGCGCCTTCTGCGCGTCGGTGCCGAAGGCCATGATCACCGGGGCGACCATCTTCAGGCCCATCGGCGAGGACTGCGGCACGCCGGCGAGGCTCATCTCCATGTTGAAGATATAGGCCTGGCTGGGGGTGAAACCCGGTCCGCCGTACTCGACCGGCCAGTTGACGGCGGCCCAGCCGCGGGCGGCCAGCTTCTTCTGCCATTTCACCTGGCCGGCCTTGTCGAGGTAGCCGTTCTTGGACTGCGCCATCTGCCGGCGCAGGTCCTCGTCGTAGTTCTCGGCGATCCAGTCACGGACCTCGCGCTGGAAGGCCTTGTCCTCTTCGGAAAACGCGAGGTCCATGGCGGTTACTCCACGCCGTCGAGGTATTCGATCTCCGGACGGCCGGCCATGGTCGGCCCCATCGCCGCGCCGGCCGCCTTGAAGTAGTCGGTGCCGCCGTGGGCCTTCAGGGCCTCTTCGTTGGCATAGAGCTCGAGCACCTTGTAGACGCCCGCATCCGAACGGCTCTTCGTCAGCTGGTACATGATGCAGCCCGGCTCGTTGGCCTTCACCTTGGCCGCCAGGTCGAGAAACACCTTCTCGAATTCAGCCGCCTTCTCGGGCTGCACCTTCAGGGTCGCCACCACGCCGATCATGTCGTTCTCCCTCGGCCGTCCATCGGCCCGAACATCTGTTTGAACGGCAGCATGGCGAGGGCGGGCGGACGGCGCAAGCGGTGACGTGGCGAGAAGCGGGCAAGGACCTGGGCGCAGTCGCCGAATTCGGGACGTGGAAGGGACGCAGGCGCGCTAGCGGCGCTCGTTCCAGCCGTAGGCGACCCAGGAGTGGCCGCCGACGTTGCGGGCCTCGATGACGTCGGACTCGGCCGACGCCCGGGCGCGGACCGACCGGCGGGCACGGTTGGCGAGAACGGCGAGGCCGAGCAGCGCGCTCGACATCAGGGCGATGACCACCACGGTCAGGGTGGCGAAGACCGCCAGCACCGCGCCGACCGCGAGGGCCGCGCAGGTCGCCAGGGCCCCGGCCAGCCAGGCCAGGCCCTTGAACGCCGATCGAGAGCCGCCCCGCCCTGTCGTCAGAATGTCCATCTCGTCCTCTTCGAGCCGCAATGGGAGGCGGCCCTTAACCCAATAATTTGTGCGATCCCGCTGAACGTCAACTGAACACCCGCGTGAAGCGCCATCGCGCCGCAGGTCGCCTGCTTATGCGGCGCCCTCCAGGGCCATGTCCTTCCGCTCGCGCATGACCGTGTCGTAGGCCGCGTTGATCGCCGCTGTCTTGGCCTCGGCGACCTCGATGAACTCGCTCGGCAGGCCGCGCGACCGGGCGCGGTCGGGGTGGGCGTCCGACACGCGGGCCCGCCAGGCGCGGCGGACTTCTTCGTCCGGCGCGTCCGGCGCCACGCCGAGGATCACATAGGGGTCGTCCGGCCCGGCGCCCATGTGGGTCGCCTTCAGGCGCCGGAAGGTCAGCGGCGAAAAGCCGAACAGGCTGGACACCTGCTCCAGGTAGTCGAGCTCATGCTGCGTCATCACGCCGTCGGAGGCGGCGATATGGAACAGGCCGTCGAGGACGTCCTCGAGGATCTGCGGGCAGGCGCGGTAGCGCTTGGCCAGCCGGCGGGCGTAGCTCTCGTAGCCGTGGGTGGTCTGGCGGGCGAGGTCGTAGAGCCGGTGGATGTTTCGCTCCGAGCCGGCGTCCGGCTGGAAGACCACCGCGAAGATGTCGAACTCGCCCTGGGTGGCCCGGCCGTCTGCCTTGGCAAGCTTGGCCCCGAGCGCCGTGACCGCGGTCGTGAAGGCGGGGTCCTCGCCGGGCAGGCCCGGAGGACAGTCGGGGCACTCCGCCTCGTCGACGCGCCGGGCCGCGAGGCTTGCAATGTTTCGCCAGAAGCTCATGGGATAGGTCGAGCTTAGGATTCTGGCGGGCGCATGGCAATCGGGACCGACGTTACGGAAACGACAGACTCCGGCTGGACCTTCTGGATCGATCGCGGCGGCACCTTCACCGACGTCATCGGCCGCGCGCCGGACGGTTCCGAGCGGACCCTGAAGCTTCTGTCGGCCTCGCCGGCCTACGCCGACGCCGCCGTCGAGGCGATGCGCCGCCTGCTGGGCGCGGCGGCCGGCGAGCGATTCCCGGCCGAACGCGTCGCCGCCATCAAGATGGGCACCACCGTGGCGACCAACGCCCTGCTCGAGCGCAAGGGGGCGAAGACGCTGCTGGTGGTCACGCGCGGCTTCGCCGACGCGATCCTGATCGGCGACCAGTCGCGTCCGGAGCTGTTCGCGCTCGACATCGTCCGGCCGGAGCCGCTGCATGCGGCCGTGATCGAGGCCGACGAGCGCCTGGCGGCCGACGGCGCGGTGGTCCGCCCCCTGGACCGCGCCACGCTGGCCGACGCGTTTGAAAAGGCGAAGGCCGAGGGCTTCGCCAGCGTCGCCATCGCCTTCCTGCACAGCGACCTCAACCCCGCTCACGAACTGACGGCCGGCGAGATCGCGCGAGCGGCGGGGTTCGACCATGTGGCGCTGAGCCACGAGGTCAGTCCGCTGCCCCGGTACATTCCGCGGGCCGAGACGGCGGTGGCCGACGCCTATCTGACGCCGGTGCTGCAGGCCTATGTCGACCAGGTGGCGCGGGCGGTCGAGGGCGCGCCGCTGTGGTTCATGACCTCGGCCGGACAGCTGGTCCGGGCCGACGGCTTCCGGGGCAAGGATGCGGTGGTGTCCGGTCCGGCGGGCGGGGTGGTCGGCGTGGCGGAAACGGCGCGGACGGCGGGTTCGGCCGCCGTGCTCGGCTTCGACATGGGCGGCACCTCGACCGATGTCTGCCGCTTCGCCGGCGCGCTGGAGCGGAGGGACACGGCCCGGGTGGCCGGCGCCCGGCTGCGCAGCCCGATGCTCGACGTCGAGACCGTGGCCGCCGGCGGCGGCTCGATCCTGACCTACGACGGGTTCCGCGCCAGGGCCGGTCCCGCCAGCGCCGGCGCCGACCCGGGCCCGGCCTGTTACGGGCGCGGCGGGCCGGCGACGGTGACCGACGCCAACCTGGTGCTCGGGCGGCTCGATCCCGCCTGGTTTCCGTCGGTGTTCGGGCCGAACGGCGACGCGCCGCTCGACCCCGCCGCCGCCCGCGCACGGCTGGCCGAGCTGGCCGACGCCATGGGCCTGAGCGTCGAGGCCGCCGCCGAGGGCTTCGTCGCCGTGGCCGTCGAGCAGATGGCCCAGGCGGTGCGCCGCATCTCCACCGAGCGCGGCTTCGACCCGCGCGACCATGCTCTGGTCAGCTTCGGTGGCGCGGCCGGCCAGGTCTGCTGCCAGGTCGCCGATGCGCTCGGCGTCACCGAGGTGCTGAGCCCGAAGCATGCGTCGCTGCTGTCGGCGTGGGGCATCGGCCAGGCGCGGGTGGGGGCGCTGCGGCAGGCGGGACTGGAGCTGGCGCTGGGCGAGGACAGCCGCGAGGCAGCCAAGGATCTGGCCGTTCGTTTGGCGACAGAAGCCATGGAGGCGCTGCTGGCCCAGGGAGAACAGCCCGGGCGGCCTGAACCGCGCCTGCTGCTGCGCTATGACGGCGCAGACGCCGCGCTTCCCGTCCCCCTGGCCTCCGTCGCGGAGGCGAAAGCGACTTTCGAGGCCGCCCACCAGCGCCTGTTCGGCTTCATTGAACCCGACCGCCAGATCGTCATCGCCAGCGTCGAAGCAGAGGTCACCGCGGCTCCCGCCCAAGACATCGCTCATCCCAGCGGAAGCGAGGACCCAGGCTTTTTCGGTGACGGCGGCTCATCGTCGGGATCGGCGAACAATGCGGCCAGCATGAGTGCACCGGACGCAAACCCGGGTCCTCGCTTCCGCGAGGATGAGCGGGTGGTGATTTCAGCTCGTGAGCTGACCACTCTCGAGGGCCCGGCCCTGATCATCCGGTCCGACACCCAGATCGCGGTGGCCGAGGGCTGGCGGGCCATGGCGGAAGCCGACGGTCTGATCCGGCTGGTCCGCCACACGCCGCTGGCCGCAGCGCAGATCGCGGCCGACAAGCCTGACCCCGTCACGCTGGAGCTGTTCAACCGTCGCTTCATGGGCGTCGCCGAGGCGATGGGCGCTGCGCTGGAACGGACGGCACACTCGGTCAACATCAAGGAACGGCTCGACTTCTCCTGCGCCCTGTTCGACGCCGACGGCGGACTGGTGGCCAACGCGCCGCACATGCCGGTTCATCTGGGCAGCATGGGCGCCAGCGTGCGGGCGACAAAGGCGCGGCGCCCGGTGCTGAGGCCCGGCGAGGCCTTTGCGCTGAACAATCCCTACTTCGGCGGCACCCATCTGCCGGACATCACCGTGGTCATGCCGGTGTTCATGGACGGTGGCGAAGCCCCGGCCTTCTACGTCGCCGCGCGGGGCCACCACGCCGATGTCGGCGGCATCCAGCCGGGTTCCATGCCGCCGTTCTCGAAGACACTCGACGAGGAAGGCGTGCTGCTCGACGCCGTGCCGATCATGCGGGAGGGTCGCTTCCTGGAGGCGGAGGCGCGGGCGGCCCTGGCGACCGGCCGCTGGCCGGCCCGCGCGCCCGACCGCAACCTCGCCGACCTGAAGGCCCAGATCGCCGCCTGCCAGGCCGGCGCCGCGGCCGTGGCCGGGATGATCGAGGCCTACGGCCCGCAGACCGTGGCCCGCTACATGACCTTCGTGCAGCAGAACGCCGAACAGTCGGTGCGTCGCGCGGTCGGCAAGCTGGTCGACGGCGAGGCCCGCGTGCCGATGGACGGCGGCGGAGCGGTGGCGGTCAAGGTCACGGTCGACGCGGCCGCCGGCGAGGCGGTGCTCGATTTCACCGACTCCGCCGACCAGCTGGGCAACAACTTCAACGCCCCGTCGGCCATCGTCGACGCCGCCGCGCTGTACGTGTTCCGCAGCCTGGTCGACGACGACATCCCGCTGAACGCCGGCTGCCTGACGCCGCTGAAGATCGTCACGCGGCGGGGATCGATGCTCGACCCCCTGCCGCCGGCGGCGGTTGTCGCCGGCAACGTCGAAACCAGCCAGCATGTCGTCGACGCCCTCTACGCCGCCATCGGCGCCATGGCCAACAGCCAGGGCACCATGAACAACTTCACCTTCGGCGACGCGCAGCGCCAGTACTACGAGACGATCTGCGGCGGGGCGGGCGCCACGGCGACGAAGGCGGGAACCAGCGCCGTCCACACCCACATGACCAACTCGCGCCTGACCGATCCGGAGATTCTCGAGCGCCGGTTTCCGGTCCGCGTCGAGCGCTTCGGCGTGCGGCCCGGGTCCGGCGGCGCGGGCGCGCATCCGGGCGGGGACGGCGCCGTCCGCCGGATCCGCTTCCTGGCGCCGATGGAGGCAGCCCTGCTTTCGACGCGCAGAAGCCACAGTCCGCAGGGAATTTGCGGCGGGGGTCCGGCCCGGCCGGGCGCCCAGCGTTTGATCGGGGCGGACGGCGCGGTAAAGGAGTTGCCGGGCTGCTTCTCGATCAGCGTGCAGCCCGGCGACGCCGTCGAGATCGAAACGCCGGGGGGCGGCGGTTTCGGCCCCCGCGGCGGCGGCGTCTGACGATCATGGTGCAGGACTCCTGATGGCCCCGATTCTCTTCGCCTTCGCCCTTCTCGCCCAGGACGGCGCCCCGGCCGCCGCCGCGCCGGAGGACGGCCCGATGGCCACCCAGACGGCGCGCAAGCAGGACGTCGCGCCGCTGCCGATCCAGGGCGGCCCGGTCGCGCCGCCGACCGACGACTACGGCTACGTCGGCTGGTGCTACGGCGCCGTCGGTGGCTACGTCGACCTCTACGAGAAGGCGATGCCCGAGGTGATCCGCATCGAGCGCGCCTGGCCGACGCCGAGCACCGAGGAGAACATCCGCGAGGTCTATCCGGCCCAGAAGAAGGCGGCCGTCGCCAGCCTGGCGCTCTACCGGCGCGCTATCGAGGCGGCCGAGAAGGCCAGCCCCACGCCGATCGCCCCGCAGGGCGCGGCGGCCATCAAGAAGGGCCGCGGCGTCTGGACCGGGGCGACCTCCGTGCCCAAGGCGCAGCTGGCGCAGTTCTGGATGAGCTGGACGCCGCCGGCGCGCTGCGACGAGGTCGCCACGGCGCTGGAGAAGAAGTCGCTGCTCTTCGGCCAGGCCCTGACCTACAACGCCGAGGCCGGCGCCGCGCCGCTCGAGGCCGCGCCGCCGCCG
>CALKHU010000005.1 GCA_937991555.1 uncultured Caulobacter sp.
CCCTGCCGGCATGGGCGGCGGCCAGCGCCAGGGCGGCGGCCAGGGCGGCGGCATGATGGGCCGGATCGTCGAGCAGCTCGACCTCGACGCCGGCCAGCAGAAGAAGGCCGAGGCCATCTTCGCCGAGGCGCGCGCAAAGGCCCAGGCCGCCGCGGCCGGCGATCCGCAGGCCCGTCGCCAGGCGATGCGCCAGTCCATGCAGGAGGCCATGACCCGGCTGGAGCCGATCCTCAAGCCGGCCCAGAAGGAGAAGCTGGTCGCCCTGCGCGCGCGCATGGCCTCCGGCGGCCGGGGCCAGGGCGGGTTCACCAGCGGGGTCGTCTATGTGCTGCGCGACGGCAAGCCCGTCGCCGTTCCGGTCCGGGTCGGAGCCAGCGACGGCTCCTACACCCAGGTGGTCGGCGACCTGAAGCCGGGCGACCAGGTGATCACCGGCGGCGGCCCCAAGGCCAAGGTCAAGGCGGCCCAGGGCGGTCCCATGGGCGGCGGCCCCGTCCGGGTGCGGATGTAGGCATGATCGAGATCCGCGACCTGGAGAAGATCTACCAGATGGGCGAGGAGCGGGTGGCGGCGCTGGCCGGCGTCTCCCTGACCATCGACCGCGGCGAGCATGTCGCGATCATCGGACCATCCGGCTCGGGCAAGTCGTCGCTGATGAACATCCTCGGCGGCCTCGACCGGCCGACGCGCGGCGTCTACCGCTTCGAGGGCGACGACGTCGGCGAGATGGACGACGACGCGCTGGCCGATTTCCGCAACCGGCGGATCGGGTTCGTGTTCCAGTCCTTCCAGCTGCTGCCCCGGCTCAGCGCCCTGCAGAACGTCGAGCTGCCGATGGTCTATGCCGGCCTCCCGCCGACCGAGCGACGGGCGCGCGCGGCGGCCATGCTGGAGCGCGTGGGGCTCGGCTCACGCATGGGGCACCGGCCGACGCAGCTGTCCGGCGGCCAGCAGCAGCGGGTGGCGATCGCCCGGGCGCTGGCCAACGCCCCTGACCTGCTGCTGGCGGATGAGCCGACCGGCGCGCTCGACACGGCGACCGGCGAGGAGGTGCTGGCCCTGTTCAGGCAGCTGAACGCGGAGGGCCTGACCATCGTCATCGTCACCCACGATCTCGAGGTGGCGGCGGCGGCGGATCGCCGCGTGACCTTCCGGGACGGGCTGATCGTGTCCGACGACAAGGGAGCCGACCGATGAGACGCATCGACCTGGTCGGGTTCGCGGCCGGAGCCATCGCCGCGCACCCGATGCGCAGCGCCCTGACCTCGCTGGGCGTCGTCATCGGCGTCGCCGCCGTCGTGATGATGACGTCGATCGGCCTCGGCGCGCAGCAGCGGGTGACCAGCGCGATCGGCGGACTCGGCTCGAACCTGCTGATCGTCAGCCCTGGCGCCTCCCGGGGTCCGGGCGGCGGCTTCGTCAGCCAGGGCGCCGGCAGCGGCATGTCGCTGAACGAGGGCGACGCCGAGGCTATCGCGGCCCAGGTCGAGAGCGTCGCCGCGGTCGCGCCCGCCGTGCGCGGCGGGGCCCAACTGGTCGCCGACGGGGCCAACTGGAGCACCCGCGTCGAGGGCGTCACGCCGGACTATCTGGTCGCGCGGGACCTGACCATCGCCAGCGGCCGGATGTTCGACGAGAACGAGGCCCGCCAGGGGCGCAAGGTCATCGTGATCGGGCAGACCGTCGCCAACGAGCTGTTCGGCGAGGAAGCCGATCCGATCGGCAAGCGCATCCGAGTACGGTCCGTGCCGTTCGAGGTCATCGGCGTTCTGGCGAGCAAGGGCCAGAGCGGCTTCGGCCAGGACCAGGACGACATTGTGCTCGGGCCGCTGCAGGCGGTGCGCTCGCGGGTGGTGGGCCGGCGCGTGAAGGGCGACGATGTCCAGACCATCTACGTCAAGGCGGCGAGCGCCGACGACCTCGACCGCGTGCAGGAGGACCTCTCAAACCTGCTCCGGGAACGCCACCGGATCCGTCCGGGCCAGGAAGACGACTTCAGCGTCCAGAACATGGCGTCGATCATGGAAGCCATGCAGGCCTCGGTGAAGACCTTCACCGGCCTGCTCGCCGCCGTGGCGGCGGTGTCCCTGGTCGTCGGCGGCGTCGGGATCATGAACATCATGCTGGTCGCCGTGACGGAGCGCACGCGCGAGATCGGCCTGAGAATGGCGGTGGGCGCCCGGCGTCAGGACGTGCTGTTCCAGTTCGCGCTCGAGGCCGTCACCCTGTCGGTGATCGGCGGCGCCATCGGGCTGCTGATCGGCATCGGCGGCGGCGTCCTGATGGCGAGGCTCGGCGACTGGCCGGTAGCGATCGCCGGCTGGTCGATCCCGGTGTCGCTCGGGTTCTCGCTGCTCGTCGGCCTGGTGTTCGGCGCCTATCCGAGCTGGCGGGCGGCGCGGCTGGATCCCATCGAGGCGCTGCGGCGGGAATAGCCCGGCCGCCCGTTGATCGGGCTCAAGGACATGGCCCGGGGCCGGGGCGCAGGCTCCATCTGTCAGCTGGATGCGTCCGGCGCCGCTGGGAGACTCGCCCGTGCGAAGCTGGTTTCACTGGACGCCCCGCGTCCTCGGCCTGCTGTTCAGCCTGTTCGTCGCCCTGTTCGCGCTCGACGTGTTCGACGGGCGTCACGGGCTGGATCTTGCCTTGGCGCTCGGCGTCCATCTGGCGCCGGCGGCCATGGTGCTGGCGGCGACCTTCGCCGGCTGGCGCCGGCCGGTCGTGGGCGGCCTGCTGTTCATGCTTCTGGCCGGCGGCTACGTCCTGCTGGCCGGCCCCGACCGCCCCTGGAGCTGGTATCTCGCGATCGCGGCGCCGGCGGCCTTCGTCGGCGCCCTGTTCCTGGCCGCGCCCTTCCTCGGGCGGACGCGCGGCGCGACCTAGACCGGCCGGTCGCCGACGATCGTCACCCGTTCCATCCGCCGCACCGCCGGGAAGTAGTCGCTGGCGGCGTAGTGCTGGCTGGAGCGGTTGTCCCAGAAGGCGATGGCGTTCTTCGACCAGCGGAAGCGGCACTGGTATTCCGGGATCGCCGCCTGGGCATAGAGATGGGCCAGCAAGGCGTCGCTCTCGGCCTTGTCCATGCCGACGATGTGCTGGGTGAAGCCGGCGTTGACATAGATGGCCTTGCGGCCGGTCTCGGGATGGGTGCGGATCACCGGGTGCTCGGCCTTGGGGTACTGCCGGTCGAAGGCGGCGATCTCCTCTTCCGGCACGCCGCGTTTGCGCATGCCTCTTCGGAAATTCACGAAGTCGTGGACGGCGACCCTGCCTTCGACCTTCGCCTTCACCTCATCGCTCAGGCCTTCGTAGGCGGCGTACATGTCGGCGAACAGCGTGTCGCCGCCAACCGGCGGAATCTCGAGGGCGCGCAGGATCGATCCCAGCGAAGGCTCCAGCCGCCAGGTCACATCGCTGTGCCAGGTGTTCTCCTTGCCCCGGCTGTTGGCGTCATGGGTGATGGCCAGCACTTCAGGATAGCCAGGCTTTTGCGGCGCGAACGGATGCACTTCCAGCTCGCCGAAGCAGCGGGCGAAGGCCAGGTGCTGCTCGGTGGTGATGTCCTGGTCACGGAAGAACAGCACCTTCCAGTCCAGCAGCGCCTTGCGCAGGGCCGCGATCGTCCGCGCCTCCAGCGGCCGGGACAGATCCACGCCCTCCACCTCCGCGCCGATGGTCGGCGTCATCGGCAGAAGGGTGAGGCTCTCGATCTCGAGACTGCGGACAAGCTGGTTCATGGCGTCCTCCGGGTGCGGCTCTGTGGCCGCCTGGTCCCAAGTATGTTACCCGTTGGTCTCATTCGGCAAGCGATGATCGATGGGCTACAGGACGGACATGGACGACGCCGCGCCGATCCCCTCGCCCGTCCGCCGCAAGCCGCGCGTGGATCATGACGCGCGCCGCGCCGCCTATGTCTCTGTCGCCGCGCGGGTCCTTCTGGAGAAGGGTCTGCACACGGCCACCATGCGCGACATCGCCGAGGCGGCCGGGGCCGCCAAGGTGCTGCTCTACCGCCTGTTCCCGTCGCGCGAGGCGCTGGTCGAAGCCGTGTTCCAGCGAGTCGAGACCGCCATCGAGGACGCCTTCGCCCAGCCCTGGGAAGGCTACGGCTCCATGGTGCGGCATGTGCTGGCCACGGCGCGCGCCGAGCCCGCGCCGTTCCTGCTGGTGCTCAAGAACGCCCGCGGCTCCGGCCTGGACTGGGAGCCGCGCCTGCGGCTGGCCCTGGCGCGCACCTCGCTCCCCCTGTTCAAGCCGGGCCCGGACGCCGCGCCGGGGGGCGAGGAACGGGCGGTGCGGGCGTCGGGCGCGATGTTCGGCCTCTTCGTCGACAGCATGATCACCTGGCTCGAGGACCGCGACGGCCTCACTGACGAGGAACGCATCCGCTGGTGGGGCCGGATCGTGAAGGCCTGGCGCGAGGCGGCGCGGGAAGCCTTCCGGCTGGATTGACAGGTGGGCGCCCGGCGCCGTTCCTGACCCTCAATCACAAGACCAGACAAGGAAACGCCCGTGATTCCCGGACTGATGCAGGACGTCCCGCTGCTGACGACCAACATACTCGATCACGTGGAGGTCGCCCACCCGCGGGTGGAGATCGTCTCGCGGACCGTCGAGGGCCGCATCCACCGCTACGACTACGCGGGCATGGCGGCGCGGACCCGGCGGCTGGCGCGGGCCCTGCGCAGGCTCGGCGTCAACAGCGGCGACCGGGTGGCCAGCCTGGCCTGGAACACGCACCGGCATCTCGAGCTGTTCTACGGCGTCCCGGGGCTGGGCGCGGTGCTGAACACCGTCAACCCGCGGCTGTTCGACGACCAGATCGTCTATGTGCTGGAGCATGCCGAGAGCACGGTGCTGTTCTACGACCGCACGTTCCAGCCCCTCGTCGAGCGGCTGGCGCCCCGGTTCGCGACCGTGAAGACCTTCGTGCTGCTCAGCGACGCGGAGGCGCATGATCCGGGCACGGTCGGGGCCCTGAACTACGAGACGCTGCTGGCGGCCGAGAGCGACGAGGCGTTCGACTGGCCGCGCTTCGACGAGAACGCCGGCGCCTTCCTCTGCTACACCTCGGGCACCACGGGCGATCCCAAGGGCGTGCTCTACAGCCACCGGGCGGTGGTCATCCACGGCCTCGCGGCCGGTCTGGCCAGCGCCTTCGGGCTGACCGCGTTCGACGTGGTGATGCCCTGCTCCTCGCTCTACCACGCCACCGCCTGGGGCCTGCCCTTCATCGCGCCGATCAACGGCTGCAAGATCGTGCTGCCGGCCGAGAAGATGGACGGGGCCAGCCTGCAGGAGCTGATCATCGGCGAGGGCGTCACCTTCACCGGCGGCGTGCCGACCATCTGGACCATGTACCTCGACTGGCTCGACCAGAACGGTCAGGGCGTCGGCGACCTGAAGCGGGTCATCATCGGCGGCTCAGCCGTGCCGCGGGCGATGGCCGAGACCTTCAAGCGCAGGCACGGCGTCCAGGTGCTGCAGATCTGGGGCATGACCGAGACCTGCCCGCTAGGCGTGGTCGCCACCCCCACGCCCGCCATCACCGCGCTGGGCGAGGACCAGGTGGACGAGGTCATCTGGACCCGGCAGGGCCGGCTGCAGTTCGGCATCCAACTGAAGATCGTGCAGGAGGACGGCAGCGAGGCGCCCCGCGACGGGGAAACCAGCGGCGCCCTGATGGTGCGCGGCCCCTGGACCGTGAAGCGCTACTTCCGCAAGGACGCCGACGCCCTCGACGCCGACGGCTGGTTCGACACCGGCGACATCGCCACGCTCGACCAGCACGGCTTCATGCGCATCACCGACCGCGCCAAGGACGTCATCAAGACCGGCGGCGAGTGGGTGAGTTCCATCGACCTGGAGAACATCGCCGTCGCCTGCCCGGGGGTGAAGATCGCCGCCGTCGTCGGCGTGCCGCACCCCAAGTGGGAGGAACGGCCGCTGCTGGTCATCGAGACGCACGAGGGCCGCACGGTGACCAGGGAGGAGGTGCTGGGCTTCCTGGAAGGCAAGATCGTCAAGTGGTGGACGCCAGATGACGTGGTCTTCGCCCCGGTGCCGCTGACCGCGACCGGCAAGATCGACAAGAAGACGCTGCGCGCAGCGTGGAAGGATCACCTGATGGGGTGAGGCCGTGCGTCCTTCGACACGCCGCTTCGCGGCTGCTCAGGATGACGTAGGCAGAAGGCTATCCTTCTACGTCATGGTGAGCAGCGCTCAAAGAGCGCGTGTCGAACCACGCAGCGCGCTCAGTCCACGCTCATCGCCAGCACGCGGCTGATGTGGGCGAAGGGCCGGCCGCTTTCGGCCGCCCATTCGTCGAAGGCGGCCTGGGTGGCCTTGCGTGACTTCTTGGTGTCCGGCGCGCCGTCGATGACGCCTTCGAGGGTCAACGCCTTGACCATGTCCGGCGAGGCGACCCAGCTGTCCTTGCCCATGAAGCGCAGGAACATCATGCCCGCCCCGCCGCCCAGGCGGTCGCCGCGCGCCTTGATCAGGTCCAGCAGGCCGACATAGTCGCTCATCGGCCAGTCCGCGAAGGCCTTTCCCGCCGAGCCGTGCTCCGCCGCCAGGTCCATGATGAAGGCGGCGTTGTTCTGCACCGAGCGGACCTTGGCGCCGTTGCGGATGATGCGCGGATCCTTCAGCAGGGCGTCGAACTCCTCGTCCGACATGGCGCGGCAGCGGGCGGGCGAGAAGCCCCAGAAGGCGTCCTCGGTTCCGGGCCATTTCTTCTCGACCACCTGCCAGGAGAAGCCGGCCTGGAAGACGCATTTGCTCATCATCGACAGCCAGCGGTCGTCGGGGATGGCGGCGAGCTCGGCCGGCGTCTTCAGCGTCGGCAGCTGGGCCTCGACCGCCGCGGCGCCGCCCTTGCGGGCGGCGGCGCGGGCGAAGATGTCTTCGAAGGATCGCAGGGTCATGGCGTCTCCTAGAGCACCTGGGTGGCTGTGCCGGCCACCACATACCAGGTGGTCAGCAGGCCGCAGGCCAGGGCGCCGGGCAGGTGGCTGCCGGTCCGCCGCCAGGTGAAGATGGCGATGATCGCCATGATCGCCATCAGCGGGACGAACTGGATGGCGATGACGCTGCTGAGCGGGTCGAAGTCGGTCGGCAGCCGCCCGGTGGCGAACAGCAGGCCGTAGTCGAGGGCGAGGAGCAGCGCGAACCCGCCCGAGAACGCGGCCACGGCCGCCAGGTACTGCTTCGCCGCGCCGTCCCCGGCCACGGTCAGCCGGGCGAGGCCCTTCAGCGCGATCAGGAAGAAGATGGTCAGCGGGACGAGGTAGACCAGCGCCGTCTGCGCCTGGTGCGCGCTCAGCAGCTTGAGCGCCACCACCCAGAACCGGACGTCGACGGTGAACAGGCGGTCGACGGCGAGCAGCGACAGGTAGCCGACGCCGACCGCGGCGGACGCGGCCAGGACGGCCGGAAGCCACCGGACCGGCGCCGGCGCGGTCCTGGGCCCGAAGGCGTTGATCAGCAACGCGAGGCCTGCGTTGACCAGGGCCCAGACCATGACCTGGTTGCTGACCGCCTGCCTGAACAGGCCGGTGGGCGGCATCAGCACCGTCACGGCGATGAAGGCCGGGAAGAAGGTCAGGGCCGGCAGAAGCGCCGTCAGCGCGAAGCGGATCCACCAGCCGCGGTCCCGGGCCGTCGAGGCCGGAACGGCCGGCCCGCGCAGCGCCGACAGGCCCGGCAGGCGGGTGACGAGGTCGAAGGTCCCGAGCAGCAGGATAACGACCCCGATCAGGGCGACGCCGGTTCCGGCCTCCTTCCACATCCAGACCTGGTCGGACGCCGGCCGGGGCGTTCCGCCCTCGAGTGTCAGGGCGAACCAGTCGACGGCGTGGCCGACGGCGGCCGTCGACAGGTGGTCGCCCGGATGGGTCACGGGCGGGACGTGGAGGACCCGCGCCGTCCCGGCCGAGACGTCTCCGTAGGGTCGCCCCGCGACGACGTCGGCCCGCGTCCCGAACACCGCCTTCAGCTTGTCGCTGCGGCCGACGTCCGCGGCCTGCTCCACGCCCCACATCAGCTTGCTGAACTCGTCGTAGCGGCTGAACACCACGGCCAGATTGCGCGGCCAGGCGGGCGAGCCCTCCGCCGCGAACGGCTTGCCGGTCGAGGAGCCGACGAGGACCATCGACCGGTAGGCGTCGGGCATCGCCGCCGCCGCGGCGAGCACGGTCCAGCCGCCCATGCTGTGGCCTTCCAGGCCGATGTTGGCCTTGTCGACCATCGGCTGCCGGCGCAGGAAGGCCAGCCCCGCCGGCCCGCCGAAGCCGTCCGAGAAGGCCGGGCCGCCGCTGTAGCCGTGGCCGGTCTGGTCGAGCGCCAGCACGACATAGCCCCGCCGGGCGAACTCGATGGCGAACGGGCTCTGGGTCTCGCGGCTGTTGATGTAGCCGTGCACGGCCAGCACGCCCGGCGCGGGGGTCGAGGACGTCGCGGTCGGCGGCACGTAGAGCAGACCGCTCATCATGACCCCGCCAGGGCCGGGGAACCGGACGTCATGGACGGCGACCCCGCCGCCGGTCTGCACCGCGCCGGCGAGCCAGCCGCCCCCGAGCACCAGCGCCCAGCCGAGCGCGAACAGCAGCCATCCCTTGCGCATGATCGTCTCCCCCTGCCCCCGCGCCGGGCGATCGCGCCGCCCGGTCCCTGCCGGCGAGCATGGGTCAGCGCGGGCCGGCGGGCAACCGCCTCGCGCGGGGCTTCACGCCGCCACGACGACCCGATCGCCCGCGACGATTTCCCCGCCGTCTGCGCATTGCGAAGCGCCAAGCACTTGGATAAGAGAGGCCTCCCGCGACGCGGGGGCGTGGAGACGTGGCCGAGAGGCTGAAGGCACTCGTTTGCTAAATGAGCGTACCCCCAAAAGGGTACCGAGGGTTCGAATCCCTCCGTCTCCGCCACCGCCCTCCCCTCCCGGACGATCACCTCCCGCGGGGGCGAGCTTCTGCCTTCACCGGTTCAGCTGCAAGCCGCACGCCGCTCGCCTGCGGCCGAACGCCGCCGCGAGGGCGACGCGCATGACGTGCGTCCCGGAACGCAGAAGGCCCCCGCCTTGCGGCGAGGGCCTTCGCGTCGTCGGGGCTGACGCCGCCTAGAAGGTCCAGCGGGCGGTCAGCTGGTAGACCGGCCCGGCGCGCTCGGTCTCAAGCTCGTACTCGTCGTAGCTGCGCGCCGCCTGGTCGGCCAGCGTTCCGAACTTGTCGAACACCTCGTCCTTGGACGAGTCGAGCAGGTTCTGGCCGGTCAGGCGGACGATGAGGTTCTCGCCGAAACGCTTCTCGACGAACGCTTCCAGGTCCGCGCCGTACTCGGTGTCGACCTCCTCAAGCGCGACGCGGCCGAAGGCGTCGCCCTGCTTGCGGTAGGTCATGCCGAAGGCGGCGCCCCAGGTCGGAATGTCCTGGATGAAGCCCACGTTGTAAACGTAACCCGACTGGTCATTGAAGCGACGGTCGCCGGCGAAGTCGGTGACCTCGCTGTCGAGCCAGCTGTAGTTCAGGAACACGCCGGTGTTGTCGAGGCCGAAGACGGTCAGCGGGGTCGACAGGTCGAACTCCAGGCCCATCACCGTGCCGTCGCCGACGTTGTCGACGGTATAGATGAAGGTGCCGGGGCCGCCGTCGCCTTCCAGGCCCGTGTTCACGTCCTCGATGAGGTCGGAGACGTCCCGGTAGAAGAAGTTCACGCCGACGATGCCGCGGGCGCCGAGGCGACGCTCATAGCCGATGTCGAAGCCCCAGGCCGTCTCCGGCTTCAGGTCCGGGTTGCCGATGAAGTCGTCGTCGCCGTACTCCTCGATGAGCAGGATCGGCTGCAGCTTGTCGAAGTTCGGGCGACGCACGGTCCGGCCGGCCGACAGGTTGATCCGGCCGCCATCGCCCACGTTGATGCGCAGGTTGGCCGACGGCAGAAGCACCGTGTAGTCGTTCTCAGTGACGCGGTCGGCAGGAGCCACGCCGACGCTGTCGTCGGTGATCGTGGTTTCGGTCGTCTCGTAGCGCAGGCCGACTTCCCAGCGGATGCCGTCGTTCTTGCCCGAGAGCATCACGAACGGATCGAGGCGGGTCTCCTCAATGTTGACGTCGATGTCGCTGCGCACCGTGAACGCGCCCGGCGCCGGGAAGGTCGCGCCGCTGTTGACGCCGTTGGCGATGTTGAAGCGCGAGCGGACCTCGAGCAGCTGCGCGTCGCGGTCCTTGGCGTTGTATTGCAGACCGAAGGTCAGCTTCGCGCCGGCGAGATCGCGTTCGTGTTCGAACTCGGCGGACAGTTCGGCGTCTTCCAGGTCGGTGTTGATCTCGTCGTAGGTGTAGCGGTCGGCGTCCGGGAAGGCGGTCGCGTCGCGCAGGAACTCCAGTTCCTTCTCGAACTCGAACTGCTCGTCCGTCAGGGCCGAGTAACCGAGCTTGAACTTGCTCTCGCCGCCCAGCATGCCGACGACGAACTTGCCGCGCAGCGACCAGCTGTCGGTCAGGATGTCGAGGTCGTTGTCATTGATCGTCAGCAGGTTGGCGTCGTTGCGAAGGCCGCTGCGGTACTCGAGCGAGTCCTCGTCCTGAAGGCGATCGGTCCGGACGAAGTAGCCGTCCAGCGTCAGTTCACCGCCGGCGAAGGGCGTGACGAAGTTGGCGTTGAACGAGTAATCGGTGCCGTCGCGAACGTCGGTCTGGTCTTCGATGTTCTGCAGCGTGCCGCCCGGCGCATCGTACCGCCAGCTGGTCTTCAGCTTCGGAGCCCTGCGGCCCTGGACGTTCGCGCCAATGACCAGCCGGCCGTCGCCAAGGGCGCCGCCCCAGTAGAAGCCGTAGTTCTCGGCGAACTCCTGGTCGTCGTAGTAGGTCACGCCGCCACGGACATAGCCGCCGTCGAGGCTGGCCGCATCGCGCAGCACGATGTTCAGGGCGCCGGCCACGGCGTCGCCGCTGCGGTTCGCGGACGGGGCGCGGATGATCTCGATCCGCTCCAGCAGTTCGGCGGGAATGCGGTCGACGAAGAAGGACCGGTCGGCCATGGCGCCCGGCACCCGTTCGCCGTTGATCAGGACCTGGGTGTAGCCGGGATCGAGGCCGCGCAGGCGGGCGCCGTCCGACTCCAGGACGTCCGACAGGAAGGTGACGCTGGGCACGCGCTTGAGGGCGTCGCCGGCCGACACCGGCTCGAAGCGCTGGAAGTAGCTCTGGTCGTACGACAGCACCGGCGCGGCGTCCTCGGTGCGGTTGCGGTAGGTGATCGTCCCGGTGACGATCAGCTCCTCGACGGTGGCAGGCGCCTCGCCGGCGGTGGTGATCGCCTCATCGGCGGCGAAGGCGGTGGACGCCATGGCCAGAGGCGCGATCGCCGCAAGGGCGAACCAGGATGTCTTCTTCATTTGCAAGATCCCCTCGTCGCGATGCCTGTTGACGCTATGTCTTGTTCAGGTCATCACGCCGCATCGCATAGTTTTACTCAGACCCGGATGCCAGTGATGTTTAGCCGACGATTTTATTACAGCACCGTGACAGCGCTGATATTGTCCGCACTCGGATCATCATGCGCGATGATTGATCCCGAGGCCCGGTCGGATTCCGGCCGAATGCTGGTCGGAGTCGGGACGCCGGTCCTGTCCGCGGCCGAGACCAAGGCGGTCGCCACCACCCGCGCCGACGCCGCTGACGATCCGGAAATCTGGGCCGATCCGCGCGACCCGAGCCGCGGCCTGATCTACGGCACCGACAAGCAGGCCGGCCTCTATGTGTACGGCTTCGACGGATCCGTCCGCGCCTTC
>CALKHU010000006.1 GCA_937991555.1 uncultured Caulobacter sp.
CCCCTGCGGCCCCCGATTTGGGGAAGGACCATGGCGATGCGCACGCCCGAGGGCGAGGACGCCGCCGCGCAATCTTCACCGGACTTTTTCGCTCATGTCGCCGGGCGCCGGACGCGCGATCGGCCGTTGCGCCCGGTTCCGCGCCGCGCTCAACTGGGGGCGACAGAACAGAGGGGAAGGACACGCATGTTCTCGCACATCATGATCGGCTGCAACGACGTCGAGAAGGCCAAGAGCTTCTACGACAGCCTGCTGGGCACGCTGGGGGTGAACCCCGGCTTCGTCGATGACGGCCGCCGCATCTTCTACATGACCCAGGGCGGCGTGCTCGGGGTCAGCAAGCCGATCGACGGCCAGCCGGCCACCCACGCCAACGGCGGCACCATCGGCTTCGCCTGCAGCTCGCCCGAACAGGTCGACGCCTGGCACGCGGCCGGCGTCGCGGCGGGCGGGACGACCTGCGAGGATCCCCCGGGGGTCCGCGCGGGCGGCATGGGCAAGATGTACCTCGCCTACCTGCGCGACCCGGACGGCAACAAGCTCTGCGCGATGCACCGGATGTAGGCGCTAGCCGGGCGCCCGCTCGCTCCAGTCGTCAAGGTCGGGCTGGGCGCCCATCAGGGCCAGGCCAGTGGCGATGGAGACGAGCTCGGCGCCCGACTCCATCTTCGCCGTCCCGAAGCGGCGCTCGAAGATGGCGCGGACGGCCGGCACGAACGACGAGCCGCCGGTGAGGAACACCCGGTCGACGCCGGCCTCGGTCAGGTTCGCCCGCTTCAGCGCCTCGTCGACCGCCCCCTCGATGGCGGTCAGCTCGGGCTGGATCCAGCGCTCGAAGCTCTCGCGCTTCACCGGGCCGCCGATCCGGACCGAGCCGCCCTGGAAGTCGAACTCGGCCTCCTCGGCGCCCGACAGCGCCTCCTTCAGCTTCGAGACCGCCTGGTAGAGGCGGTAGCCGTGGTTGTCGTCGAGCAGCTCGACCAGCCGGGCGATCTTCTCCGGCTCCGTGGCCGTGCGGACCAGCTTGCGGATGTCCTTCATGTCCTTCGACGCCCGCAGCAGGGCCAGCTGCTCCCAGCGGGCGAAGGCGGTGAAGTAGCGGTTGGGGATCGGCAGGATGTTGTCGAACGCCCTGTAGCTGCTGCCCTTGCCGAGCCTGGGCGAGACCAGATGGTCGATCAGCCGGTAGTCGAAGGCGTCGCCCGCCACGCCGACGCCGGCGTTGGCCAGCGCCCGCGAGCGGACGTGGCCGCCCTCGTGCGTGAACCGGACCAGCGAGAAGTCGCTGGTGCCGCCCCCGAAGTCGGCCACCAGCACGGTGGCGTCGCCCTCCAGCCGCCGGGCGAAGAAGAAGGCCGCCGCCACCGGCTCGGGCACGTAGCGGATGTCGGAAAAGCCCAGACGCCGGAACGCCGTCTCGTAGCGTCGAAGCGCCAGCGCCGTGTCCGGCCGGTTGCCGACGAAGGTGACCGGACGGCCGACGATCACGCGCCTGGGCAGGTCGGCCAGGGTCTCGCCGCCGTGCTCCTTCACCTTCAGCAGAAAAGCGCTGAGCAGGTCCTCGAAGGTGAAGCGCCGCCGCAGGATCTCGGTGTCGGTGAACAGGGCGCTGGCGGCGTAGCTCTTGAACGACTGGATGAACCGCGTCTCCAGCGGTTCCTCGACATAGGCGTCGATGGCCCAGGGGCCGGCCTCGACGATGCGCGCCGTGGGGTCGTGGTCGGGCGCATGGAAGCTGAGCGCCGTGCGGAAGGCGTTGAAGGGCGCGCCGTCGTGGCTGAAGGCGGCGAGTTGCGCCTGGCCCTCGCGCTCGAGCGCGACGACGGTGTTGGTGGTGCCGAAATCGAAGCCGATCGCGGCCTCGGAGGGGGCGGTCATGAGGAAGTCCCTGCGGAAGACGGAGGCGCGCGCCTCCGGTCCCGCCGGGGCGCGTCGCTAGTCGATGAATGAGGCGAAAGCGAACACGTAGCCGATCCTCATGAGGCCATGACCCTACTCCGCCACGGGCTCGAGCGGCTTCTCGTACGCCGCCATCAGAGCCATGTTGAGGATCTTGGACACCGACGCCGAAAGCGGCGCGATCTGGATCGACTTCTCCAGCCCGAGCAGGATCGGGCCCAGCACCGTCGCCCCGCCCAGGCTCTGGACCAGCTTGGTCGAGATCGAGGCGGAATGGATCGCCGGCATGATCAGCACGTTGGCCGGGCCGGTCAGGCGCATGAAGGGGTAGTTGCCGCGCCGCTCGGGCTCGAGCGCCAGCTCCGGCGGCATCTCGCCCTCGTACTCGAAGTCGACGTCCATCTGGTCGAGCATCGCCACCGCCTCGCGCACCTTCTCGGAGCGCAGGCCCATCGGGTTGCCGAAGGTGGAGTAGCTCATGAAGGCCACGCGCGGGGTGAAGCCCAGCTGCTTGACCGCCCGCGCCGCCTCGCAGGCGATCTCGACCAGCTCGTCGGCCTCGGGCATCTCGGTGACGTTGGTGTCGGCGATGAACAGGGTGTGGCCCTTGGCCAGCACGATCGACATGCCCATCACCCGGCCGCCCGGGGCCTGGTCGACGACGCGGAGAACCTCCTCCAGCGCCTGGTCGAAGGCGCGGGTCACGCCGGTGACCATGCCGTCGGCGTCGCCGAGCGCCACCATCGAGGCGGCGAAGCTGTTGCGGTCCTGGTTGATCAGGCGCTGGACGTCGCGCTTCAGGTAGCCCTCGCGCTGCAGCCGGGCGTAGAGGTGGTCGACGTAGTCCGGATTGCGGTCCGACAGCCGGGCGTTGACCACCTGCAGGCTGACGTCGGCCGGGTCGAGGCCGGCCAGCTTCATGTTCTCGGCGACCAGCTCCTCGCGGCCGACCAGGATCGACTCGCCGAGGCCCTGGGCCTGGAAGGCGTAGGCGGCGCGGATCACGCTCGGCTCCTCGCCCTCGGCGAAGACGATGCGCTTCTTCGGCGCGCCCATGACCGAGCCGGAGAGCTTCTGCAGGAAGGCCGCCGTCGGGTCGAGGCGCTGGGCCAGCGAGGCGCGGTAGGCGTCCATGTCCTCGATCGGCTTGCGAGCCACGCCAGTGTCCATCGCCGCCTGGGCGACGAACGGCGGGATGTAGCTGATCAGGCGCGGATCGAACGGCGTCGGGATGATGTACTCGGGGCCGAACTTCAGCTGCCGGCCGTGATAGGCGGCCGCGACCTCGTCCGGCACGTCCTCGCGGGCCAGCTGCGCCAGGGCGTTGGCGCAGGCGATCTTCATCTCCATGTTCACCCGCCGCGCCCGCACGTCGAGCGCGCCGCGGAAGATGTAGGGGAAGCCCAGCACGTTGTTGACCTGGTTGGGGTAGTCCGACCGGCCGGTGCCGATGAGGGCGTCGCCGCGCACCTGGGCCACCTCTTCCGGCGTGATCTCCGGGTCGGGGTTGGCCATGGCGAAGATCAGCGGATTGGCCGCCATGGTGGCGACCATCTCCTTGGTCAGGGCGCCCTTGGCCGACAGGCCGATAAAGACGTCGGCGCCCTTGATGGCCTCGGCCAGGGTCCGGTGCGGGGTGTCGACCGCATGGGCCGACTTCCACTGGTTCATGTCCTCGGCGCGGCCGCGGTAGAGCACGCCCTTGCGGTCGACGGCGATGACGTTCTCGTGCCGCACGCCCATGGCCTTGATCAGCTCGAGCGTGGCGATGCCGGCCGCGCCGGGGCCGTTGAGGACGACCTTCACATCCTCCAGCCTGCGGCCGGTGATCTCGCAGGCGTTGATGAGGCCGGCGGCGCAGATGATCGCCGTGCCGTGCTGGTCGTCGTGGAACACCGGGATGTCGAGCAGCTCCTGCAGCTCGGTCTCGATGCGGAAGCAGTCGGGGCTCTTGATGTCCTCGAGGTTGATGCCGCCGAAGGTCACGCCGATGTTCTTGACGACGGTGATGATCTCGTCGGCGTCCTTGCTGGAAAGCTCGATGTCGATGGCGTCGACGTCGGCGAAGCGCTTGAACAGCACCGCCTTGCCTTCCATCACCGGCTTCGACGCCAGCGCGCCCAGGTCGCCGAGGCCGAGGATGGCGGTGCCGTTCGAGATCACCCCGACCAGGTTGCCCTTGGACGTGTAGTCGTAGGCGAGGTCCGGGTTGTCGGCGATGGCCAGCACCGGCACGGCCACGCCCGGCGAGTAGGCCAGCGACAGGTCGCGCTGGGTGGCCATCGGCTTGGTCGCCTGGACCCCGACCTTCCCCGGCGTCGGGAACTGGTGGAAGGCCAGCGCCTCCTCGTCGGTGAAGCTCTTCTTCTCGGCGTCGCTCATGGTGGTCCGGCGTTTCCCAAGGGGTCGCGACGCTGCGCGGCAGCGGTGCATCCCCGGTTATGGCGATAGGGGGCGCAACCTAACGACCGCGACCCGCCGGGACAACCGTGACCGGGCGGAAGTTTCCTTCGCGGCGCCATAGCGTGCGGGAATGGGCGGGGGATCCTTCTCCCCTTGTGGGAGAAGGTGGTCCGCCCCCGGGTCGCGCAAAGCGCGCCCGAGGATGAACTCCGCGGGGCGGATGAGGGGTTTCAAGGCGCCCGCATCGACCCCTCATCCGTCAGGCTCCGCCTGGCACCTTCTCCCGCAAGGGGAGAAGGGTGACGCGGGCCACCCCAACCGCTATGCCTTGCCCATGACCCAGGCCGCCCCCGCTCCCGTGAAGATCGCCATCGCCGGCGCGCTCGGCCGGATGGGCCGGGCGGTGGCCGCGACCTGCGAGGGGCGCGACGATGTGGTCGTGGCCGCGCGGTTCGAGCGGCCGGGCGTCGAGGGCGAGGGGCTGGTCTCCATCGACGAGGCGCTGAGCCTCGCCGACGTGGTCGTCGACTTCACCACGCCCGAGGCCTCCGTCGCCCTGGCCGAGAAGGCGGCCGGGCGTGGCGGGGTGGCGCTGGTCATCGGCTCGACCGGCCTGTCGCAGGACCAGACGCGCCGCATCGACGAGGCCGCGAGCCGCATCGCCATCGTGCGGGCCGGCAACTTCTCGCTGGGCGTGAACCTGCTGATGGGCATGGTCCGCCAGGCCGCCGCCGCGCTGGGGCCGAAGGACTTCGACATCGAGATCCACGAGGCCCACCACAACCGCAAGGTCGACAGCCCGTCGGGCACCGCCCTGATGCTGGGCGAGGCGGCCGCCGCCGGACGGGGCGTGGCGCTGAAGGACGTCATGGTCCCCGCCCGCCATGGCCTGAACGGCCCGCGCACCGAGGGCGAGATCGGCTTTTCCGTCACCCGCGCCGGGGGGATCATCGGCGAGCACAGCGTCCTCTTCGCCAGCGAGGAAGAGATCATCACCTTCAGCCACTCGGCGAGGGACCGCGGGCTGTTCGCGCGCGGCGCGCTGGTCGCGGCGAAGTGGGCGGCCGGGCGCGGGGCGGGGGCTTACGACATGCAGGACGTGCTGGGCCTTCGGGGGTGAGGGCGAAGGGTTGCTCCCTTCCCGAAGGAAGCGAGGCCGCACAGCCTGGTCCTCTCCCTCCTGGGAGAGGGGGACCATGCGGAGCATGGTGGAGAGGGAGGCGCGTTGCTCTGAAGGTCGGGCGCGAGCGGCTTGACCGCGGGCATGGCGGCCAGGCCGGCCAACCACGGCGCTTCCCTCTCCACCGCCCTCCGGGCGGTCCCCCTCTCCCAAGAGGGAGAGGAACACCCCTGGGTTCTACCCGCCCCGCGCCACGAACCACTCGTTGAGGAAGCGCTTGTCGGCCTTGCCGTAGGCGAAGGGGGCGTCCTTGTAGCCGCGGACGCTGCCGCCGGCGGCTTCGAGCACGGCGTGGGCGGCGGCGATGTCCCACTCGCTGGTCGGGCCGTGGCGCGGGTAGATGTCGGCGGCGCCCTCGGCGATGCGGCAGAGCTTGATCGAGCTGTCGAGCGCCAGGCGCCGGTCGAAGCCGTATTCGACCTGAAGCGCGTCGGCGGTCTCGGGCTTCATGGTGTGGCTGATCAGGCAGACCGCCTCGCCCTTCGGCCAGGGGCGCACACGGACCGGATGCTCGGCCCCGCCGTCCGTGCGCTTCATCGTCCCTTCGGCGGTCGTGAACCAGGTCTCGCCGCTGGCCGGGGCGCAGACGGCGCCGGCGACCGGGCGGCCGTCCTGGATCAGGCCGATGTTCACCGTGAAGTTCGGGTCGCCCTTCATGAAGGCCTTGGTGCCGTCGACCGGATCGACCAGGAAGAAGCGGGCGCCGACCTCGTCGGGCGTGCCGAACTCGGCGGCATGCTCCTCGGCCACGACATGGACGTCCGGGAACAGCTCGTTCAGACGCGCGACGATGACCCTCTCGCCGGCGTGATCGGCCTCGGTCACCGGGCTGGAGTCGGCCTTGCTGGTGTGGGCGACGGTCCCGCCGTGCGACCAGAAGGGCATGATCACCCGGCCGGCTTCTTCCACGATGTCGGCCAGGATGCGGCCGATGTCGGCGTCGTCGCTCATTCCGCTCTTCGTCCCGTTCAGCGGTCGCGCGGGTCGTCGGCCACGAAGGCCAGCCGCACGACGGTCGTGTCGATGGTCTGTTTGCCGGCTTCCTCGAAGTCGACGGTCACGCGGGCGCCGACCACCGACTGCACCTGCCCCAGGCCCCAGTCCGGACGATCCGGATGGCGCACCAGGGCGCCTGGTTCGATGAAGGGGTCCATGACGATCTCCGTAGGGGGCTGCTCGCCGTTTGCCAACGCTTCAAATCAGGGCAATTTCGCCGGCCATGAGCGACCAGCCCGACACCCCGTCCGAAGCGGCCCCGGAGACGGCGGCCCCATCGCCTGCCCTGCCCGACGCGGCGGAGCTGGCCGCCCAGATCGCGGCCCGCCTCTGCCACGACTTCATCAGCCCGGCCAGCGCCGTCGTCTCGGGCCTGGACCTCCTGGAAGACCCCACCGCCCAGGACATGCGCGACGACGCCATGAACCTGATCGCCCAGAGCGCCCGCAAGCTGGCCGACATGCTGCAGTTCAGCCGCGTGGCCTTCGGGGCCTCGGCGACGGCGGAGACGTTCGACACCCGCGAGCTGGAGACCCTGGCCCGGGGCGTCTACGCCCATGTCCGCCCCGAGATGGACTGGAAGGTCGAGCTGCCGGCCGTCAACAAGCCCACGGCGCGGGTGCTGATGAACCTCGCCCAGATCGCCGCCGGCGCGCTGCCGATGGGCGGGACGGCGACCATCCGCGCCGTCGAGGCCGACGGCCGCGTGGCCGTCTCGATCGAGGCGACCGGTCCCCGCGCCCGGCTGAAGCCGGAGGTGCTGCGCGGCCTGCAGGGGCTGGACCGCGGCGACGCGGTCGGCGGCGCCTGGGTCCAGGCCTACTACCTGCACCTGATCGCGCGGGGCGTCGGGGGGCATGTCGCGGCCGAGACCGGCGAGGACAGGGTGACCCTGGCCGCCGTCGTCCCGGCCTGACGCCCAGCCCGGCCGGCCCGTCGCGGTCGAATCGGCCGCACCCGTTTCGCATCCCGCAACACGCCCCGTTAACCGACAGGCCTCAGAACAGGGGCGTTGGGGAAGGAGCGCGCGCGCCTTGAAAACCTGCCTGCTGGTCGATGACAGCCGGGTGATCCGCAAGGTGGCCCGCCGCATCCTGGAGGACCTCGGCTTCGAGATCGCCGAGGCGTCCGACGGGCTGGAGGCGCTGGCCTGGTGCCGCGCGGCCATGCCCGACGCCATCCTGCTCGACTGGAACATGCCGGTGATGAACGGGCTCGAGTTCCTGCGCACCCTGCGGGCCGAGCCGGGCGGCGACCAGCCGAAGGTCGTGTTCTGCACGGTCGAGAGCTCGCCCGAGCGCATCCGCGAGGCGCTGGCCGCCGGCGCCGCCGAGTACATCATGAAGCCCTTCGACGGCGACATCATCGCCGCCAAGTTCGCCGAGGCGGGACTGGCCTGATGACGCCCGAGGACATCCAGCTGATCGTGGCGCTGTGCAAGGCGCGGGCGGGTCTGAAGATCGACCCGGCCAAGACCTACCTGATGGAGAGCAGCCTGGCGCCGCTGGCCCGGCGCGAGGGCTACAACAGCATCGAGGACCTCATCGCCGGCCTGAAGCTGCGCCGGGAGGAGCCGCTGATCTGGGCGGTCGTCGAGGCGATGACGGTCAACGAGACCGCCTTCTTCCGCGACCGCGCCGCCTTCGACCAGCTGCGCAACGAGATCCTGCCGACGCTCAGCCGCATGCGCGGGCCCGAGCCGATCCGGCTGTGGAGCGCCGCCTGCGCCACCGGCCAGGAGGCCTATTCCCTGGCCATCCTCGCCGAGGAGGGCCACGGCCTGGAGCCCGGGACCCGCATCGAGATCTACGGTTCGGACCTCTCCGAGCGCTGCCTCGAGAAGGCCCAGGCCGGCGTCTACACCCAGTTCGAGGTCCAGCGCGGCCTGCCGATCCGCCAGCTGGTGCAGCACTTCGAGAAGGTCGACGAGAACTGGCGCCTGTCGCCGCGCATCCGCCAGCGGGTCCGGTGGCGGCGGATCAACCTGGCCGCCGACCTGTCGGCCGTGGGGCGGTTCGACGTCATCCTGTGCCGCAACGTGCTCGGGTCGCTGGACGAGGGCATCCGCCGGCGCGTGCTCGAGAGCCTCGCCGCGGCCCTGCCGGCCGACGGCTTCCTGATGCTCGACGCCGAGGCCTCGCCCCAGGACCTGACCGACGCCTTCCGGCCGGTGAGCGGCCGGGCCGGCCTGTTCGCCCGCAACCCCTCGTTCAGGGCCGCGGCCTAGGGGACCCGCGCCTGGCGCGCCCGGCCTTTGCTTCCGCAGCGTCACAGCGGCAATCTCGTCTCCGGGTTGGAGACATGACATGAGCGTCGCAGAACGCATTCCCGACGAGATCGCCTTCAAGGCCATCGATCCGAAGTCCTACGCCGACGACAGCGTGCACGAGGCCTTCCGCTGGCTGCGCGCCAACAATCCGATGGGCCGGGCCGAGCTGGAGGGCGTCAGCCCGTTCCGCATCGTCACGCGGCACGCCGACATCCTCGAGATCAGCCGGCAGAACGACCTGTTCCACTCCGGCGACCTGGCCTCGACCTTCACGACGATCGAGGGCGACCGGCTGGTGCGCCAGATGACCGGCGGCAGCCCGCACCTGGTGCGGACCCTGGTGCAGATGGATGCGCCGGACCATCCCAAGTACCGGCTGATGACCCAGTCGTGGTTCCTGCCACAGAACATCCGCAAGCTCGAGGACCGCATCCGCCAGATCGCCCGCGAGCATGTCGACCGCATGGCCCAGCTCGGCGGCGAGTGCGACTTCGTCAATGAGATCGCCCTCTACTACCCGCTGCGCGTGATCATGGAGATCCTCGGCGTGCCGCCCGAGGACGAGCCGCGCATGCTGAAGCTGACGCAGGAGCTGTTCGGGGCCCAGGACCCGGAGCTGAGCCGGTCCGGGGCCAACGAGAACCTCCAGGGGCCGGAGGCGATGGCCGCTCTGCAGGGGGTGATCGCCGACTTCTTCATGTACTTCAAGGCGATCACCGACGACCGCAAGGCGAACCCGCGCGGCGACGTCGCCACCGTCATCGCCAACGGCAAGATCGACGGCGAGCCGATCAACGATTTCGAGGCGATGAGCTACTACGTCATCGTCGCCACGGCCGGCCACGACACGACCTCGTCCTCGACCGCCGGCGCGGTCTGGGGCCTGTGCGCCAACCCCGGCGAGTTCGCCAAGGTGAAGGCCGATCCCTCGCTGATCCCGGCGCTGGTCGACGAGTCGATCCGCTGGATCACGCCGGTGAAGCACTTCATGCGGTCGGCGACCGCGGACGCCGAGGTCAACGGCCAGAAGATCGCCAAGGGCGAGTGGCTGTGGCTGGCCTATCCGTCCGGCAACCGCGACGAGGCCGTGTTCGACGACCCGGACAGCTTCCGCATCGACCGGAGCGGCGGCAAGCACCTCGCCTTCGGCTACGGGGCCCACCTGTGCCTCGGCCAGCATCTCGCCAAGATGGAGATGCGGATCCTGTTCGAGGAACTGCTGCCGAGGCTGAAATCGCTTGAGTTCGCCGGCGAGCCGCGGCTGAGCGCCGGCAGCTTCGTCTCGGGCCCCAAGCACCTGCCCATCCGCTACGCCTTCGCCTGATGCGAAAAGGCCCTCCGCCGGACGACGGAGGGCCTGTCCCGGCCAGTCGGCGAGGATCGCCTACTTGGCGTCCTGCGCCGTCTCCTCGACCGCCTCGCCGGCGGCCTTCACGTCGCGGCCGGCGCCTTCGATGGTGTTGCAGGCGGCGGCCAGAAGGCCGGTGGCCGCGATGGCCAGAATGACGAGCTTGCGCATCGGATATCTCCTCGGCCCGATCACGGGCGGTTGAAACAGGGCCCGTTGAGAACGCGGCGCCGACGCCTCAGGTTCCGGAGGGCGCGGCCTCCGGGGTCGGGAACACCAGCCGCGCGGTCAGGCCGCCCTCCGCGTTGCGTTCCAGCGTGGCGCGCCCGCGCAACTGGCGCGCGAAGGCGTTCATCAGGGTGCGGCCGACCCCCTTGATTGCGTCGGGATCCGGGGCCTCCCCCCGGCCGCCGCCGTCGTCGCGGATGGCCAGCTCGGCCTCGGGTCCGCGCACGGCGAACTCCACCGTCAGGGTTCCGCCCTGTTCGCTCAGGGCATGCTTCTGGGCATTGGTGACCGCCTCGACGGCGAACAGGGCCAGCGGGGCCAGCTTGTCCGGATCGATGACGAGCCGGTCGGCCCGGACCTCCGTACGCACGCTGCCGTGAGCCGACATGTCTCCGGCCAGCAGCTGGCCGGTCAGCTCCTCGAGGAACGGCTTGAGGTCGACATGCTTGATGTCCGCGCCCTGGTAGAGGGCCCGGTAGATCAGCGCGAGCGCCGTGATCCGCTGGCGCGTGTCGCTCATCGCCTGGCGCGCGCCGGGGTCGCTGAGCGCCCGCTCCTGCATGCTGAGCAGCGAACTGATGACCTGGAGGTTGTTCTTCACCCGGTGATGGATCTCGCGCATCAGCGCGTCCTTCTGCGCCAGGCTGTCGTGCAGAGAGGCGTCGCGGGCGACGATGGTGGCGGCCATGTGGTCGAGGGTCTCGGCCAGCTCGCGGATCTCGGGCGGGGCGCGGTCGGCCTGGAGCGGGCGGACGGTGAACCGCCCGCGCGCGTAGATGGCGGCCACCCGCTGCAGATAGACGATCCACCGCCCGACGCCGCGCTCAGCCGCGAAGAACACGGCCACCAGCGCCACCGCGAAGGCGATCAGGGGGAAGACGATCCCCGACAGCGGGTCCAGCCAGGCGGTCTGGAACAGCCCGCGGGACGGCGCCGACAGGACGACGAAGAGGTCCTGGTAGAGCGGCGCGACCGAGTAGGCCCGGCGCACGCCGCGGCTGTCCTCCGCATAGACCAGGTAGGAGCCGCCGGTCCGGGCGCGGTCGACCCAGGCCTTCATCGCGGCGGGCGGGCGGGCGCCTTTCGTCGCCGAGACGAGCGCGCCCTGCCCGTCGACCACCATGACGTCGGTGTCCGGCGGCAGCGAACGGTCGGCGGGCTCAGGCTGGAGCGCCGAGAGCGGGATCACCGCCACCACCACGCCGAAACCGGTCCGGGCGCTGTCGACGCGGCTGGCCATGAACAGGGCGGGGCCCGCGGCGTAGGCCGCGCCCGGGCGCAGGGTGACATAGTTCGACGCGCCGGCCTTGAGGGCCTGGAACCAGTCCCGGTCCCGGCGCGACGGATCGGCGGGAACCGACTCGGCGGAACAGACGACCCGACCGATGTCGTTGAACCGGATCAGGTTCGCGTAGCCGGGCAGCCGCTGCCTGATGGTTCGCAGCCGGTCCGAGCAGTCGAAGCCCATGGCGCCCGACGCGAGGGTCTCGAGCAGGACCTCTGACGCTTCCATCTGGGCCCGCGCCCTGGCCGCGCTGCGCTGGGCGGCGCGCTGGAGGACAGCCTGACGGTCCGCCTCCTCGCGCTTGTAGGCGAGAATGGACTGTCCCGCGCCGAGCAGCAGCACCGGCGCCAGGGCGAGCGCCAGCGCGACTCCGAGCCGAACCCGGATGGTGGTCGCAGGCCCCCACCGCAACCGTCTGAGCAGTCGCCTCACCGGGCGGCGCTCAACCGCTCCGCATCGGCCAGGATGGACCGCATCGCATCGCCGGCCTCGCCGCCGTCACGATCGTAGTCGCCGGCCTCGAGGATGCCCTGGAGCGCCTTGCGCGCCCGGCTGACCCGGCTCTTCACCGTGCCGACGGCGCAGCCGCAGATGTCGGCCGCCTCTTCGTAGGCGAAGCCGCCGGCGCCGACGAGGATCAGCGCCTCGCGCTGTTCGTGGGGCAGCATGGCCATGGCCAGGCGGAGTTCGTCGAGCGCGACGGGAGCCTCGGGGTCGTCGACGGCCACCAAGGTCCGCTCGGCCGCTTCCTGGTCGAGCTGGGTCTGGCGCCAGGAGCGACGCTTGTCGGAGTAGAACTGGTTGCGCAGGATCATGAAGGTCCAGGCCTTCATGTTCGTGCCGAGCTGGAAGCTCCTGCGGGCGTCCCAGGCCTTGATCATCGCATCCTGGGCCAGGTCGTCCGCCTGGGTGGCGTCGCCGGTGAGCGTGCGGGCGAAGGCGCGCAGGTGGGGGATCAGGGTCACCAGCTCGCGCTGGAAGATCCTGTCGCGTTCGCGGTCGCTCAGGCCCGCGAACCGATCGTCCTCGGGGGCTCCCATCAGCGCTCTCCGGACTGGTCGTCGGCCTTGCGCAGGATGTCGAGAAACTCATCCGGCACGGGCTCGTTCACCACCTCGTCGAACATCTGACGAAGTTTCACACCGATGGCGCGCTGGCGCAGCCGGGTTTCATCGAGCGGGGCGGAGCCCTTGCGACGCTGTTCCATAGGGTTCTGTTCGATCATCATGTCGGCGCGAGCAAGCGCCTGCCCCCTTCTCAGACCTGGCTTTCGCTCGCTCAACGCCGGACCCGCCCCGAAGTTCCCATAGCCGTGTTCTTTATGATGACGCAGGCGCGTCGTCATGGGAACCTTCCCGGACCAGAGACGTTGGAGGTCCCGAAGGGGTGCGCACCCGTCACGGACGGGTGGTTCTTCGCGCCCCTTGGCAGACCTTGAGAACGGGAGGGGTCATGAGTCTTCTTGCACGTCTTGCACCGCATTTGCCCTATATGCGTCGCTACGCGCGCGCCCTGACGGGCGACCAGAAATCGGGCGACCAATATGTGCGAGTCGCGCTGGAAGCCCTGGCCGCCGGCGATCGCCAGCTGGACAGCCGCCTGTCGCCGCGGGTCGCGCTCTACCACGTCTTCCACGCCATCTGGTGCACGTCCGGCGCCCGCCTCGAGGACCGCGTCGAGGACGGCGGCGGCAACGACGCCAGCCAGCGTCTGATGCGCATCGCGCCGCGCTCGCGCCAGGCCTTCCTGCTGACCGCGCTCGAGGGCTTCACGCCGACCGAGGCGGCCCAGATCCTCGACACCGACTTTCCGGAGGTCGAGCGCCTGATCGCCGAGGCGCAGAACGAGATCGACGCCGAACTGGCCACCGACGTGCTCATCATCGAGGACGAACCGGTCATCGCGGCCGACATCGAGGCGCTGGTCCGCGAGCTGGGCCACAATGTCGTCGACATCGCCGCCACCCGCACGGAGGCCGTCGAGGCGGTGGCCAGCCGCATGCCGGGCCTGGTGCTGGCGGACATCCAGCTGGCCGACGGCTCGTCGGGCATCGACGCCGTGAAGGACATCCTCGGGCGCTACGACGTGCCGGTGATCTTCATCACCGCCTTCCCGGAACGGCTGCTGACCGGCGAGCGCCCCGAGCCGACGTTCCTGATCACCAAGCCCTTCCAGCCGGAGACGGTGAAGGCCGCGATCGGCCAGGCGCTGTTCTTCCACCCCGGCGGGGCGCGCAAGGCGGCCTGACGGCAGGGCTGAACCCGGATGCGGGAAGGCCGGAGACCTTGGGGTCTCCGGCCTTTTCCGTTCCGGTCTATTGCCGGACCGGGGTTGCGGGGCCGGTGGTCGCCGCGGCGTCGGCCGCGCTCGGCATGCTCTGGCTGTTGGCGACCTCCAGATCGTCGGCGTGGAACGCCCAGCTGCCGAAGAGCGCAGCCGCGGCGAGCAGTGTCGAGATCACCAGCACCCAGAAGACATGCCGGCCCCACCGCCCCTGGCGGGCCTCGGTCGCGTCCAGGACCTCGTGGCCCTCGTTCGCGGCGCGGGGAAACCGGCTGAAGAATACGGCCATTGAGACGCCTCCTGTTCCAGTGTTGTCGACCAAGGAAACGTATCGGCGGGGCCCCCTGTTCCTCTCCGGAAGGGATCGGCGAGCGGATGAAAAAAGTTCGCGGATGGCGGGAACGGATTTCGGCCAGCCTGCGTTTATGGATTGCGGAGGCGGCGACGCCCCCCCCGACTTGAGGCTGGCGATAGTCAGCCTGCCGTCTCCGCACCCCTTTTCTCGATGATGCGAACTTCGAGGGCGGGTCCACCAGGACCCGCCCTCATTTTCGTCGCTCAGCCGCCGCCGCTGGTGAACACGACGTCGGCGCGCCGGCGGAGCGGGCGCATCTCGCCGTCGGCCGTGGTGGCGTCATAGGCTCCGGCGGCGCCGATGTTCACCCGGCCGAAACCGAGGCCGCCCAGCGCCTGGGTCACCGCCCGGGCGCGCTGTTCGGACAGCGCCTGGTTGGCGCGCGGATCGCCGACCGCATCCGCGAGGCCGAGGACGTCGACCACGCCGATCGCGCAGCCCCGCCGCATGGCGGCGGCCTCGCGGAGCACCTGGCGGGCGTCACGGGTGAGTGTCGCGGAGTCCTGCTCGAAATAGATCGAGACCTTCAGGTCGTCACACAGATTGGTCGGGGCGACCTTGCCGCGCCCCAGCGACGCGCAGCCCGCCAGCGCCATCGACGCCACCACCGCCGCGACCACGAGGCCGCGCTTCATCGTCACTGTCATGCCAACCTCGTCCATGAAAAAGGACGGCCAGCCTGGCGGCCAACCGTCCTGATGGTCTCTGAAAACCGGCGGTCCGTCGACTGCCTAGCGCGGGGCGCCGTTCTCCCAGTAGTAACGGCCGGTGGCGGAGTCGTAGTAGTAGTACCGGCCCGCGCGCTCGTCATAGTACTGGCGGCGGTTCGGCGTGGCGCCGCAGCCGCCGTCTTCGCGACAGCCCTTGACCGCTCCGGCGGTGCCGCCGACGACGGCCCCGATCGCCGCGCCCGTGCCGGCGTCGCCGCTGCCGACGTTGTTGCCGATCACCGCGCCGGCGAGGGCGCCGAGCGCGGCGCCGCCGGCCGCATTGCGTTCCACATTGCCCGTCGTCGTGCAGGCGGCCGTCAGCAGGCCGGCGCCGGCCACGGCGATACCTGCCTTGATCACGGAATTGAGCATTTGCCTCTCCATCAGTCCGGTTAGGCCCCCTTCGGCTAATGGCAACGCCGGGACGGGGCGGCGGTTCCGGTTCCGGAACCCTCACGGCCGGGTTCCCGTTAGCAGTGTGGCTTTCCGGTCGGGTGAGGGTTGATGACGGCTGACAGACGCAAGACGGTCAGGGTCCGCCGCGTGGAGGTGGTGGTGAATCCCCTGTCAGGCAGCGCCGGGCCGGACGCGCCGGCGACCGCGGAACGCATCCTCGCCGAGGCGGGGGTCGCCGGTCGCGTCCGCGTGCCCGGGGAGAGAGGCCTTGAGGCCTGCCTGCGCGACGCGCTCGACGCCGGACCGGACCTGCTCGCCATCGTGGCCGGGGACGGCACCGCCCGGACGGGCGCCGAGCTGGCGGGCCCCGACGGCCCCCTGGTGGCGCCGCTGGCCGGGGGCACGATGAACATGTTGCCTCACGCCCTCTACGGCTCCGACCGGGACTGGCAGGCGGCCCTGGCGGACATCCTGGCCGACGGCCTGGAGAAGCCTGTCGCCGGCGGCGAGGTGGAGGGTCGACGCTTCTATGTCGCGGCCATCCTCGGCTCGCCGGCGCTCTGGGCGCAGGCGCGGGAAGCGGCGCGGGAAGGCGACGCGAAGCGCGCCCTGCTGCGGGCCAGACGGGCGCTCCAGCGCGCCTTCACCGGCCGGCTCCGGTACAGTCTGGACGGCTCGGCCCGCCGCAAGACCGAGGCGCTGGTCCTGATGACGCCCCTGATCTCGAAGGTGATGGACGAGGAGGAGCCCCGGCTGGAGGCCGCCGCGCTCGATCCGTCCGGCGCGCTGGAGGTTTTGCGGCTCGGCGTCCATTTCGCCCAGGGCGACTGGCGCGCCGATCCCGCCGTCGCCGCCGGCCGTTGCCGGACCGGACGCGCCTGGGCCGGATCCCGGATCCCCGCCGTGCTCGACGGCGAGCCGGCGCGTCTCGACCCGACGGCGGACTTCCGCTTCCTGCCGACCGCGTTCCGGGCGCTCGTGCCCTGCCCGCCGGAGGAGCACGTCATATGACGGGGCCGCGGCTCGCCCATCTTTCGGACATCCATTTCGGCAGCGAGCATGTCGAGGCCGTCGCGGCCGCCAGGGCCTGGATCGCCGACCATGCGCCGGACCTGACGATCATCACGGGCGACGTCACCCGAGCGGGCTCTCCGGTCGAATTCGCGGCGGCCCGCCGATGGATCGGGAGCCTGGCGTCGGACGCCGTCATCGTGCCGGGCAATCACGACACGCCCTACTACAGCATCCCGCACCGGCTGTTCGTCCCGTGGAAGCGGTACGAGCGGCATTTCGGGCCGCTGCCGCGGGAGGCGCTGCAGCGCCCGGGGCTGGCCGTCGCTTCGGTCAACACGGCGCGCGGCGCACAGCTGCGGGCGAACTGGTCGAAGGGGGCGATCACCGCCGGCCAGGCCGATCGCGCCGTAAGGGCGCTGCGCGCCGCGCGCGCGGGATCGCTTCGCGTCGTCGCCTGCCATCATCCGCTGATCGAGATGATCGGCGGTCCGATGAGCGGCAAGGTGCACGGCGGACGCCGGGCGGCCGAGGCCTTCGCGCGGGGCGGCGTCGATCTCGTACTGACCGGCCATGTCCATGCGCCGTTCGCCCTGCCCTATCCGGGCGGGGACGGCCGGACCTGGGCCGTGGGGGCCAGCACGCTGTCGGTCCGCGAGCGCGGCGTGCCGATCGGCTTCAACTGCATCGAGGCGGACGAGGCCTGCGTGACGGTCACCGCCCTGGCCTGGACCGGCTCCCGCTTCGAGCCCTGGCGCACCTGGCGGATCGACCGCAGGATGGAGACGACGTGAAAGCGGCGGCGGGTGATCCCGCCGCCGTTCTCGCGTTTCGAGGTGATCGCGCCGCTACGGCGTTCGTCCGCGGACGAGGTGCATGACGCCCGAGACGATGAACAGGACGAGGAAGACGAAGAACAGGATCTTCGCGATATCCACCGCCGTGCCCGCCAGTCCGCCGAAGCCGAGGAAGGCGGCGATCAGTGCGACGACCAGAAAAATCAGAGCCCACCTGAGCATTTGTTCTCTCCATCATTGGGTCCGGATTTCCCGGAACAGCCTGATGACCTGAGAACGCGTTCGGGCGGGCCCTGTTCCCTTGCGCTACTGCGGGGCCGGATAGCGCCAGGGCTCGCCCTGACCGCGGGCCGACGCCAGCTGCGCGGCGGCCAGCGTCCAGTTGGGCAGAGCGTCGAACCAGGCCTCCAGGAAGCCTTTCCGGTTGTTCTGGTGATCGAGGTAGTAGGCGTGCTCCCACAGGTCGCAGACCAGGAGCGGGACCACGCCGTCGCGGGTCAGGGTGTCGTCGGCGTCATGGGTCGAGATGACCTTCAGCGCACCTTGGTCGACGACCAGCCAAACCCAGCCGGACGCGAAGTGGCCGACGCCCTCGTCGACGAAGGCGGCCTTCAGGCCGTCCAGCCCGCCGAACGCCCGCCCGATCTCCGACAGGAGGTCGCCGTCCGGCGCCTGCCGCTCCGGCGACATGCAGGCCCAGAAGAAGGCGTGGTTCCAGGCCTGGGCGGCGTTGTTGAACAGCTTGCGGTCCGCCGGCTCGCAGGCGGTCGCCCGCACGACGTCCTCCAGCGCGGCGGCGCTGCGTCCCGCCTCGCCGAGCAGGCGGTTGAGCGTGTCGACGTAGGCCTTGTGGTGCTTGCCGTGGTGGAAACCGAGCGTACGGGCGCTGATCACCGGCTCGAGGGCGTCGGCGGCGTAGGGAAGCTCGGGAAGGATGAACATGACGACTTCACTCCCGGCGCGCCGGGGGAGTCGGACACGCCGTTCAGGGTTTGGGACGGGACGATTTGTCCATGAACGCGCGAAGGACCGCGGCGATCAGTTGCGGGTTGCGCAGGGCGTAGATGCCGGCCGCCACGGCCACGCCGGACGCCATGATCGGTCGTTCGCGGACCAGGCCGAGGATGGTGTCGACGAGGCTGGCGTCGGCGGCGGCGGGAACCTCCTGGCGACGCCCCCCTTCGGCCTTGCGGGCCGCGACCAGCGCGGCGATGGCGACCACCAGGGCCGACGCGCCGGCGACGGCGCAGGCCGACCACGCCGGGCCGATCAGCGGCAGCAGCGCGGCGTAGAGGGCGAAAGCGAGAGCGACGACGCCGACGGCGGCGGCGGCCGCTATAGCCGCGGCGGCCGCGAGGGCCATCAGCGTCCGTTCCATCATCAGCGACGATCGCTCCGGCCGGCCAGCAGCAGGCCGATCAGGACGCCGACGCCGAGGCTGGCGAGGGCGGCGGTGACCGGGCGCTCCTTGACGCGTTCGACGACGTAGCGCTGGGCGACGTCGAGCTGTTCAGTGGCGGTGTCGGCGTAGGCGCGGCTCTGGGCGCGCAGGGTCTCGATCCCCTCGCGCACGGCGGCCTCGGTGCGCGCCGCCGCTTCCGTAAGCTTCTCGCGCGCCTGGTCGGCGGCCTCGACGAAGCTGCGCTCGGCGCTCTTGGCGGCGCTCTTCAGCGCGGCCTTCGCCTGCTCGGCGTCGCTCGGCGCGGTCGGGGTGGAACCCGTGGCGTTGGTGGACGGGGTCGGCGAGGTGGGCATGACAATCTCCAGGTTCGCAGGCGCGCCGGTTCGGGCGGCCCTTCCGGGTGGAAGGGCGCCCCCTTGCAACGCGAGCCCGCGAAGGCGGTTCCACAGTAGCGGCCCCGCGCCCCGGAGGGAACGCCGATTCTCGACGTGATCGCCCGTCGCCGCCGGCGACCGGCGGGTAACCGCCGCCAAAGGGCCGCTCGCGTATCGCGCGAGGTCGCGGGACGGTCTATGGTCCCGGGATGGATGACGCCGCGTTACAGGCGAACAGGGACCGCGAGGCGGCGAGGCTGCGGGCGCTGAAGGCCCTGCACGCGCTCGACAGCGGGTCCGACAGCCGCTTCGACCGGATCGCCAGGACAGCGGCGCTGGTGCTGCGCGCGCCGCGCGCGGCGATCGTGCTCGTCGACGGCGACCGCCTCTGGCACAAGGCCCGCGTCGGCATCCCCGCCGGCCAGTACCCGCGGCGCGGCAGCTTCGCCGACCAGGTGGTGCGCACGGGCGAGACCCTTTTCGTCGACGACCTGGCCGGGGACCGGCGCTTCGACCGTGGTCGGGACGACCTGAGCCAGGTCGATGTCCGCTTCTTCGCCGGCGCGCCGCTGGTCGCGCCCGGCGGAGAGGTCATCGGCCTGCTGGCGGTGGGCGACCCCGAACCGCATCCGCCCCATCCGGAAGCCGAACGGCTGGCGCTCGAGGACCTCGCCTCCCTGGCCATGGAGCTGCTGGTCCACGACGCCGAGACCATCGACGCGCAACGACGGGCCCGGCTCGACCAGCAGCGCGTGGAGCTGGCGCTCGACGCCGCGGGCCTCGGCGAGTTCGAGTGGGATATCGGCGAGGACCGCGTCTTCGTCAGCGACCGGATGAAGGCGCTGGTCGGCCTCAGCCGCTCGGAAGCCAAGGGCGAGGGCGGCGACGTCTCGTTCCGTTTTGTCCATCCGGACGACGTCGCCGGCCTGCGGTCGACCGTCGACGAGGGCCTGCGCACCCAGGGGCGATACTCGGCCCAGTACCGGATGATCCGGCCCGACGACGGCCGCCTGCGCTGGATGCAGGGCGCGGGGATCGTCGCCCGTGACGAGGCCGGCAGGCCGCTCCGGGTGATCGGCGTCGTGCGCGACATCACCGACCTGAAAACCGAGGAGGAGCATCGCGAGGTCCTGCTGGCCGAGCTCGACCATCGCGTGAAGAACGTGCTGGCGGCGGTGCAGTCGCTGGCCGCGCAATCGGCGCGCAAGACGTCGTCGACCGAAGGCTTCCTCGCCGCCTTCGCCGGGCGGCTGAAGGCGATGGCCTCGGCGCACGAACTGCTGACGGCCACCCGCTGGCGCGGCGCAAGCCTGGCGCACATCGCCGCCGCCGAGCTGGGCGGACTGGCGCCCGGGCAGGCGCGCTGGGAAGGCCCGGACATCACGCTGCGGCCGCGCGCCGCCAACGCGACCTCGCTCGCCCTGCACGAGCTGGCCACCAACGCCGTCAAGTACGGGGCCCTGTCGACCGAGGCCGGCCGCATCGAGGTGCGCTGGACCCAGTCGCCGGACGGCGGCTTCGTGCTGGACTGGAGCGAAAGCGGCGGTCCGGCGGTGCACCCGCCGGCGCGGCGCGGCTTCGGCTCCACCCTGCTCGAGCAGGTCACCGGCCGCGAACTGGGCGGGACCGTCGCGGTCGACTATCATCCGGACGGCGTGCGGGCCCGCATCGTCGGCGACGCGGCGGCCGTGTTCGGCAAGCCGACGGACGACGCCCTGCTGGCCCCGGTCGAGGAACCCTCCGGCCCGACCACGGGCGCCTCGCTCGGACAGCCGACGGAACAGGCCGACATCCACGGCCTGAAGATCCTGATCGTCGAGGACGCCGTGCTGCTGGCGCTCGAACTCGAGGCGGGCCTCGAGGACGCCGGCGCCCGGGTGGTCGGCAATGCGGCCGAGCTCGAGGAGGCCATGGCCATGCTCTCGCTGGACATGGACGCCGCCGTGCTCGACGCCAATCTCAACGGCGCCTCCGTGGCTCCGCTGGCCGAGGCTCTGCGCGCCCGCGGCACGCCGTTCGTGTTCGCCACCGGCTACGGCGAGCGCGGCGCGCCCGAGGGCTTCGACGCTCCCGTCGTCCGCAAGCCCTACAACGTGCACCAGATCGTCCGCGCCCTTACCGAGGCGGTCGGCCGCTAGCGGGCGGCGTCAGATCACGCCGCGCGAGCGCAGACCGGCGATCTCCTCCGGCCCCATGCCCAGCCGCTCGCCGAGCACCGCCTCGGTATGCTCTCCCAGTCCCGGGCCGGGCCAGCGGACGGCGCCCGGCGTCTCGCTGAGCTTCGGGAAGGCGTTCTGCATCTTCACGCTGCCGAACACCGGGTGCGGCGTTTCGACGATCGCTTCGCGGGCGGCGAACTGCGGATCGTCCAGCATGTCCGGCGCGCGATAGACACGGCCGGCGGCGACGCCGCTGGCCTCCATCAGGTCGAGCAGGGGCTGGGCGTCCATCGTCGCCGTCCAGGCGCCGATCAGGGCGTCGAGCTCGGCCTGGTTCTGGCCGCGCGCGGCGTGGCCGGCGTAGCGCGGGTCGGCGGCCAGCTCGGGCCGGCCCATGGCGTCGGCGAGGCGCCTGAACAGGGTGTCCTGGTTGGCCCCGATGACGACCAGGGCGCCGTCCTTCGTCGGATAGGCGTTCGACGGCGCGATGCCCGGAAGGACCGAGCCCGACCGCTCGCGGATGTAGCCGGTCAGGGCGTACTCGGTGACCAGGTTCTCCATCACCGACAGCACGCTCTCGTAGATGGCGGCGTCGACGACCTGGCCCCGGCCGGTGCGGTGGCGGGCGTGAAGGGCCATCATCACCCCGAGCGCCGCGTGCAGCCCGGCGAGGCTGTCGCCGACCGAGATGCCGGCCCGGGCCGGAGCGCGGTCGGGCTCGCCGGTGATGTAGCGCAGGCCGCCCATGGCCTCGCCGACGAGGGCGTATCCGGCGCGGGACGCCATCGGGCCGGTCTGGCCGAACCCCGAGACGCGCGCCATCACCAGACCCGGGTTGGCCGCCGACAGGGCGTCGTAGCCGAGGCCCCATTTCTCCATCGAGCCGGGCCGGAAGTTCTCCACCAGCACGTCCGCGCCGCCGATCAGCCGGCGGGCGATGTCCTGGCCCTCGGCGGTGCGCAGGTCGAGGGTGACCGAGCGCTTGTTGCGCCCGATCACCGGCCACCAGGGCGAATGGCCCTTGGGCAGCGAGCGGCCCCACTGGCGCATCGGATCGCCGGCCTTCGGGTCCTCGATCTTGATCACCGTGGCGCCGAAGTCGCCGAGGATCTGGCCGCAGAACGGGCCGGCGATCAGCGTGCCCATCTCGATGACGGTCAGGCCCTCGAGCGGGCCGGGCTTGGCGTCGGAACTCATCGGACCTCCGGGGACAGGATCGGCGAGCCCCGCTTGGAGGGCTCGCCGGGCCGTGTCAACGCGGGCCTACTTCGCGACGGCGGCGACGTTGTCGTCCGAGTTGCGGTCGATCAGGTAGTTGTAGGGATCGACGCCGGCGTACTTCGGCGCCCTGTCGACGGTGAAGGTCAGGGTCTGCGTCCCCGACCGGATCGGCCGGCGGACCATGCTGACGACGTCGCGGCTGGTGAAGGCCTTGTCGCCGGGCATGGCGGTGAACAGACCGACGTCGAGGGTCTCGGCCAACGGCGCCTCCGTCTCCTTGCCCTTGCCGTCGGCGTAGAGCTTGCGCGCCTGGACCGTCAGGGTGACGTCGTAGCGGCCGTCGGCGCGCTTCTTCACCGACACCGCCCTGGTCTGGATGTCGTAGAGGGTGATCTTCTCGAACAGGTCGGTGATCAGCGCCTGCCTGTCGGCCGGCGCCTCGGCCCGGAGGGCGGCGACCAGGTCGCTGCTGATCGGGTAGGGCGCGCCCTTGAAGGCGTACTGCTGGAGCACCCGGCGGAGCGCCCGGTTGACGACATCCTCGCCCAGTTCGCGCTGCAGCCGGTACATGACCAGCGAGCCCTTGCGGTAGTGGATGTAGCCCTGGTTCTCGACGCGGTAGAGCGGCAGCTCCTCGACGACCTCGCCGCCGCGCGAACGCAGGTAGCGGTCCAGTTCGTACTTGAGGAACTTCCGGATCTGGTCCTCGCCGTACATGTGCTTCATGACCATCAGCGCCGAATACTGCGCCAGCGTCTCCGACAGGACGGTCGAGCCCTGCTGGTCGGCGCCGACGACCTGGTGCGCCCACCACTGGTGGCCGATCTCGTGCGCCCCGACATAGGTGACCATGTCGATCTTCGAGGCGTCGCTGAAGTCCGCAATGAAGCCGAGCCCCTCCGACCAGGGCATGGTGTTGGCGAACGCCTGCGCGAAGTCGGCGTAGGCCGGAAACTCCAGGAAGCGCAGCTGGCGGAACTGGTAGGGGCTGAAGTTGGCCTGGAAGTAGTCCAGCGAGGCGCGGGCCGCCTTCCGCATCCGCTCGACGTTCCAGGGGTGCGCGGGGTCGTGGTAGACCGCGATCTCGACGCCCTTGTAGGTCTCCTTCGACACCGCGTAGCGGGCCGACTGCACCGAGAAGAACGGCATCACCGGCGACTCGGTGACGAAGCGGGCCGTGCGGCGGCCGTCGGCGACCGTCTCCGACACCCTGTAGCCGGGCGCGATCGGCGTCTGGTCGGCGACCGTGCTGACGGTGATGTCGGCGGTGACGAAGTCGGCGTCATGCCGCAGGTAGTGGAACTGGCGCGACGGCTCGTCGCCCAGCTTCGGCATCCGCTGCTCGACCGGCAGGCCGTACTTGCGGCGCTTGGCGCGGTCCTGCAGCAGGCCGTTGCGCTCCATCCCCAGCACCGGGGCGAACTCGGCGTTGTTCAGGAAGGTCCCGTTGTCGACGACGCGGGTCTCGTTGCCGCGGTTGCGGAAGCCGCGCTGGGCCCGTTCGGTGGTGAAGGTGATGGTCCGGCGCTCGCCCGGCAGCATCGGCGTGTCGAGCGCGAAAATCCGGTAGTTGAAGCGGTCGAAGGTCTTCACCGACCGGCCGCCCTGGATGTTCAGGGCGCTGACCTTCAGGTCGCGGTCGAAGGCGACGTGGATTTCCTTCAGCGGCTGCGTGGTGCGGTTCTCGACCAGGTAGGAGCCCCGCGTCGTGGCCCTCGGCTCGTGCGGATAGAGGTCGACCTCGAGCTTCATCGAGACGATCTTCGGACGCGGCGTATCGACGTAGCGGATCAGCGTCTTCTCGAAGTCGGCCTGCCACTTCTCGTCGTCGATGCTGGTCCGGTACTCGTTGAGGACGTTCGTGTTGTAGAAGATCCAGCCGCCGGTCGCGGCGAACACCACGAAGGCGGTCGCGAAGGTCAGGCCGGCCTTGCCGGTGAGCCGGCGCGGCAGGCGGCGCAGGCGCGGCCACAGGCGGGTCTCGGTCCCGCGCCGCCAGAGGGCGTAGCCGAGCACCAGCAGCATCAGGGCGAAGGCGCTCCAGTAGACGCGGAACCAGGTCGCGCCGATCCAGAACTTGCCCTGGCCGTTCATGTCGGACAGCGGCACGCCCGGAACGCCGCCGTAGTTGTAGAGGTTGTGCTCGAAGCCGAGGTTCGTGAAGGTGATGGTCGTGACCAGGTAGAGCACCATCAGGCCCCAGCCGACGAACTTGTGCGGCGACAGCACCTGGAAGAACACCGCCAGCGCCGCCAGCAGGATGAAGTCGACGCTTTGCGGCACGAGGTACCAGAGCAGGTACTGGCCGGGCTGGATGTCCTCGAAGCTCTTCGAGAGCTGCACGCCGATCGCGGCGAGAACGCTGACGACGAGCGTGGAGATCAGGACCAGCGAGATGGCCAGCGTCTTGGGCGCGATGAACGCCCAGTCCGGGACCGGCGTGGAGTCGATGATCTCGTGGGTCTTCTTCTCGCGCTCCCGCCAGACCAGTTCGCCGGCGTAGTAGACCGAGATGATGATCGGGATCAGCCCGAAGGTGCCCATCAGGGTGGGGATCAACACCCGGGTGACGGGGAAGATCGAGCCGCCGTAGCCATTGTCCTCGGCCGCGAACCACAGGCCGCCGAGGGCGTTCGAGAGGCCGATGAACAGCAGCACGCCATAGGCCGGGCTGCCGAACACCTGGACCATGTCCAGTCTGGTGCGGGCGAGCAGCTGCCGCCAGGCGGTCGAGGCGTTGAACACGGGCCTGGGCAAGGCCGCGAGCGGCGGCGGCGGCGCGGTCGCGGCGGCGATCGACGACATCGTGTCGCGCCGGGCCTTCTTGCCGGACTGGGCGCCGCTCTGGAAGCGGAACAGGAAGTAGGACAGGACCAGGAAGCCGGCGCTGAGCGACAGCGAGAACAGCCGGTTGAACAGCAAGGCGCCCTCGAGCGCGGGCGTCAGCGCGTTGCGCTCCGCCGCCGTCCAGTACTTCGTGACCAGGCCGAAGGCGGCCGTGCCGAACGGTTCCCAGTACGCCGCCGCCTTGTCGAACCGCGGGTTGTCCAGCGCGATGCCGGCGATGATCCAGGCCACCAGAAGCGCGATCACGCCGACATAGGTCCACATCAGCGAGCGGGTGGCCGTCGCCAGGGTGAAGAACAGCGACGCCGTCAGCAGCAGGGCCGGCAGGGCCAGCACGACGTAGGAAAACAGGAAGGGCTCGAGCGTCAGCGGTCCGAGCGTCTCCTTGTCCAGCCACGGCATCACCGAGCCGAGGGCGATCGCGCCCGGCACCGCCAGGAACGACACGGCCGCGGCCGCGAAGGCCCCCGTGAACCGGCCGTAGAGGTAGTCGAACTTGCTGACCTGCGTGGACCGCAGAATGGGGCCGAAGCCGGTCTCGTCATCCCGCACGATCACATTGGCCACGAAGGCCGTCGTGACGAACATGTAGAAGATCGACAGGATCAGATGGGTCTGGGCGATCGCGAACGGTGCGTTGCGGTGGATGTTGCCGCCGCCGCCGATGCTGATCTGGTCGATGGTCACCGACCCGAAGGTCAGCAGGAAGAAGATGATCGCCACCACCCAGAACAGCGGCGACTTCACCTGATAGCGGAACTCGAAGGCCGCGATCTTGCCGAACATGCCGGGCCTCCCGCTCAGGCGGCCTTGCGATGGCTGGTCAGGGTGGAGAAATAGACGTCCTCCAGATCTCCCTGCACCGCCTCGAAGCCCTCGCCCGGATCGCTGTCCGAGACGATGTGGATGACGGTGCGGCCGCCGAACAGGCGGGTGGAGATGACCTGGTACCGGGCCCGGTGCGCCTCGAGCTGGGCCTTGTCGATGGTCTTCTTCCAGACCCGCCCGCGGAGCGCCGCGACCATGTCGGCGGGCGCGCCCTTGGCGACAATCCGGCCGTCGCAGATGATGGCCATGGCCGGGCAGAGGTCGGAGACGTCCTCCACGATGTGGGTCGAGAGGATGACCACCACGTTCTCGCCGATCTCGGCCAGCAGGTTCAGGAAGCGGTTGCGCTCCTCGGGGTCGAGGCCGGCGGTGGGCTCGTCGACGATGATCAGGGACGGGTCGCCGATCAGGGCCTGGGCGATGCCGAAGCGCTGGCGCATGCCGCCGGAGAAGCCGGCGATGGCCTTGTAGCGCACCTTCCAGAGGTTGGTCTGGTGGAGCAGGTGCTCGACGGTCTCCTTTCGGTCGCGGGCGTTCGAGACCCCCTTCAGGACCGCCATGTGATCGAGCATGTCCCAGGCGCTGACCCGCGGATAGACGCCGAAGTCCTGCGGCAGGTAGCCGAGCGTGCGGCGCAGGGCCTCCGGATCCTTCAGCACGTCGATGTCGCCGAAGCGGACGTGCCCGGAGGTGGGCGACTGCAGGGTGGCGATGGTCCGCATCAGCGTCGACTTGCCGGCGCCGTTCGGGCCGAGCAGGCCGAACATGCCCTTCTCGACCTTCAGGTCGACGGAATCGAGCGCGACGGTGCCGTTCGGATAGACGTGCGTCAGGTCTTCGATGATCAGCATGACTCTAAGCCGCCCCCACAGAGTGGATCCATGTTACGCCAGCACTCCCCCGCGTCCGTCTTGGCAGGGGAGCGCCCCATCCGGCAAGTGAAAGAAGATTTAGGGGCGGACGCTGTCTCGCCTTCGTCGCCTTGCTCGGCTAGGTAGCCGGCCATGACCCGCAAGCTGCCCTTCGAAGCCATCGAAAACTTCCGCGACTTCGGCGACTACGGCGCCGGAGGCCGCCGCCTCCGACGCGGCGTCCTGTTCCGCGCCGCCCACCAGGGGGAGGCGACCGACGCCGACCTGGAGGCCCTGGCCGGGCTGGGCATCACCCTGCTGGTCGACCTGCGGCGGCCGAACGAGCGGGTCCGCAGCCCCAGCCGTCGCTGGCAGGGCTTCGCGGCCGAGCTGATCGAGAACGACGAGGGCGAGGAACACGACGATCCCTGGCACCGGTTCCTGGTCAGCTCGGACCTGAGCGCCAGGGCCTTCACCGACTACATGGTGGCCTACTACCGCGAGGCCCCGTTCGTGAGCCGTCACGTCGACCTGTACAGCCGCTACTTCCAGCGGCTGGGGCGGACCGAGGGCGCGGCGCTGATCCACTGCGCCGCGGGCAAGGACCGGACGGGCATCCTGGCGGCCCTGACGCACCACATCGCCGGCGTGCACGAGGACGATATCCTCGCCGATTTCCTGCTGACCAACGATCCCGCGCGCTTCGAACGGCGCGTGCCGATGATGCGCCAGGCCATCCTCGACGGCACCGGCCGGGTGGCCAGCGACGAGGCGCTGATCACCGCCCTGGGCGTCGAGCAGCACTATCTCGAGACGGCCTTCGCCGCGATCCACGAGGCGCACGGCACGCTCGACGACTACCTGGAGAAAGTGCTCGGCGTCGACTCGACGGTGCGCGCCGCGGTCGAGGCCAAGATCCTCGAGTAGCCCGGCGTTTTCCGCCCGGCGCCCCGGTGACAAACGCTCGTTTGAAGTTCACCGTGGCGGACAAGGACCGCGTTCATGACGGTCTCCGGGAGGATGCCGCATGAGAGAACCAGAGGAGCCCGCCGCGGGCGCGTTGGGCGGACCCCTGCCCGGCAGTCTCGAGCCCGCCGCCGAGGCCGGCGCCGACGCCGCCGGATACGCCAGCGCGGGCTTCCGGGGGATGCCGCGCAGCGCGCTGGCCTGGTCGTTGTTCCAGGGCGGCCGCGACCCCTATGTGATCCTCGTCACCATCTACATCTTCGCCCCCTACTTCACGACCACCGTCGTCGGCGACGCGGTCAAGGGCCAGGAGATGATCGCCACGGTGAGCACGCTCAACAGCCTGTTCATCGCCCTGACCGCGCCGCTGCTGGGCGCCGCCATCGACCGCTACGGCGCCCGCAAGCCGCTGATGTTCGCCATCGTGGCGGCGATGGTCCCGCTGATCTGGTCGCTGTGGTTCGCCAGGCCGGGCGGCGCGGGCCTGCCGATCATGGGCGGCCTGTGGATCTTCGGGATCATCGGCGTGCTGTTCGCCTACTGCGAGGTGGTCCACAACTCGCTGCTGATGAGCGCGGCCGGGCCGCGCTATGCGCCGCAGGCGTCGGGGCTGGCGCTGTCGGCCGGGAACTTCTTCTCGGTCATCACCCTGACCTTCTGCCTGATCGCCTTCGCGCTCCCGGGCAACCCGGCGACGGCGGACTGGCCGCTGATCCCCGACCGGCCCCTGTTCGGCCTCGATCCGGCGCAGGCGGAGCCCTCGCGCATCGTCGCTCCGATCGCCGCGACCCTGCTCGCCGTCCTGTCGATCCCGCTGTTCCTGTTCACCCCGGACGCGGCGCGCACCGGCGTGCGGTTCATGGCCGCGCTGCGGCAGGGCGCCGGCTATCTCGCCGAGACGCTGCGCACCCTGAAGACCGAGAAGGACGCCGGCATCTACCTGGGCGCCCGGATGCTGTTCAACGACGGCATGACCGCGCTGCTGATCTTCGGCGGCATCTATGCGGCCGGCGTGATGCGCTGGGGCGTGCTGGAGCTGCTGGCCTACGGCATCCTGCTGAGCGTCTTCGCCGTCATCGGCGGCCTGGCCGGGGCCTGGCTCGACGATCTGCTGGGGCCGCGCGACGCGGTCAAGCTGGAGATCGCCGGAGCCATCCTGTGCATCGCCGCCCAGCTCGGCATGGCCCACGACCGGGTGCTGTTCTTCTGGCCCTACGACAGGACCGCCCACGCACCGCTGTGGGACGGGCCGATGTTCACGACCCTGCCGGAGGTGCTCTACCTGGTCATCGGCTTCGGGGTGGCGATCTTCGTGACCTCGCACTACGCCTCCAGCCGGACGCTGCTGACCCGGCTGGTCCCGACGGAGAAGCTGCCGGCCTTCTTCGGCCTGTACGCGCTGTCGGGGACGGTGACGGTGTGGATCGGATCGCTGCTCGTCGGGCTGTTCACGCGCCTGACCGGCAGCCAGCAGGGCGGTTTCGTGCCGATCGCCGCGCTGCTGCTGCTGGGCCTGATCGGCATGTTCTTCGTCCGCGGCGGCGGCCGCCAGCGCGCCTGACCCGTTTGCCGCGCGGGCGCGGGAGGGCTATCTCCCGGCCCATGCGAGCGGCGGCCATCCTGGAGCGGCCCTGGCGGGCGCCGGAGACGGTGCTGTCGGGCTTCGCAGACGATCCCTGGACCTGCGCCTTCCTGTCGGGCGGGGACGGCGCCCATGCGCGCTGGTCCTATGTGCTGCGCGAGCCGGACGCGACCCTGACGCTCGTCCCGGACGACCGTCGCGATCCGTTCGACCTGATCCGCGGCCTGCTCGGCGCGCCCCGGCCGTCCGCGCCGGATGGACCGCCGTTCCAGGGCGGGCTCGCCGGCCTCGCGGCCTACGAGCTGGGCGACCGGATCGAGCCGCTGGGGCTGGCCCGGCATCCCGACTGGCCGGACCTGCTGGTCGGCCGCTACCCCGCCCTGCTGGCCTTCGATCACGACCGCCGGCGCGTGCTCGCCGTGGGGGAGACCGACGCCCGGGCCGCCGCGGCCGCCGGATGGCTGGAGGCCCCGGGGCGGGCGCCGTTCGCCGGCCGGCTGGCCGCCGGGGTCGAAGCCTCGCCGCCGGAAGACTACGAACGCGCGGTCGCCGACGTGGTGGCCCGGATCCATGGCGGCGAATACTTCCAGGCCAACATCGCCCGGCTCTGGCGTGGCCGCCTGGCCGACGGGGCGACGCCGTTCGACCTCGCCCGCCGCCTAGCCGCACAGAGCGTCGCGCCGTTCGCGGGCTACCTGCGGACGCCGGGACGGGCGCTCGTCTCCAACTCCCCCGAACGCTTCGTCAGCGTCGGCGCGGGGCGCGCGCTGACCGTCGAGACCCGGCCGATCAAGGGCACCCGGCCGCGGGGCCGCACCCCCGCCGAGGATCGCGCCCTCGCGGCGGAGCTGGCCGCGAGCGAGAAGGACCGGGCCGAGAACCTGATGATCGTCGACCTGATGCGGAACGACCTCTCGCGGGTCTGTTCGCCGGGCAGGGTGACGACGCCGGAGCTGTTCCGCGTCGAGAGCTTCGCCAATGTCCACCATCTGGTCTCCACCGTCCGCGGCGTGCTGTCGTCCGGCCTGACAGCGGCCGACCTGCTCGAGGCGGCCTTCCCGCCGGGCTCGGTGACCGGGGCGCCGAAGGTGCAGGCGATGAAGTCGATCGCCCGGCTCGAGCCGCCGCGCGGGCCCTACTGCGGGTCGCTGTTCTGGGCGGGATTCGACGGCGCGTTCGACTCCAGCGTCCTGATCCGCACGGTCGGCCTTGCCGAGGACGGCGGCGGCTGGCGGTTCGAGGCGCGCGCCGGCGCCGGGATCGTCGCCGACAGCGAACCCCGGGCCGAGCGCCTGGAAACCGAAGCCAAGATCGCGGCCCTGCTCCGCGCGTTGACGGAGTGACGCCATGACCATGCCGCTGGACGACCGCGGGCTGCTGCTGGGCGACGGTCTCTTCGAGACCATCCTGGCCATCGACGGCGACCTGGTGCTGTTCGACCGGCACATCGCGCGCCTGCGGGCGGGCTGCGCCTATCTCGACCTGCCGCAGCCGGACGCGCTGGCGACGCAGAAGCTCTGCGAGCTGGCCCTGGGCGACACCGGCATGACCAGCGGCCGCGTCGCCGTGCGGCTGACGATGACGGCCGGTTCCGGCGGGCGCGGCCTGGATCGCCCCGAGGCGCCGGAGCCGCACATCTTCGCGACCGTGGCCAAGGCGCCGAGACCGGAGGGCTCGATCGGTCTGTGGACGGCGTCGGTCCGCCGCAACCAGCATTCGCCGACGTCACGGCTGAAGACCCTGTCCTACCTCGACAATGTGCTGGCGCGGCGCGAGGCCGCGCCCTCCGAGGCGCTGATGCTGAACACCGACGGCATCGTGGCCTGCGCGGCGGCGGCCAACGTGTTCTGGATCCGCGAAGGGCGGCTGTTCACGCCGGCGCTGGAGTGCGGCGCCCTCGACGGCGTCATGCGGCGCGAGGTGCTGGACCGGGCGGCGAGCTTCGGCCTGTCCGCGCGGGAAGGACACTTTCCGCCGTCAGCCCTGGCCGAGGCCGAGGCGATCTTCATCACCAACAGCCTGATCGGCGTGCGGCGCGTTCACTGGCTGGACGGCGAAGACGTGCCGGGACTGCCGCTGGTGCAGGAGATCGGCGAGGCGATCGCGCGCGAACTCGGCGACCTCAGTTAGACTTGGTGACCCGGTCCGACTTCCGCGGCCGCAGATAGAACTTGCGGTCGAAGGTGACCGCGTTGGGCATGAAGAAGTCGACCGGCGAGTCGTAGGCGTACTGGACCTCCGACACGATGACGCTCTGGTTGGCGGCGATGACGCCCGACGGGACGGTGATCGCCGCGCCGGGGCTGTAGGCGGTCAGGCCGCCCTGGGCGTTGCTCCAGTCGACCGTCGTCGCCCCGCCCGCGTTGGCCGAGACGCTGGTCACCCGCATCTTCAGCGTCGTCGTCGGATAGGGACGCATGATCGTGCCGGCGATCTCGAAGATGTCGCTGACCTCGCTGTTGGTGATCGTCGAGGACTGCGCAACGAGGTCGCCGATGGCCGAGGCGGCATGGCCGGCGCGCCGCTCCGCCAGCAGGGCCTGGGTGATCTCGGCCAGGCCGAAATAGAAGGCGATCATGGCCGGCGCGATGAGCGCGAACTCCACCGCCGAGACGCCGCGTCGGTCGCGGCCGAGCCTGCGCAGCAGACGCATCATGTTTCAAACGGCTCGTTGCGGAAGGTGACGGTCGAATAGATCAGCCGCTTGGTCCCGCCGAGGCTGGCGAGCCCGGCGTTCATCATCGGGGTGATCAGCGTCCATTCGTAGTAGGCCCGGACCACGACGATGTCCTCGCCGTCGCCGGGCACAAAGGTCGTCTTGCTGGAGTCGAAGGCGCCGTCGGTCACCGGATCGGTCAGGGAGACGTCGGCGAACCTCGGGAAGGTGCGCACATCGACCTGCAGTTTCGAGGCGCAGGTCGAGCCGAGCCAGGTCATGTCGGCGCAGATGGCGTCCCTGAAGGTGCTGGCCGAGCCGCCGCCGGCCATCTGGAACTCACCGGTCCGGATCTTCCGCGCGGCCGACTCCGTGGCGTTGTCGAGCGTCGTGGAGACC
>CALKHU010000007.1 GCA_937991555.1 uncultured Caulobacter sp.
CGGCGGATGCGGGTCTGGTCGGCGACGTCCTGCAGGGACAGGCCGCGGAACTCCCGCGCGGCCTTCAGGGCCGCGCCGATATCAGGTCCGTAGTGCAGGGAAGGCTCCTCGGTCGGCGCGAACGTATCCGCCGGGTCGATGTCCCCGGTGCGGTAGAGTTGCGTAACCCCGCCAGAATCGAGCGGCATGGCTACCGACGCCCCCACAGACTCCCGCCGCACGCGAATACGGCGGCCCCCGTTTCCCCTAGGCCGGGAAACCTTAACGACGTCTTGTGGATATCAAAATAGTGCCCGGAATTCAATGTGCTAATCCGCCACACGAGGTCTGCGTCAGACGGCCACATACAATTTCCGGGCCAGAGTCTCGATCTCGTTCCGGACTGACCCCGATGCGCCTTTCAGCAGGGTCATCACGCCGCGCCGGGCGGCCTCCCGGTCGACGGACAGGACCATCTGCTTGACCGGTCCGATCCCCGTCGGCGGCATCGACAGGCGATCGAAACCCAGCGCCACAAGGGCGAAGGCCTCCAGCGGGCGGCCCGCCATCTCGCCGCAGACGGAGACCGGCGTTCCGGTCTCGGCGCAGGCGTGCTGGATCTGCTGCAGCGCCCGCAGGGCCGGCGGCGACAGCGGGTCGTAGCGGTCGGCGACCCGCGGATTGCCCCGGTCGGCCGCGAACAGGTACTGCATCATATCGTTGGTGCCGATCGACACGAAATCGGTCATCGGCAGCAGCGCATCGAGGTGCCAGATCAGCGCCGGGGCCTCGATCATCGCCCCGACGTCGAGCCGCGACGGCGCCGGCCGGCCGCGCCGCTGCGCCCAGGCGACCTCCGCCTCGACGAAGGCGCGGGCGGCGCGGAACTCGTCGACGCTGGCGACCAGCGGGAACATGATCCGCAGCGGCCTGCCGCGGGCGGCCCAGATCAGGGCGCGCAGCTGGAGCCGGAGCAGGGCGGGCCGGTCGAGGCCCATGCGGATCGCCCGCCAGCCGAGGGCCGGGTTCTCCTCGCGCTCAAGCTCCATGTAGGGCAGCAGCTTGTCGCCGCCGAGGTCGAGGGTGCGGAACGTCACCGGCTGGCCGTCGGCGACGTCCAGGACCTTCTCGTAGAGCGCCCGCTGGGCGTCGAGGCGCGGCATGTCCTCGGCGACCATGAACTGGAACTCGGTGCGGAACAGGCCGATGCCCTCGGCGCCCGTCTCGCCGAGGATGTCGAGGTCGACCGCGAGCCCGGCGTTCATCAGCAGGGTGATCTTCTGGCCGTCCTTGGTGAAGGCCGGCGTGTCGCGCAGCCGGGCGAACTCGGCCCGGCGCTGGGCCCGGACGGCGAGGCGGGTGTCGAGCGCCTTCACGACGTCGGGGCGCGGTCGCAGGAAGGCCTCGCCGGTCTCGGCGTCGACGATGACCGGGTCGCCCTCGTTGACCTTGTCGCGCAGGCCGGCCAGGCGGCCGACGCAGGGGATGTCCAGCGCCCGGGCGACGATCGCGGCGTGGCTGGCGGGCGACCCCTCCTCGAGCAGCAGCCCCTTCAGCTTGGTGCGGTCGTATTCGAGCAGGTCCGCCGGCCCGAGGTTCCGCGCCACGAGGATGGCGCCGTCGGGCAGCTCCCGCGCCGCGTGGCCGTCGCCGGCCAGGTGTCGCAGCAGGCGGTCGTTGAGGTCCTCGAGGTCGTGCAGCCGCTCGCGCAGGTAGGGATCGCGCGCCTGGCCGAGGCGGGCGCGGTGCTCGCTGCGAACCCGCTCCACGGCGGCCTCGGCGGTCAGGCCGGAGCGCACCGCCTCCTCCAGCGACCGGTTCCAGCCCCGGTCATGGGCGAACAGGCGGTAGGTCTCGAGCACCTCGTAGGGCGCGCCGACGAGGCCGTGGTGGCCCTCGAGCATCTCGTCGATCTGCTTCTGCAGCGCGCTGATCGCGTCCCGCAGGCGGATTTCCTCGGCGGCGGAATCGTCGCTGAGCAGCTGCTCGGGCGCGACCGGCTGTTCGTGCAGCACGGCGACGCCGTAGGCGAGGCCGTCGGCGAAGCGGGCGCCCTTCATCCGCTCCGGACGCTGGGGCGCGATCTCGACGTCCTTGAGGGCTTCCTGGCCGAGCAGTTCGCCGGCGCCGACCATCTCGGCCAGCACCATGGCGATGATCTGCAGATCCTCGACCTCTTCCTCTTCGTAGCTGCGCTCGGTGCGGTTCTGGACGACCAGGACGCCGATCGGCCGGCCGCCGCGCAGCAGCGGCACGCCGAGGAAGGAGTGGTAGGGGTCTTCGCCGGTCTCGGGCCGGTAGGCGAAGGCCGAATGGTTCGGCGCGTCGCTCAGGTTCAGCGGGCGGCCCTGGCGCACGATCTCGCCGACCAGGCCTTCGCCCGGCTTCAGCCGGGTGACGTGAACCGCCTCGGGCGACAGGCCCTCGGTGGCGAAGAGCTCGAGTTCGCCGCCGGCCCGGCGCAGGTAGATCGAACAGACCTCCGCCACCATCGAGACGGCGATGATCTTGACCACCATGTTGAGCTTGGTCTGCGCCGGAGCGTCGCCGGCCATGGCCTCGCGGATCTGCCGGAGCAGACTGCGCGGGCCGCGGATGGCGAAGCTCGAGGTGACCATGGCCGGTGGCGTGCTCCTTCCCAGTCCGGCGCCTATAGCAGATTTCCGTGAGGGAACAGTGATCGAACCGGCGATTGTGCGGCGCGGACGGGATACCTGCCCGTCGGCGCGCGGTCGCCGCCGGATTTTGCGCCGTCATCGGACGAAACGGCGGATCAGGCCAGGCCCACGTGCCGCGCGAGCTTCGCCACTTCCTCGCGCAGGGTCGCCTTCAGTCGCGCCGGGCCTTCCACCGTGACCTGGTCGCCCCAGGTCATCAGGTGCCAGGCGAGCTCGAGCATGCCGCTGGTGCGGAAGCGCACCCGGAAGCCGCCGTCGGGCAGGGGCTCGACCGTCTGCGTGGGATGGAAGCGCCAGCGACCGGCTTCCGGACTGGCCTCGGCGCTGATGCGCAGGACGACGTCCTCCTCGCCGTCCTTGAAGATGCCGAACGAGCCTTCGGCATGGCGCCGCAGGTCGAAGTCGTCGGGCGGGGCGCCGGCCTCGTCAAGCACGGTCAGGGTGGACATGCGATCGAGCCGCCAGTGCTTGACCGTATCGTCCGCCGCGCCGTCGTCGCCGACCAGATAGTTCTGGCGCCCGAACAACAGGCCGTAGGGCGTCACCACCCGCCGGCCGCCGGGCTGGCTGCCGCCGTCGTAGTCGAACGCCACCTTGCGCATCGACAGCAGCGCCATGCGCAGGGTGGCCAGCACCGTCTCATCCTCGGCGATCCGCGGCCCGGCCTGCACGGCGACGCATTCGGCGCGCACAAGCGCCTCGAGATCGGGCACGAGCCGGGTCAGGACCCGGCTGCGCATGGCCGAGCGAACCTTGGCCTCGAGGTTCTCCAGCGCCGCGGCGCGTACGACGGCGCCCTCCGCCCGCAAGGCTTCGGCGCAGGCGGCGAGGGTCGCCAGCTCCTCCGCGGTCGGGCTCTGGTAGAGGCCGTCGAGGCCGTTGGCGATGCGGTAGCGCTTGCTGCGGCCGTCGGCGATCTCCTCCATATGCGGAAAGAGTTCCGCCAGCGCGTCCCGCATGCGCATCGCCGTCCGCCGGTGTCCGCCGATCTCGGCCGCCATGTCATCCAGGCTCAGGCCTTCCGGCGACGACGCCAGCCGCCGCGCCAGGGCCAGAAGGCCCGCCGCTTTCTCGAGTCTCATCGCCCCTCCCGTCGCGCCACGCCTTTGTAGCGCGAGGCTTTCGCGCGCTCCATCGGCGGACGAACTTTCCGTGACCGCTTCTGTCAGGCGAGCGCGCTACCGCGTCCTCCACACAGTCGGGAGGCGGACATTGTGGGTGATTGTGGCGGCCCTTGCGGGCGGGGTGATCGGCGTTGCGGCGGGCTTCTGGTTCGGCTGGCGGACCGGCTTCGACCAGGGGTTCGAGGAGGCCGAGCTGTTCTACACCGACCAATGAGCGGCCGGGGCCGGCTCGCATGACCTACGGACTTGTCGCGGTCTTCACCCTGCTGACGCCGTTCCTGTTCGCCCTCGGCGCCTACGAGCACTACGCCGGCCGCAAGGGCGGCCTGTACACCGCGACGGCCGTCCTGTGCCTGGTCTTCGCGGTCGCGCTGGCCTGGGCGGCCGGCAAGGGCTGGGCGCTGTAGCACCCCGGCGGCCCCGCCCGAGGCTAGACCTTGTCCAGCTCGTAGGCGGCGTGCAGGGCGCGGACGGCCAGTTCGGTGTAGGCGGCGTCGATCAGCACGCTGATCTTGATCTCGCTGGTCGAGATGACCTGGATGTTGACGCCCTTTTCCGCCAGGGCCGTGAACATGGTCTTGGCGACGCCGGCGTGGCTGCGCATGCCGACGCCGATGACCGAGACCTTGGCCACGTCCTCGTTCAGCTGCACGTCCTCGAAGCCGATCTCGGCCTGGGCCTGGCGCACGATCTCGACCGCACGGGCCGCGTCGCGCTTGCCGACCGTGAACTCCATGTTGGCCGCACCCTCGCTGCGGGCGTGGCTCTGGACGATCATGTCGACGTTGACGTTGGCGTCGGCCAGGCGTCCGAAGATCTTCGACGAGACGCCCGGCGTGTCGGGCAGACCGAACAGGCTGATCTTGGCTTCGTCGCGGCTGTAGGCCACGCCGCTCACGATGCGCTTTTCCACGATCTCCTCCTCGTCGCAGACGATGGTGCCCTGTCCGGGCGCTTCCCCGGGCTCGACGAAACTCGACAGCACCCGCAGCGGCACGTGATGCGCCATGGCCAGCTCGACCGAGCGGGTCTGAAGAACCTTGGCCCCCAGCGAGGCCATTTCCAGCATTTCCTCGTAGGAGACGCGGGCCAGCTTGCGGGCCTTGCTCTCGATACGGGGGTCGGTGGTGTAGACGCCGTCGACGTCGGTATAGATGTCGCAGGCGCCGTCGACGGCGGCGGCGATGGCCACCGCGCTGGTGTCGGAGCCGCCCCGGCCGAGGGTGGCGATGCGGCCCTGCCGGTCCACCCCCTGGAAGCCCGCGATCACCGCGATCTCGCCGGCGTCGAGCGCGGCCGACAGGTTCTGCGGTGGAATGTCGTCGATACGGGCCTTGCCGTGGGCGTCATCGGTGATGATCGGCACCTGCCAGCCCATCCACGAGCGGGCGTTCAGGCCCATGTTGCGCAGGGTCATGGCCAGCAGGCCCGCGGTGACCTGCTCGCCGCTGGCGACGACCACGTCGTACTCGTCGTCCGAGGACGGCAGGCCCTGGGCCGCGGGCCCCGCCCCGTCTGTCCAGGCGACCAGTTCGTTGGTCTTTCCGGCCATGGCCGAGACGACGACGGCGACCTGCTTGCCGGCCGCGACCTCGGCCGCCACCAGCCGGCCGACGCGCCGGATGCGTTCCAGGTCGGCCACCGAGGTGCCGCCGAATTTCATCACCAGCCGTGACACGTCAGGCCGCTCGCCCCCTTGGTTTGGCGGTTTTTCCTGCCTCGCGGACGGCCGAAACGGCAGCCTGCGGGGCAAGAGGCGCCCTTCTAGCGGCGTCCCACGAGTACCGCAATGCGGCATGCATGGTCCATCGACGCCGCCGCCCGGCCGCACTAGATAGAGGCGCATGGCCGCAGCCGCTCCCCTGACCAGCTCCATCGACCCGGACGAGGTCGAGCGCTTTTCCCGCATCGCCGCCGAATGGTGGGATCCGCACGGCAAGTTCGCGCCGCTGCACCGGTTCAACCCGACCCGGCTGGCCTTCATCCGCGACCAGGCCGCGGCGCGGTTCGGGCGGGATCCGAAGGCGCGCCGTCCGTTCGAGGGGCTGCGCCTGCTCGACATCGGCTGCGGCGGCGGCCTGCTGAGCGAGCCGATGTGCCGGCTGGGCTTCTCGGTCACCGGCGCCGACGCCTCGGAGCGCAACATCGGCACGGCGTCCACCCACGCCGCCGAGCAGGGCCTCGACATCGACTACCGCGCGACCACGGCCGAGCAACTGCTGGCCGAGGGCGCCGGGCCCTTCGACGTCGTCCTGAACATGGAAGTCATCGAGCACGTCGCCGATCCCGGCGAGTTCCTGCGCACGACCGCGAAGCTGCTCAAGCCCGGCGGGCTGATGGTCGTCGCCACCCTGAACCGCACCCTGAAGGCGCTGGCCCTCGCCAAGATCGGCGCCGAGTACGTGCTGCGCTGGGTCCCGGCCGGCACCCACGACTGGCGCAAGTTCCTGACGCCGGCCGAACTGCGCGGCTTCCTGGAAGGGCATCCCTACGACTTCGAGGGGCCGTTCGGCGTGACCTACAATCCGCTGACCGGGCGCTGGTCGCTGTCGGCCGACAGCGACGTCAACTACATGATGACGGTGACGCGGCCGGGGCGCTGATCTCCCTCCTCCCCGGCGGGGAGGGAGGCTATGAAAACTCCCCCGCCTCGACCTCCCGCCGGCCGCTGTTCAGCGAATCCGCCACCGCCTCGGCGGCCTCGTAGTCCTCGTCGAGGAAGCCGTTCTTCAGGCGGTAGGCGCCGGTCTCGAAGCAGCGCGCCGCCGTGGCCAGCATCATCGAGACGCTGTCATAGACCAGCTCCTGCTCGGGTTCGCCGGGCAGGTATTCGACGACCGCGCCGTAGTCGGCGTGGCCCGCATCGCAGACCACGGCCAGATAGCCGCCGCCGCCGTCGGTGAAGACCGGGAACCAGCTGGCCGGCCAGAGCTCCGGCAGGTGGGCGAGGTCGCGGTAGTGCCCGGCGGCCTCCTTCAGCGGCATCCAGTAGTAGCCGGGGATGACGTGGCCGTCGCCGAGCGTCCGGCCGACCGGCAGGTCGACGCCGTCGTGGCGGCCGTACATCGAGACCAGGTCTTCCGGCGGGACCCCGGCCGGCGCCACGGCGTCCTCGACCTCGAACGGCGCGACGCCGGGCTGCAGCATGTCGGCGGCCGGTCGCCCGAGCCGGCGCAGGTGGCCGGTCAGCGCGTCCACCTGCCCGAAGACGAAGGTCATCTCGCCCATCAGTTCACATCCGTCTTCCTGGGCGGCTTCGGCGGCAGGGGGGCGACCGGCACTCCGTCCTCGGCCAGCTTCCGCACCTCGTCCGGCGACGCCTCGCCGTAGATGCCGCGGTCCTCGCTGCGGCCTTCATGGATGGCCCGCGCCTCGCGGGCGAAGGCGTCGCCGACGTAGTCGAAGTTCTCCTCGACATGCTCGCGGACGCGGCCCATCGCCTCCATGACCATCTCGCGCATGGCGGGCGCGATCGCGGGGGCGGGTCTCTGCGCCTTGGTCCCCGTCACGGCGGGGGCCATGATCTGCTTGCGGACGGCCTGGCTGGCGCAGACGGGGCATTCGAGCAGGCCGCGCGCCTGCTGGTCGTCATAGTCCGCCGAGGAGCCGAACCAGCCTTCGAAGCCGTGCTCGCGCTCGCATACGAGTGCGTATTTTATCATCTACGGCCCCGTGAACGCCCTGGCGTTCCTGAGGTTGGGGATGGCGGCGCGCGCCCGGTCGGAGGCCGGCAGGTCGAGATCGGCGATGAGCACCCCGGGCTCGTCGTGATCGAGCTTGCCGAGGATCTCGCCCCACGGACCGACGACGGTCGAGCGGCCCCAGGTGCCGCGCCCGTCTTCGTGGAAACCGCCCTGGGCGGCCGCCAGGATGAACGATCCGGTCTCGATCGCCCGCGCGCGGATCAGCGTCTCCCAGTGCGCCTCGCCGGTCGGCCGGGTGAAGGCGGCGGGCAGGGTGATGACGTTCGCTCCCGCCAGCGCCAGCGCGCGGTACAGGGCCGGGAAGCGCATGTCGTAGCAGATGGTCAGGCCCAGCCGGGCGCCGGCTGCGTCGACGACCACGGCCCGGTCGCCGGGCTCGTAGACTTCCGACTCCCGCGCGGTTTCGCCGTTCGGCAGATCGACGTCGAACATGTGCAGCTTGTCGTACCAGGCGGCGATTCCGCCATCGGGCGCGACCAGCAGCTGGCGGTTGGCGGCCTTGCCGTCATCGCGCCGGACCAGGGCCGAACCGATGCCCAGCCAGATGCGCAGCTCCTTCGCCAGCGCGCGCAGGCCCTGGACGACCGGGTCGTCCTCCGCCGAGGCCAGGGCGGGCAGCAGTCTGTCGCGGTCCTTCTGCAGGACGTTCGTGCCCTCCGGCGTGACGACGAAGGTCGCCCCCTCCTCGACCGCCTGCCGCACCAGCGGCGCGACATGGGCGAGGGCGGCGGCGTGGGTCGCCGGCGTGCGGGTCTGGACGAGGCCGACGCGCAGGGTCATGCGGCGAGCAGCGGATCCAGCTTGCCGGCGCGGTCGAGCGCCAGCATGTCGTCGCAGCCGCCGATGTGCTGCTCGCCGACGAAGATCTGCGGGAAGGTGGTCCGCCCGGAGCGGTCCATCATCTCGCGGCGCAGCTCCGGATCCATGCCGGCCTCGATCTCCTCGAAGTCGGCGCCCTTGCTCTCGAGCAGCGCCAGCGCGCGCGCGCAATAGCCGCAGAAGGGACGGGTGTAGATGGTGACCTTGGCCATGTCTCGTAACGGTGACTGTTGCTGGGACGTCATATAGTGGCGTCCGTCGCCGCGCGCACCTTGGCGATCACGGCGACGTCCACGGCGACGGCGCCCGCTGCCTTCAGGGCCCTGGCGCAGGCGTGCGCCGTGGCCCCGGTGGTCAGGACGTCGTCGACCAGCAGAACGCGCCGGCCGGCCACCCGGTCCCTCAGCCGCGTCGGGACGGCGAAGGCGCCGGCGACGTTGCGGCGGCGTCCGGCGGCGGACTTGCCGCCCTGGGTCTGGGTGTCGCGCACGCGCTCCAGGGCGTCGGGCAGGAAGGCCAGGCGATGCCGCCGCGCCAGCGGGCGGGCAATCTCGGCAGCCTGGTTGTAGCGTCGGCGCAGCAGCCGCCAGCGGTGCAGCGGCACCGGCGCCACCACCTCCGCGTCGTCCAGCAGCGGTCGGGCCGCGCGCGTCAGCCATGTCGCCATCAGCCCGGCGAGGTCGGTGCGGTCGGCGTGCTTGAGCTTCAGGATGAGGTCCCGCGAGGTCTCGTCGTAGAGACAGGCCGCCCGCGCCCGGTCGAAGGCCCGCGGCCGGGCCTCGCAGGCGGCGCAGCGGGCCTGGGGGCCGGGATCGAACTCCCAGGGCGAGCCGCAGCCGTCGCAGACAGGGTCTTCGAGGAAGGTGATGCGGCTCCAGGCCGCCGCCGGCAGTCCGGCGGACAGGGCAGGGCCGCCGTCGAAGTCGCGCACCGGCAGAAGCAGGTCGAGCAGGCCCCGGGCTGCGACCATCGCCGGTTCCATTCCCGCGCGCGAAGGCCCATGTTCCGCCCGCATGTCCGACACGCCCCCCGTCCTGTTCGACCGCGCCCTGCACCGGCGCCGTCTCGACCGCGCCGCTCCCGGCTATGCCGCCGCGGGCTTCCTGAAGGCGCGCGCGGCCGAGGACGCGGTCGTCCGGCTGGAGGCGATCATGCGCCGGTTTCCGCTGGCGGTCGACCTCGGGGCCCGGGACGGCGCCTTCGCCCGGGCGCTGGCGGGCAGCGACGCGCGGGACAAGGTCGAGCTGCTGGTCGAGACGGACCTGTCGGAGCGGATGCTGGCCGGCCGGACCGGCCCCCGGCTGGTCGTCGACGAGGAACGGCTGCCCTTCGCCCCCGCCAGCCTGGATCTGGTCGTCTCGACCCTGGCGCTGCACTGGACCAACGACCTCGTCGGCGCGCTGATCCAGATCCGCCGCGCGCTGAAGCCGGACGGTCTGTTCATCGGGGCGCTTCTGGGCGGCGCGACGCTGACCGAACTGCGCCAGTGCCTGCTGGCGGCGGAGTCCGAGCTCGCCGGCGGCGCCGGCCTGCGCGTCTCGCCGTTCGCCGACGCCTTCGACGCGGCCGCGCTGCTGCAGCGCGCGGGGTTCGCCCTGCCGGTGACCGACGTCGACCGCGTGACCGTCCGCTACGCCAGCCCGCTCGGGCTGCTGCGGGACCTGCGCGCGATGGGGGAGACGAACGTGTTGCGCGACCGGCCGAGAACGCCGTTGCGGCGGGCCGTCCTGTTGCGGGCGATGGAGCTCTACGTCGAGCGCTTCGCCCAGCCCGACGGCAAGGTCCCGGCCACCTTCGAGATCGTCACCGTCACCGGCTGGGGCCCCCACGAGAGCCAGCAGAAGCCGCTGCGTCCCGGTTCGGCGAAGATGCGGCTGGCCGACGCCCTGGGCACGGTCGAGCAACCGGCGGGCGACAAGGCGGGCTAGCCGCCCTCGCCGATGGCGCCGTCGACGGCGGTGCTGACGTCGCCGATGATGGTGGTGGTCTTGTTGCCGAAGGCGGTCACCGAGGTGATGATGACCAGGAACACCACCGCCGCGATCAGGCCGTACTCGATCGCCGTGGCGCCGCGCTCGTCGCGCGCGAACCGCTTCAGCATCAGATCAGGTCGCGCAGCCAGGCGACCAGCGGCAGGTCCGCGGGCGGCATCGGGTAGTCCTGGAGCTTGTCTGGTCTCACCCACGCCAGCGCCTCGTGCTCACGCGCCGTGACGAACCCGTCCCAGCGTCTGCACAGGTAGAGTGGCATGAGCAGGTGAAACGAATCGTAACCGTGGGACGCGAACACGAACGGCGCCAGGCAGGCCTCGGTGACCGAGATGCCCAGCTCCTCCTTCAGCTCGCGGATCAGGCACTGCTCCGGCGTCTCGCCCGGCTCGACCTTGCCGCCCGGAAACTCCCACAGCCCGGCCAGCTGCTTGCCCTGGGGGCGCTTGCAGACCAGCACCCGCCCGTCGGTGTCGACCAGGGCGGCGGCGGCGACGAGGACGATGGTCTTGGGTGCAGGGGCGTCGGCCATGTTCCGGACCTAGCAGCCACACAACCGCCACGCCAGCCGGGGAGGGGGGCGACAGGACGCGAACCTCTGCTATGGAGCGTCATTGTCGGCCGACGGGAGTCATCACATGGCGCAGCTGAAACTCGAACGCTGGAACATCGCCTTCGGCGGCGGGGCGCCGCTGGCGGTGATCGCCGGCATCAACGTCATCGAGGACCTCGACCTCGCGCTGACGGTCGGCCGCGAGCTGCAGGCGATCTGCGCCGACCTCGACCTGCCCTATGTGTTCAAGGCCAGCTACGACAAGGCCAATCGCTCGTCCCTGAAGAGTTTCCGCGGCCCCGGCCTCGCGAAGGGGCTCGAGATCCTCGCCGCGGTGAAGGCGGAGCTTGAGGTTCCGGTCTGCACCGACGTCCACACGGTGGAGGAATGCGAGCCGGTGGCCGCCGTCGCCGATCTCGTGCAGATCCCGGCCTTCCTCTGCCGCCAGACCGACCTGGTGGTCGCCGCCGCCCGCGCGACCCAGGCCGCCGGCGGCCTGCTGCACGTCAAGAAGGGCCAGTTCCTGGCCCCCTGGGACAGCCGGAACATCATCGACAAGGTCAAGGAGGCGACCGGCGGCGTCGACATCACCATCATGTGCGAGCGCGGCGTCTCGTTCGGGTACAACAACCTGGTGGTCGACATGCTGGGCCTTGGCGAGATGCAGAAGCTGGGCGCGCCGGTGACCATCGACGCCACCCACGCGGTGCAGCTGCCCGGCGCCGACCCGCGCACCGGCGGCGCCTCGACCGGCGGTCGGCGGGACGGCGTCTCGATCATCGCCAGATCGGCCGTGGCGGCCGGCGCCGACGGGGTGTTCCTCGAGTTCCACCCCGACCCCGACAGGGCGCTCTGCGACCCGCTCAGCTGCCTGCCGCTGGACGGTGCGCGCGCGCTGCTGACGACGCTGAAGGCGGTGCGGGAGGCGGTGGCGTAGGGGGACTGGATGAAGCGCCGCGAAGAGGCGCGCTTCCTGTCCCCTCAAACGCCTTCAGACGGGGCTGAGGGGACAGCGACGGGCTGTCGCCCGAAGCATTCCCCGGAACGCACTCAGTACGTCGAGCCGCGCGGATGTTTCGGCGTGCAGTTGCTGTAGATCTCCCGCAGCACCTTCATGTCGGCCTCGTAGTCGCCGGTCGGCATGATCGCGCGGCCCAGGCCGACGACCTTTCGGCCGTAGTCCATCATCCCGCAGACCATAGGCACCCCGGCGCGCAGGGCGATGTAGTAGAAACCGGTCTTCCACTCCCGCGCGCGGCCGCGGGTGCCCTCCGGCGCGATGGTCAGCATGAACTCGTCGCGCCGGGCGAACTCCTCGACCATGGCCCCGACCATGTCCTTCGTCTTCGCGCGGTCGACGGGAACGCCGCCCATGTCGCGCATGAGCTTGCCGAACGGCCAGCGGAACAGCGAGGCCTTGCCCATGAAGCTGAGGTTCAGCTTCAGCCGGTCGGCGCCGCCGACGAAGTAGACGAAGTCCCAGTTGCTTGTGTGGGGCGCGGCGATGATGACAAACTTGCGCGTCGCCGGGACCTCGCCCTCGACCTTCCAGCCGGTCAGGCCGAAGTACGTCGACAGCGCCCAGCGCAGGATGCGCGCGACCGGACCCATGTGCCTTGCCCCTCCCCAGGGCGGACCCGTGCAGCCGGGTCTCTGGCCGAAAGGTAAACCGCGCCGCCGGGACGTCCAGCACCGCTCGAAGCGATGGCGTGCCGCGCCGTCCGTGGCCGAACGTCACAGCCGCGGAGCGGAACGGTCAGCTCCGGTAGTCCCCGTTGATCGCCACGTATTCCTTGGTCAGGTCACACGTCCACACGCTCGCGGAACCCCGGCCGACGCCGACATCGACGCTGACCTCGAGCTCCTGCTTTTTCATGTAGGCGCTCATCTTCGCCTCGGAGTAGGTCGGCGAGACCAGGCCGTCCTGGGCGGCGACCAGCTTGCCGAACATGATCTTCACGCGCTCGCGGTTGATCGGCTCGTCGGCGCGGCCGATGGCCATGGCGATGCGGCCCCAGTTGGCGTCCTCGCCGGCGAAGGCGGTCTTGACCAGCGGGCTCTCGGCGACGGTGCGGGCGATCTTGCGGGCCGAGGCGGCGTTCTGGGCCCCGGTGACGTTGATCTTCACGAACTTGGTCGCGCCCTCGCCGTCGCGGACCAGCTGCAGCGCGAGGTCGAGCAGCACCTTTTCGAGCTTCTCGCGGAAGTCGGCCAGACGGTGGTCGCCCGCGCGGCTGATCCGCGGCGCGCTCGACAGGCCGGTGGCGAACAGCAGCAGGGTGTCGTTGGTCGAGCGGTCGCCGTCGACGGTGACGCAGTTGAAGGTCGTGCGGGTGTAGAGGCTGACCAGGGTCTGCAGGGCCTTGGGCGCGATGTCGGCGTCGGTGGCCACGAAGGCCAGCATGGTGGCCATGTCGGGCGCGATCATGCCCGAGCCCTTGGCGATCCCGTTGATGCGCACGGTGTGGCCGTCGATCTTCGCCGTGGCCGTGGCGGCCTTGGGGAAGGTGTCGGTGGTCATGATCGCCCGCGCGGCGTCCTGCCAGGCGTCATCGGTCAGGCGCGGTTCGACCTCGGGCAGCTTCGTGGTGATCTTCGCATCGTCCAGCACCACGCCGATGACCCCGGTCGAGGCCATCATCACGTCGCGCTGGCGGCAGTCGAAGCGCTTGGCCACCGCCCCGGCGACGCGGCGGACGGCGTCGGCGCCCGGCTTGCCGGTGAAGCTGTTGGCGCAGCCGGCGTTGACCACCAGCGCCTGCACGTCGGCCCCGCCGGAGCTCTCCAGCTGCTTCTTGCACCAGTCCACCGGGGCGGAGCCGACGCCGTGGCGCGTGAACACGCCGGCGCAGCTGGTGCCGCGCGCGAACCGCATCAGCAGCAGGTCCGGCCGCTCGTGCCTGTAGAAGCCGGCCCGGCCGATGGCCATCTGCACGCCGGCGATGGGCGGCATCTTCGGCATCGGGACGGCCAGCGGCGAGACCTTCAGGCCCGGCTTGCCGGGGGCCGTCGGCGCCTCCGCCGCCGGCGCGGCGTCCGGCGCGGATTTCTTCGGCCCGGCCCGCTTCAGGGCCGAGGCGAGGGGATCGAGCACGGCGTGGGCGGCCGCCTCGAGCGGCTTGGCCGCCGCGCCGAGCGCCTTGGCGGGCGTCAGCTTGTCGGCCTTGGTCGCGGCGGGGGGCTTGGACGGGGACCTGGTCATTTCTTGGCCGGCGCGGCTGGGGCGGGCGGGGTGGACTCCGCGGACGGGGCGGGCGGCGCGGCGGGATCGGCCTTCGGCTGGGCCGGCGGCGGCGGGGCCGAGGCCGGTTCGCGCGGCGCGCCAGGCACCTCCTGCGGCCTGCCCAGGAGGGACTCGATCTTCGCCTTGCTGCGCAGGGTCTCGAGCAGTTCGCGCACCTCGTCATAGGTGAGGAAGCGCACGATCTGCGGCCGCGCGGCCTCGAGCGTGATCGGGGCCTCCTGCCGCTTCTCCTCGACCCGGACCAGGGCCCAGCCGCCTTCGACCGGGAACGGACCGACCAGGTCGCCGGCCTTGGCGTCCTTCAGGGCCGCGACATAGCCCTCGGGCATCACGTCGAGGGTGAAGTAGCCGCCGAAGTCGCCGCCGCTGAAGCGGGTGGCGGCGTCGACCGACCGCTCCATGGCCAAGGCCTCGAACGAGGCGCCGGCGGCCAGCAGCTTCTTGATCTCCTCGGCCTGGGCCTGGGTCGGCGCGACGATCTGCCGGGCCTTGAGCTCCTCCGACTGCCGCGAGAGGCGGAGCTGCTCCTGGTAGAGCTCGCGGATCGCGTTCTCCGTGACCTTCTTCTCGACCACCCCCTCGACGACCATGTCGGCCAGGATGCGCTGGCGGGCGGCCTCCAGCCGCTGCTGGGCGACGGGGTTCTTGTCCAGCTTCATGCGCAGGGCCTCGGCCGCCAGCAGCCGCTGGTCGACCACCTCGTCGAGCACGCGGCGGAACAGGTCCGACGACACGTCGAGCGGCTCGCCCTCGCCGATCAGGCCCTGGGCCACGGCCTCGCGCTTGACGTCGGAGGCCCAGACCGTGTCGCCATCGACGCGCGCGACCGCGGCGTCGCCCGGCTCCGGCGGCTTTTCCGATCCGGTCTTCTGGTTGCAGCCGGCCAGGGTCAGGGCCAGGCTGGCGGCGATCAGAACACCCCAGAGGCCGGGTCTTGCGGTCTTCATGACGGCGATGTCTCCGCGGAAGCTACGGGGTTCCGTAGCGCGGTTTCCATCGCAACGGAATGACGTCGCGCGCGAGACGCGAACGGTTATGGTCTCGGTCCTCCGCAAACCGCTCCGGACCGCCATGACCGCCGCCGCCGATCCGCCCGCCCTGACCGCCCAGATGGCCTCGCCGTCCTATCGCCTCGCGGCCCTCGACCAGGACTTCCTGCTCGGCGACTCGATGCGCGGCGTGCGGTTCCTGCTGGAGTTCGCCAAGGCCGACGAGGCCCTTCGCCGCTGGGGCGTCCGCTCGACCATCGTGGTCTTCGGCAGCGCCCGGGCGCGGGAGGATTCGCGCTGGTACCAGACCGCCCGCGCCTTCGGGCGGCTGGCGTCGGAGCGCGGCGGCGCGCGGCTGAACCACGGGGCCGTGCGCGACAACGTCATCGCCACCGGCGGCGGTCCGGGGATCATGGAGGCGGCCAACCGCGGCGCCGCCGACGCCGGGGCCCCGTCCATCGGCTTCAACATCACCCTGCCGCACGAGCAGGCGCCCAACGTCTGGTCGACGCCCGACCTGACGTTCCGCTTCCACTATTTCGCCATGCGCAAGATGCACCTGGCCATGCGGGCCAATGCGCTGGTGGTCTTCCCCGGCGGCTTCGGCACGCTCGACGAACTGTTCGAGCTCCTCACCCTGCGCCAGACCGGCAAGGCGCCGCCGATCCCGATCGTGCTGGTCGACGAGGCCTACTGGCGGTCGGTGGTCGGCTTCGAGGCGATGGTCGAGCACGGCATGATCGACCGCGCCGACCTCGACCTGATCCGCTTCGCCGACGACGCCGAGGCGACCTGGGCGCAGCTGCTCGCCTGCGGCCTGCGCCCCGGCGAGGACATCGCGTAGGGGAGCGAGGGATCACGCGGGACAGCTCCCTCGTGTCAAAGGGGCCACAGCGCATCCCCGCGCGGGGGCGTCGCGTTGACACCCGGGGGACCGCTGCTTAAGTCTCCGGCGCGCTGAAACGGGCGGATTTTCAAGGGGCGGACGTGTCCCCGGCGAACCCCGACGCCGCCGCCGCGCACCGCTTTCACTGGATTGCTCGCCACATGCTCGGCTTCGCCAAAAATCTCTTCGGCTCCTCCAACGACCGCAAGGTCAAGGCCATGCGGGGCCGGGTCGCCCGGATCAACGCGCTCGAGCCGCAGATGACGGCCCTGAGCGACGACCAGCTGCGGGGCAAGACCGACGAGTTCAAGGCGCGGCTGGCGAAGGGCGAGACGCTGGACAGCATCCTCGAGGAGGCGTTCGCCGTCGTCCGCGAGGCCTCCCGCCGGACCCTCGGCCAGCGCCACTACGACGTGCAGATGATCGGCGGCATGGTGCTGCACAAGGGCGGCATCGCCGAGATGCGGACCGGCGAGGGCAAGACGCTGGTGGGCACCCTGCCGACCTACCTCAACGCCCTCGAAGGCAAGGGCGTCCACGTCATCACCGTCAACGACTACCTCGCCCGCCGCGACGCGGAGTGGATGGGGCAGGTCTACCGCTTCCTCGGCCTCACGGTCGGCGTGATCGTCAACGGCCTGTCGCAGGGCCAGCGCCAGGAAGCCTATCGCAGCGACATCACCTACGGCACGAACAACGAGTTCGGCTTCGACTACCTGCGCGACAACCTGGTCTACGACGTCTCGGAGATGGTCCAGCGCGGCCACAACTTCGTCATCGTCGACGAGGTGGACTCGATCCTGATCGACGAGGCGCGCACGCCGCTCATCATCTCCGGCCCGACGGAGGACCGGTCCGAATTCTACCGGATCATCGACGGCGTCGTGAAGGAGCTGATCAAGGAAGAGGGCATCTACGAACACGACGAGAAGCAGCGCCAGGTGCTGCTCACCGAGTTCGGCACCGAGCGTATCGAGGACATCCTGCAGGCGGCCGGGCACCTGGCCGAGGACTCGGCGGGACTCTACGATCCGGCCAACGTGTCGGTGGTGCACCACATCAACCAGGCCCTGCGCGCCAACATCCTCTACACGCGGGACAAGGACTACATCGTCAAGGCCGGCGAGGTGATCCTGATCGACGAGTTCACCGGCCGGATGATGACCGGCCGCCGCCTGTCCGAGGGCCTGCACCAGGCCATCGAGGCCAAGGAAGGGGCCGAGATCCAGCCCGAGAACCAGACCCTGGCCTCGGTGACGATCCAGAACTACTTCCGCCTCTACAAGAAGCTGTCCGGCATGACCGGCACCGCGGCGACCGAGGCCCAGGAATTCGGCGACATCTACAAGATGGACGTCATGGAGATCCCGACCAACCGCGCCATCCAGCGCGTGGACGAGGACGACGAGGTCTATCGCACCGCCGACGAGAAGAACGCCGCCATCATCCGGCAGATCGAGGACTGCTATCGCCGCGGGCAGCCGATCCTGGTCGGCACCGTCTCGATCGAGAAGTCGGAGCAGCTGTCCGAACTGCTCAACAGGCACGAGTTCGAGATCGACGGGAAGAAGCGCAAGGGCATCCCGCACAACGTCCTGAACGCGCGCTACCACGAGCAGGAGGCCATGATCGTGGCCGACGCCGGCGTGCCGGGCGCGGTGACCATCGCGACCAACATGGCCGGCCGCGGCACCGACATCCAGCTCGGCGGCAACATCGACATGCACATGGCCAAGTGGCGCCAGGAGCAGACCGCGATGGGCATCGCGGTCGACCATGACGCGGAGAAGGCCGAGAAGGCCCGTTTCGAAGCCGAGATCGCCGACCTGAAGGCCAAGGCCCTCGCCGAGGGCGGCCTCTATGTGCTCGGCACCGAGCGCCACGAAAGCCGCCGCATCGACAACCAGCTGCGCGGCCGGACCGGCCGCCAGGGCGACCCGGGCCGCAGCAAGTTCTTCCTGTGCTGCGAGGACGACCTGCTGCGCATCTTCGCCGGCGACCGCCTCGACATGATCATGCGGAACTTCGGCGTCCAGGAAGGCGAGGCGATCACCCACAAGTGGCTGAACAAGGCCATCGCCACCGCCCAGAAGCGCGTCGAGCAGCGCAACTACGAGATCCGCAAGAACCTGCTGAAGTACGACGACGTCGTGAACGACCAGCGCAAGGCCGTGTTCGAGCAGCGCCAGGAGTTCCTCGAGTCCGGCGACCTGTCCGCCTACGGGGTCGAGATGCGCGAGGACGTCATCGACGACCTCATCGCCCGTCACCTGCCGCCCAAGGCCTACGCCGAGCAGTGGGACATCGCCGGCCTCGACGAGCGCGTCCGGGCGGTGCTCGGGCTGGAGCTGCCGCTGACCGAATGGGCCGCGGAGGAAGGCATCGCCAACGAGGAGATCCGCGAGCGCATCGCCGCCGCCGCCTCGGCCCGCGCCGCCGAACGGGAGGCGCTGATCGGACCCGAGCAGATGCGCGGCTTCGAGAAGCAGGTGATGCTGCAGACGATCGACCTGCAGTGGCGCGAGCACCTCGTCCACCTGGACCACCTGCGCAACGTCATCGGCCTGCGCGGCTACGGCCAGCGCGACCCGCTGAACGAGTACAAGACCGAGGCCTTCAGCCTGTTCGAGAAGCTGCTCGGCGACCTGCGCAGCAACGTCACCCGCTACCTGATGACGACCGAGTTCCAGTTCATCGAACCGGAGCCGGAGCCGAACCCGCTGCAGTTCACCGAAGTCCATATGGATCCGATGACCGGCGAGAACGAGCGGGCCCTGTCGCTGGCCGCGGCCGGCGCGGACCTGGCTCCGGAACAGCGCGCGGCCCTGCCGATCAGCGCCCTTCCGGCCGGCTGGGAGCGCACGAGCCGCAACGCCAACTGCCCCTGCGGCTCGGGCCGCAAGTTCAAGCACTGCCACGGGGCGCTGATCTAGCCGGAGACCGGCCGCCGCTCGCGCGGCGGCGGCGCGGGCTTGAACTGGCGGCGCATTCCGTTTCACCTGCCCCCCGGCTCTCGCGAAAGAGCGGTCGGGGCGACGGGGCATGAACGACAATCAGCTGAAGATCGTCCGCGCGATGCGCTGGGTGTTCTATCCCATGGCGGCGCTGATGCTGGCCGCCTTCATCTGGGATGTGGCCGGCGGGTCGGGCGGAGCGCGGCTGGCCGGGCTGTCCGGCGCGATGGACGTTATCGGCGACCCGTTCCTGCTGGCCGTGACGGCCCCCTTCTGGGTGGTCTTCATCGCCCTGTTCGTCGAGTTCGTCCGCCGGGAAGCTGCCGGTGCGGCCGTCCACTCCGACCTGGGCGAGCGGTTGCTTGAGGTCCGCCAGCCGACCGCGGTGATCCGGCTCGTCCTGCCCCTTGTGGCTGCGGTGTTCGTCGCCGGCCTGAACCTCCTCGTCTTCGCGCCGGGCGTCCTGGACCTCGACTTCGGCCAGACCGACTTCGCCGAGCGCCTGCTGTTCTGGCTGTTCTACGCCATCGGCCACTTCATGTTCGTGGTCCTCATGTTGCGGGCCTTCCGCCACCGGCCGTTCTTCGTCGCCACCGGGCGCGGCTTTCTCTACGAGCCGGGCGATCTGTCCGCGGGACTGGTGCTCTGGTCCGATGTGGCGGGGATCAGGGAGGCCGACCTGCTCCAGGGCGGCGGCAGTTCTTCCGGGCCCGGCCTGAGCCGGACCCTGGTGGTCGCCCTGAAGGATCCGGCGGCGTACGTCGACCGGTACAATCCCCTGCTGCGCCTGCTCTACAACCTGCTGATCCGGGTCGTGCGCTACCAGGCGGGCGGCGACGGCGACATCGTTGTCGTCGCCGCCGACTTCGGCCGCCGCTATCCGGAGGTCAGGGAGCTGATGGCGCGGAAGGTTTCCGAGGCGGGCGGGGCCGTCTCCCTGGCCTGAGGCAGACCGGCGTCACACGCCGTTGACCCACGCCCCGTGGAAGCCGAACGGCATGCGCCGGGGCAGTTTCGCGCTGGCGATCGGACCGGCGCCGAGGTCCTGGGCCTCGAAGACGAGGAACTCGCTGGTGTTCTCGGCCGCCCGGTAGGCCACCGCGACGAGCCAGCCGTCGCCCTCCGGCGCATCGGCCGAGCGCTCGACGAAGACGGGTTCCGACACCGCGTCGCCCGGCCCCGTCATCCAGTCGGTCCGGCGGCCGGTCTGCAGGTCGATATGGGCGAGGCTGTTGGTGCGGATGTCGCCCGGCTTCGCCGTCTGGCCCGCGAACCAGCCGTGGCGGTTCTTCCGGAAGCCGAACCGCTCGTCGTAGCGCGGGAATTCGCCGGCGAGGTCGTCCAGCTGTTCCTCTCGGATCGTGTCGGAGGCGTCGTTCAGGTCGAAGATCCAGCGCACCAGGTAGGCGCCGCACTGTTCGCCGCGGCTGCCGTCGGCGTTCGGGAACAGCGGGGCGACGGCGTACTTCATCACGTCGGCGACGATCCTGCCGTCCTCGTCCCAGCTGTTCATGACGTGGAACACGTAGCAGGCGTCGGTCGAGAACCAGCGGATCTTCGAGGTGTCCTCGTCACGGCGCATGACGCCGACGAGGGCGGGCTTCTCGGGCTCCCAGGCGAACGGCGGCTTGCCGCCCATCGCCCGCTCCAGGCTGCCGGTCAGCGGCAGCACCGGGAACAGGACATGGTTCTCGGTGACCATGAAGTCGTGGATCATCGAGCTGTAGGGCGCGTCGAAGGTCTCGCGCCGCTGCAGCGAGCCGTCCCGGTTGGCCACGCCGTAGCTGACCTTGGTCGTGAACGGCACGGGCGCGTCGTTGTAGCCGAAGAAGACCATCTCCCCGGTCACCGGGTCGACCTTGGGGTGGGCCGTCACCTTGCCGCCGAGGTCGTGGTAGCCGCGCGTCTCCAGCGTCCGCGGATCCACCGCCGTCGGCGGGTGGGCCTCCTCCAGCGCCAGCAGCCGGCCGCCGTGCCAGATGACGGCGGTGTTGGCCACGCCGCTGTCCTGGCCGAAATAGTCGGGGTCGGTCGTCATCGGGTTGCCGAAGGTGCCGAACAGCGAACGGCCGGCGGCGTGCTCGATGTTCCACTTGTGGGTCCGGACCCAGCGGTTGGCGTAGCGGACCTTGCCGTCCTCGACCCAGAAGCCGTGCAGCATGCCGTCGCCGTTGAACCAGTGGTAGTTCGGGTCGCGCGGCTCGAACTGCGGGTTCGGCCCATTGCGGAACAGAGCGCCGCGCAGCTCGCGCGGGATCTCGCCCTTCACCTCCAGGGTGAAGTCGTCCTCGGTCCGGACCGGAGCGAAGTTGCCCGACAGGTAGGGATTGATGCGCGCGTCGCCGTCCATCGCAGGTCCTCCATGAGCCTCTCCGGGCTCGATCTTTACACTGTATACTTACAGCGTAAAATTCGGACGGGTCAAGTCTCGACGGATGGTTTGATGTGCGGATCAGGGGCGGACGATCACGCCCCTGTCCGGGCCGGAGCGGCCGTCCAGCACCGCCACGAAGGCGTCGCGCAACGCGTCGGGGCCCGAGAAGCGGTCAAGCGTCAGCCAACGCGGGGTGTCGGCGACGAAGGCCTCCCACGCCTTGCCGTAGCGCTCCTCGAGGCCGCCGGGGCCCCAGTCCTGCCGGCGCTTCACCACGCGGTCGGGCGCGAAGAAGAACACCGGCGCCGGACCCGGTAGAGGTGCGCTGTCCCGGCCGGCCTCCCAGTGCGTCAGGCCGACCAGCAGCGAGTAGGCGAGGCCGTCGCCGAAGCGCTTGTGGACCCCCGCCCGCACCGCCGGATCCCCCGCGAAGTCGACGAAGACCACCGGCGTTTCCACCCGGCCGGTCGCCACGGCGTCATAGAGGATGACGTCGTCGTAGAGGCCCAGCCCCTCGACGAAGGCCCTGTTGCGGGGCGAGGTCAGCCCGGCGACCCGGGTGCGGCCCGCCCGCTTCAGCAGCCAGGCGAGGCCCAGCGCCGTGCGGCTGGAGGCGCTCGACAGCAGCACCGTGCTGGCCCCGAAGTCGTCGTTGTCGACCAGCAGGTCGTCGATCAGGAAGGAGGTCATGAACAGCGGGTTGAGCAATGACCGCTCGTCCTGGTGCGGCGCGTCGGCCGGGGCCTCGACATACTGGTTATAGGTCGGCGGCAACTGGGCCCGGTGGGCGGCGGCGTCGACGAAGCCGGCCTTCGAGCGCCGCGGAAGGGCGAGGAGATGGCTGCCCATCGGCCAGTAGCCATAGAACCGCTCGCCGACCGCGAAGTCGGGACTGGCGCTGGCCTCGACGACGCCGTAGCCCCAGACGGGGATGCAGCCCCAGCCGTCCGGCTTGGGGAAGAACTGCCAATAGCCGATCTGGTCGCCCGCCACCGCGTAGGTGACGTTGTTGGCCGTCAGGGCGAACGACTCGACGCGGAACAGCACCTCGCCGTCGGACGGGACCGGCGTTGGGCCGCGCCGGATCTCGGTGCGGTGCAGATCCTTGCGGTCGACGAGAAAGTCCCAGGCTTGCGCGGTCATGGCGGCCTCCCTTGGCGGCGGAGGGCGTACACTGTAAACCCAACGACGAGATAGCAAGCCCCTTGCGAGCGTATCGCGTCCATGCCCCGTGTGCTTTCCGAGTCCGACGTAGCCGATTTCCGCGAACGGCTGATCGCCGCCGCCGAGCGCCTGTTCGCGGAGCACGGGCCGGACGGGGTCACCATGCGCCAGCTGGCCTCGGCGCTGGGCGTTTCGCCGATGACGCCCTACCGGTACTTCAAGGACAAGGACGCGATCCTGGCCGCTGTCCGGGCCAGCGGTTTCGCACGCTTCGCCGCCGCCATGGAGGCGGCCACGAAGGCCACGGCCGACGGCCGCGACCGCTCCCAGGCCACCGGCCGGGCCTATGTGAAGTTCGCGCTCGAGAATCCGGACTCCTACCGGCTGATGTTCGACTTCGCCCAGCCCAACGAAGCGGACTACCCGGAGCTCACAGCCGCTTCGGCGCGGGCGCGGGCTATGCTGAGCCGCCACGCCGAGGGCCTGGTGAAGGCGGGCGAGGCGCAGGGCGATCCGGAGATGATCGCCCACATTCTCTGGGCCGCCCTGCACGGCGGGCTGGTGCTGCAGATGGCGGGCAAGCTCTCGCCCGGCGTCGACCCGTCGGCCCTGCGCCGCGAGGCCTTCAACGCCATCATGCGCGGGCTGAAGCCCAGGGCTTGACGGTCGTCAGGGAAGGCCGCTGAACATCGTTGCATGGTTCGACACGGCCCTTCGGGCCTGCTCACCATGACGTGGCGATCTGCCGTCCAGACACGTCATCCTGAGCAGCCCGCGCCGCGGGCGTGTCGAAGGACGCAAAGCATCAACGCCGGGATCCTCAGATGTCCGAAGTGAAGCCCTTCAAGGTCGACTGGTCCGAGGCCGAGGTCCGGCGGGTGCTGGATCAGGTGCGCCACTATCCGTGGCCCGCGGCTCCGGCGGTGGACAATGGCTGGCTGTACGGCTGCGATGCGACGTTCCTCGAGGACATCTGCGCCCACTGGGCCGACCGCTACGACTGGCGCGCGGCGCAGGCAGAGCTGAACTGTTTCCCGCAGTTCACGGCGCGGGTCGAGGACTTCGACATCCACTTCGTCCACGTCATCGGCGAGGCGGGCGGCAAGCGCCCGCTGCTGCTGACCCACGGCTGGCCGGGCAGTCACTACGAGTTCTGGGCCTCCATCGAGAAGCTGGCCTACCCGTCGCGGTTCGGCGGCGATCCGGCCGACGCCTTCGACCTGGTGATCCCGAGCCTGCCGGGCTTCGGCTTCTCCTCGAAACCGACGCGGCCGATCGGCCAGCGGGCCACGGCGCGGCTGTGGAACACGCTGATGACCCAGGTCCTGGGCTATGACCGCTACCTCGCGCAGGGCGGCGACTGGGGCGGGCTGGTGACCAGCTGGCTCGGCTTCGACCACGGAGCCCATGTGCGGGCGATCCACCTCAACATGATCGGCTTCCGGCCCAAGGGCGGCCCGCAGAACGAGGCCGAGGTCGCCTGGATCACGCGCCAGCAGGCGATGATGGGCATGCTCGGCGCCTATTTCGGGCTGCAGGCGTCCAAGCCGCAGTCGCTGGCCTGGCTCGGCGCCGGCAACCCGGTGGGGCAGGCGGCCTGGATCCTCGAGCGGTTCCACGACTGGTCCGACCTGCGCAGCAAGCCGCTGATCGGCGCCTACACGAAGGACCAGCTGCTCACCAACGTCATGATCTATGTGATGACCGGCAGTTTCACGACCGGGGCCTGGTACTACCGCGGGCTGATGGAGGAGGGCGGGATCGCGGCCATGGAAGGCCAGCGCTGCGAGACGCCGACGGCCTTCGCCAACTTCCCGGGCGAGCCGCTCTACACCGCCCCGCCGCGCAGCTGGGCCGACCGCGCCTACAACATCACCCGCTGGACCGACATGCCGAGCGGCGGCCACTTCGCGGCGATGGAAGAGCCGGACCTGTTCGTCGAGGACGTCCGGGCCTGGGCGCGGGAGGTCGGCTGGAGAATCGCCTAGGCTACACCCCGGGTTGATCGGGGAGTGGTCATGGATCGTCTGTCGTCCAACGAATATCTGCGCTTCTGGTGGGCGTTCTTCTGGCGTGCGACGTCGCTCGGGTTTGTCGGGGGCACCATCATAGGGATCGTCGTCGGAGCCCTGATGGCGATGGCCGGGCTGATGGCGTTTGTCCAGCCGGTGGTGACGATCCTCGGGCTAGGGGTCAATGCGATTGTGACCTTCCTGATGCTCCGCGTGGCGCTGGAGAAGTCTTACCCCGGGTTTTCCCTGCGAGTGGACCGCGGGCAGGTCTCCGCTTTCGACTAGTCCTCCGCCGTCCGCTTCAGCGCGAACAGGCCGATCAAGCTCAGGATCGCGGCGGCGCCGACGTAGTAGCCGACCCAGCTGACGCCGCCCTTCGCCGCCAGGGCCTGGGCGATCATCGGGGTCAGGCCGCCGCCGATGATGCCGCCGACATTGAAGGCGATGCTCGAGCCCGTGTAGCGCACCCGCGCCGGGAACAGGCTCGGCAGCCAGGCGCCGAGCGGGCCGTAGACGAAGCCCATCAGCAGCAGCAGCACCGACAGCAGCACGCCGATCAGCAGCAGCGAGCCGCCCCCGAGCAGAGGTCCGAACAGCAGGCTGGCGGCGACGGTCAGGACGCAGCCCCACATCAGCACCCGGCGCGGCGTCGTGGCGTCCGACCAATAGCCGGCCCAGACGATGCCGCCGGCCATGAACAGGATGGCGACCAGCTGCACGCCGAGGAACGCCTCGCGGCTGTAGCCGAGCCTGGTCGTGCCGTAGCCGAGCGCGAAGGCGGTCGCGATGTAGTAGATGCAGAAACAGGCGACGACGCCGAGCGTGCCGCCCAGCACCTGCTTCCAGTTGGTCTTCAGCACCTCGCCCAGCGGGACGGCCGGGGGCGGCGCTTCCTCCAGCGCGGCCTTGAAGGCAGGGGTCTCGGCGAGGCGGCCGCGCACCCACAGACCGATGCCGACCAGGACGACGCTGGCCAGGAACGGGATGCGCCAGCCCCAGCTCCTGAAGGCCTCCTCGTCGAGGACCAGGCCGAGCAGCAGAAAGAAGCCGTTGGCGGCGATGAAGCCGACCGGCGCGCCCAGCTGGGGGAACATGCCGAAACGTGCCTTCCAGCCCGGGGGCGCGTTCTCGACGGCCAGCAGGGCGGCGCCGCTCCACTCGCCGCCGAGGCCGAAGCCCTGGCCGAAGCGCAGGATGCAGAGCAGCAGCGGCGCGACCCAGCCGACCATGGCGTAGGTCGGCAGGAAGGCGATCGCGACCGTGGAGCCGCCCATCAGCATCAGCGACGCCACAAGCGTCGACTTGCGCCCGATGCGGTCGCCGAAGTGGCCGAAGAAGATCGCGCCCACGGGCCGGGCGATGAAGGCGATGGCGAAGGTGGCGTAGGAGGCCATCAGCTGCGCCGACGGGCTGTCCGAGGGGAAGAACAGCGGCCCGAACACCAGCGCCGCGGCGGTGGCGTAGATGTAGAAGTCGTAGAACTCGACCGCCGTGCCCACCAGGCTGGCGGTCAGCACCCGGCGCGTATGCGCCCGCTCGTTCGTGGCTTCCATGGTTCGGCACCCCCGCGTCTGTGACTGGTTGAAGCGGGCGAAGCCCGGGGTCAAGTCACGCCGGACAGCCGGAGCAGCAGAACAGCGTTAGCGCTTACGGAAACCTTTCCGAACTTTAACTTGCCGGACAGGGGCGCCGGCGGGTTCAACCTCGGGCGGCGGCGGGGCGCGACCCGTCTCCTGCCATGGGGAGACAAGGGGTGGTCGGTCCGCTTCGACTGGATCGAGGACTTGAGCCGCAGGCCTGGCGGCCCGTGTTCCGCAGGTTCGGCCGCATGCACGTCCCCGGCTTCCTCCACCATGAAGACGCCCTTTCGCTCTACGAGTCCGTCGCCCGCGCCCGCGGTTGGTTGCGCGCCGTTCATGTCGCACCCGGGCGCGACGCCGAGATCCCGCTCGACGGCCCGAACGCCCTGACCCCCGCCGCCGTCGCCGGGCTGGAGCGGGATCTTCGGGAGCAGGCGACCGACACGTTCCAGTATGTCTTCGACCTCATCCGCGTGAGCATGGACGCCGAGGCCGGCCGACCGGTCGATCCGACGCTGATGGCGGCCTACCGCTTCGTCAACAGCGAGCCGTTCCTGGACTTTGTGCGCGACCTCACGGGCGACTCCTCGGCGGCCTATGCCGACATGACGGCCACCCGCTACGGTCCTGGCCATTACCTGACCGTCCACGACGACGCGGCGCCGGATCAGAACCGGCTGTTCGCCTATGTCCTGAACCTGTCGCCCGGATGGCGACCGGACTGGGGCGGCGTGCTGATGTTCCTCGACGAGGACGACCATGTGGCCGAGGGCTATTCCCCGACGTTCAACGCGATCAACCTCTTTCGCGTGCCCCAGCCCCACGCCGTCTCGGTGATCGCGCCCTACGCCCGGGGCGTGCGCACCTCCTTGACCGGATGGATCTGCTCGAGGGCCCCTGACCGCGCGTCGGTCCGAGGGCGCTAGCCACACGCCGCGCTCTCAGGTTACAAACCTGTAAGGTTCCGGGGAGGGCTGGTCGACAAGCGTGTCCAACGAATCGTCACGTTCGGACCGGCGATCGCTGGTTTGTCGGCTGGAGGCTGGCGAGGTGGTGCGCCGCCGTGACGCCGTGGACCGCGACCTTTGCCTTGCGGCCGCCGGCCGCTCCGCTTCCTGGACCCTGACCCGGTCTGACGGCGTCCGCTGCGCGAGCGCCCCCTTGCACGACGAGCCCCTCGCCGGGGCCATCATCGCGGCCCTCGCCGACGTCGGCCTGACGCCGCCGGCAAGCATCACCCTGCTCCGGTGGTCGGCCGACGATCATGGGCTGCCCGCGGGGCAGGGAATCGGATTCCTGCTGGATCTCACCGACGGCCGCCTGATCGATGGAGGGCTCCTGCTCAGCGGCGGCGAACCGATGACGGGCTGGCGGCCGGAGGCGGGGGGCATGGCGCTGTTCGACGCTTCACGGCCTCCCCTGTTGACCGTGATGGCGCCCCACGCCGTCACGCCGCGCGTGGCGGTGCTGGGCCAGACATCCTGACGGGCCGGAGCGGCGTGCTATAGGCGGGCTCCGGTTTTGTCTGGAGCAGCTCCCTCATGGCCCGTTACGACTTCGCTTCCGACAACGTCGCCGGCGCCATGCCGGAGGTGATCGAGGCCCTCACGGCCGCCAATGCGGGCGCGGCCTCGGGCTACGGGACCGACCATGTGAGCGCCCGCGCCGCCGACCTGATCCGCGCCGCGCTCGACGCCGACGCCGACGTCCGCTTCACCGCGTCCGGCACCGCCGCCAACGCCCTCGCCCTGGCGACCCTGGCCCAGCCGCACGAGGCGGTGCTGGCCCACGAGCACGCCCATGTCTGCACCGACGAGACCGGCGCGCCGGGCTTCTTCGGGGCCGGGGTCGGACTGATCGGCCTGCCCGGGCGGAGCGGGCGGATCGAGCATCGGGCCCTGCAGGCCGCGCTCGCCGAGCCGGACGTCTCCTACCGCCAGCCGGCGGCCGCGCTGTCGCTGACCAACGCGACAGAATACGGAACCGTATATTCCGCCGCGGACCTGTCCGCCCTGGCCCAGCCGGTGAAGGCCATGGGTTACGGCGTCCACCTCGACGGGGCGCGGCTGGCCAACGCCGTGGCGGCCGGCTTCGACCTGAAGGCCGTGCCGAAGATGGGCGTCGACATCCTGGTCATGGGCGGGACCAAGGCGGGCTCGACGCCGACCGAGGCGCTGGTGCTGCTGAACAGGGGCCTCGCCCGCCGCTTCGACGCCCGGCTCAAGCACGCCGGCCAGCTGGTCTCCAAGGGTCGCTTCCTCGCCGCGCCCTGGATCGGCATGCTGGAGAGCGGCGCCTGGTCGACCCGCGCCGCCCACGCCAACGCCATGGCGCGCAGGCTGGCCGGGCTGATGCCGTTTCCGATCGTCCATCCGGTGGAAGCGAACGGCCTGTTCGTCGACATGGACGAGGCGGCCCTCGAGCGGCTGCGGCAGAAGGGCTGGTTCGTCTACCGTTTCCTCGACGGGACGGTCCGCTTCATGTGCAGCTGGGCGACGACGCCGGAGATGGTCGAAGAACTCGGGCAGGCGCTGAAGGATATTGCCTGACCCTACGTCGGGGCCTTAGCTCGCGGCCATCATGAGCGAGCAATCCCATCCCGAGATCCGCGAGGCCGTCCGCAAGCTGTGTGCGGATTTCCCCGGCGAGTACTGGCGCGCGCTGGACCGCGACCGGACCTATCCGACCGAGTTCGTCCGGACCCTCACCGAGGCGGGCTTCCTGTCGGTGCTGATCCCGGAGGAGTACGGCGGCTCGGGGCTCGGCCTGTCGGCGGCGACGGCGGTGCTGGAGGAGATCCACCGGTCGGGCTGCAACGGCGGCGCCTGCCACGCCCAGATGTACACCATGGGCACAATCCTCAAGCACGGCAGCGCCGAGCAGAAGCAGCGCTACCTGCCGAAGATCGCCACCGGCGAGATCCGGCTGCAGGCCTTCGGCGTCACCGAGCCGACGGCGGGCACCGACACCACCCGCATCTCGACCTTCGCCAGGCGGGTCGGCGACAGGTACATCGTCAACGGCCAGAAGATCTGGATCAGCCGCGCCGAGCACAGCGACCTGATGGTGCTGCTCTGCCGCACCACGGCCCGGGAGGACGCCGCCCGTCCGGCCGACGGGATGAGCGTGCTGCTGGTCGACATGCGCGAGGCGGTGGGCAACGGCCTGACTATCCGGCCGATCCGCACCATGCTCAACCACGCCACCACCGAGCTGTTCTTCGACAACCTCGAGGTGCCGGTCGAGAACCTGGTCGGCGAGGAGGGCAGGGGCTTCCGCTACATCCTCGACGGCATGAACGCCGAGCGCATCCTGATCGCCAGCGAATGCATCGGCGACGGCCGCTTCTTCATCGACAGGGCGTCGGCCTACGCGAAGGAGCGCACCGTCTTCGGCCGCGCCATCGGCGAGAACCAGGGGATCCAGTTCCCGATCGCGCGCAACTACGTGCAGCTGTCGGCTGCGGCGCTCATGGTCGATCACGCCGCGGCGCTGTTCGACGCCGGCCAGCCCTGCGGCACCGAGGCCAACATGGCCAAGATGCTGGCGTCCGAGGCCAGCTGGGCGGCGGCCGACACCTGCATCCAGACCCACGGCGGCTTCGGCTTCGCCGAGGAGTACGACGTCGAGCGCAAGTTCCGCGAGACGCGGCTCTACCAGGTGGCCCCGATCAGCACGAACCTGATCCTGAGCCACGTCGGGACGCATGTGCTGGGGATGCCGAAGAGCTTCTAGACCTTGCGTGCTTCGACAGGCACCCTGCGGGGGCTGCCCGGCATGACGTGAAGGGGCGGTCTCCGATCGATGTCATCCTGAGCAGCCGCCCCCGGGTCGCGCGGAGCGCGCGCCCGAGGATAAAATCAGCGGCGTATCGAAGGACGCACGGCGCCCACTTGCATAACCTTGCCGCATGGACTTCTATCCGCCGCCATGCGTCTGAGGCATATCGAAGTCTTCCACGCCGTGTATGCGCACGGCTCCATCTCCACGGCGGCGCGGGCGCTGAACGTCTCCCAGCCGTCGGTCTCGAAGGTGCTGAAGCACGCCGAGGACCAGCTCGGCTTCAAGCTGTTCCGGCGGGTGAAGGGGCGTCTGGCGCCGACCGACGAGGCCCACGCCCTGTTCCGCGAGGTGAAGGAGGTCTTCGAGCGGCTGGACTCGCTCAAGCAGGCCGCCCGCAACCTCAAGCTCGGCGAGGGCGGTCACATCCGCGCGGCCGTGTTGCCGGCGCTGGGGCTCGGCGTCGCGCCCGAGGCCGTCGCCCGATTCCGCGCGGCGCATCCGACGGTGACCTTCGACTTCCGCACCCTGCACTACGACGAGGTGCTGCGAGGCCTCTACGAGCACGAGGTCGACATGGCCCTGGCCTATGACGCGATCCAGCACCCGCGGATCGCCAACTTCCAGATCGGCGCCGGCGAACTGATGCTCATGTTCCCGCGCGGCGAGTTCGGCGACAATCCGGCGACGCGGCTGGACCTGAAGGAGCTGGAGACCCGCGACTACATCGGCTCGGGCGCCACCGGCCCGGTCAGCGAGATCTTCTCGGCCGAGGTCGAACAGCGCGGCCTGACCATCCACGAGCCGATCACCTGCTCGACCTTCTACATGGCCGCCTCGCTGGTCCGGAACGGCGTCGGCGTGGCCGTGGTCGACGAGTTCACCGCCCGCGCCGAGCCGTCCGACAAGGTCGAGTTCCGCCCGCTCGAGCCGCCTCTGCGCTTCGGCGTCTACTGCATGCACCTCGAGGACCGGCCGCTGTCGCACCTGTCCGAGAACTTCATCAGGACCCTTAGCCAGGTCCTGGCGGAGAAATCCGGCGCGGACTGAGCGCCGCGTCCATAGCTTTTCTTCATAGGACAGGGCCGCTTCTGAATTCGACGCCGGCTGCCCGCGCCCCGATGTTCGCCGCGACCAACGAACCCGTGCGAGCGTCCATGATCCAGTCTCCGTACCTCCTGTACCTCGGGGCCGCCACCGACCCGCTGGCGGTGAAGACCGCGCGCGGCGTGGCCGAATGGCGGCCCCAGCTTTGTGTCGGCCAGCGCCGGCTGCCGGGCTGCCAGGTGACCCTGGGCCTCGAGGACCTGACCGCCGCCGAAGCCGCCGCGAGGGGCGCGCGGACCATGATCGTCGGCGAGGCCAACGCCGGCGGCGTGCTCAGCGCCGCCGCCATCCCGGAGATCGTCGCCGCCCTCGAGGCCGGCCTGGACGTGGCCAGCGGCCTGCACCAGCGGTTGGGCGACGTCCCCGCCATCCGCGACGCCGCCGCGCGCCTCGGCCGCCGCCTGTTCGACGTGCGCCAGCCGCCCGCGGACCTCGCCGTCGGCAAGGGCGCGCCGCGCGCCGGCCTGCGCCTGCTGACCGTCGGCACCGATTGCTCGATGGGCAAGATGTACACTTCGCTGGCGCTCGAGAAGGCTCTGCGCGCCCGCGGCGTGAAGGCCGATTTCCGCGCCACCGGCCAGACCGGCATCCTGATCGCCGGCGAGGGCATCGCGGTCGACGCGGTGGTCGCGGACTTCATCTCCGGCGCCGCCGAGCGGGTCTCGCCGGCCCGCCAGGACGGCGGCTGGGACATCATCGAGGGCCAGGGCTCGCTGTTCCATCCGTCCTATGCGGGCGTGTCGCTGGGCCTGCTGCACGGCAGCCAGCCCGACGCCATCGTGCTGTGCCACGAGCCGGGCCGCCCGCACATGCGCGGGGTCCCGGGACATCCGGTGCCGGGGCTGAAGGAGACGCTGGAGCGCAATCTCGAGGCCGCCCGGCTGACCAATCCCGCCGTCATCCCCGTCGGCGTCGCGTTCAACACCTCCAGCTTCGACGACGCGGAGGCCGCGCGTCTGTGCGCGCAAGCGGCCGCCGAGCTCAACCTGCCCTGCCAGGACCCCGTCCGGATGGGCGTCGACCAGATCGTGGACAACCTGCTGTCATGCTTCGAAGCTTCGCCGTCTCACGCCGTCGCTGGCCGCTGAAGGCGCCCTTCCGGATCTCGCGCGGGGTCAAGACCGCCGCCGAGACGGTGATGGTCGAGCTTCGCCGCGGCGACGCGGCCGGTCGCGGCGAGGCCGTGCCCTATCCGCGCTACGGCGAGAGCGTCGAGGGCGTTGCGACACAGCTCGAGGCGTTGGCGGAGCGCTTCGAGGCCGGGGCGCCGGACGAGGCCCTGCGCGACCTGCTGGCGCCCGGCGCCGCCCGCAACGCGCTGGACTGCGCCCTGTGGGACCTGCGGGCCCGCGAGACCGGGCGGTCCGTCGCCGCGATGACGGGACTGGCCCGACCCGACCGGCTCGCCTGCGCGGTGACGGTCAGCCTGGACGAGCCCGAGGCGATGGGCGCGGCCGCCGGCGCCCTGGCCGGGGCTCCGCTGGTCAAGGTGAAGCTGGACGGCGAACTGGTCGAACAGCGTCTGACCGC
>CALKHU010000008.1 GCA_937991555.1 uncultured Caulobacter sp.
GCGTTCGGCGGCCAGGGCGCGTCGCCGCTCGACCTCGCGCGCGAGGGCGTCCTCGTTGCGGCGGCGCTGCCAGGAGGGATCGGCGGCCTGGGCCAGGGCCGGGGCCGACACGCCGGCGATCAGCAGGGCGATGACGATGACGCGCATGGTGGCTCCCCGGTCGAACTGGTCCGGCCGGGGAAACGCGCGAACGCGATTATGGCTTCGCGACCGTGAAGCGGGCGAGCTGGCGGCGGGGCGCGTCCCAGTCCGGCGCGAGCTCCTGGGCGCGACGGTAGTCGAGCCAGGCGGACCGGGCGTCGCCGAGGCTCTCGTGCACCAGGGCGCGGTTGTAGTGCGCCTTGGCGGGCTCATCGACGCCGAGCGCGATGCCGCGCTCGATCTCCGCCAGCGCCTCGGCGTAGGCGCGGTCGGCCATCAGCACCACACCGCGGTTGACGAAGGCCTCGCCCAGCGTCGGCTCCAGGTCGACGGCGCGGTCGAGGTCCGCGCGGGCGCGGGCGTAGTCCCTGGCGCGGGTCAGCATGACGCCGCGGTTGACCAGGGTGCCGGCGCGGTCGCGACGGTCGAGCGCCTCTTCCTGCAGCGCGCGGGTGCAGGTGGCGATGGCGGCGCGGTCCGACCGGCCGGCGAAGGCGGCCTTCGAACAGTCGACGGCGATGTCGCTTCCGACCACCAGCACCGAGGCGGCGGCCGGCGCGGCGATCGCAGCGGCGGCGGCGGCGAGGACGAGGGACAGGACGCGCATCGGGATCAGTCCTGCCGCGGGCTGACCGTGAAGCGGGCCAGCTCCCGCCGCGGGGCCTCCCAGTCCGGACGCAGCTCGAGCGCCTTCTGGTAGTCGAGCCAGGCGGCCTTCATGTCATCGAGGCCTTCCCACGCCAGGGCGCGGTTGAAGTAGGCCTTCTCCGGTTCATCGGCGCCGAGCTGCAGGCCGCGGTCGATCTCGGCGACGCCTTCGCGGAAGCGGCGCTCGGCGATGAGGGCGGCCCCGCGGTTGACGAAGGCCTCGCCCATCCGCGGCTCGATGCGCAGGGCGGCGTCGAAGTCGCGGCGGGCGTCGTCGTAGGCCTTGCGACGGAGCTGGATCACGCCGCGGTTGACGAAGGTGCCGGCCCGGTCGCGGCCGACCAGGGGAAGCATCTCCAGCGCCTGGTCGCACAGCTCCAGCGACTCGCGGTCGTCGCGGCCCTCGATGGCGGCCTCCGAACAGGCGGTGGCCATGCCTCCCCCGAGCACGAAGGCGGCGGCGGCGGCCTCCCCCGCGGGCGCGGCGGCGGCGACGGACAGGGCGGCGAACGCGAACACGGCTTTCGGGGACATCGGGTCTCCTCTCCAGCGCGGCGATATGTCGGCAAGATAGTATCACGACTTCGCCCGGCAAGGACGCCTCCGGCGAACGGCGTTCGACCACGAGTTCGCGAGCGCCCCCCCATTTGCGGTATGGAGGGACCGCGCCGAGTCCCTAAGAGTGGGGACCTCGACACCCTTGGAGGTCCAACTTGAAAAAGCTTCTCATCGCGGGCGCGACGCTCGCCGCCCTCGCCCTCGCGACCACCCCCGCCCTGGCCAAGCCGTACGCGGCCGGCGGGGTTACCGCCCAGGAAGTCGCCGACGCGCTCAAGGCGCGCGGCCTGAAGGCCGACATCCAGACCGACGGCCAGGGCGATCCGATGGTCAAGAGCGCGTCGGACGGCGTGAACTGGACGGTCTATTTCTACAGCTGCAAGTCCGGGCGCTGCGCGAGCATCCAGTTCTCCGCCGGCTTCGACCTGAACGACGGCATCACCGCCGCCAAGGCGAACGAGTGGAACTACACCAAGCGCTTCGCCCGCGCGGCCCTCGACGACGAGATGGATCCCTACATCCGCTACGACATCGACGCCGAGCGCGGCTTCACCAGCGAAGGCCTCGATCTGGCGATCGAGACCTACCAGCTGGTCCTGCCGGTGTTCACCGACTTCATCGGCTACAACTGACGCGTTCCAGCCGAGCGCGACGGCGGCGGTCCGGACCAGCGTCCGGGCCGCCGTTTTCGTTCGGGGCCGGCCTCAGGGCACGTCGCTGATGACCCCGTCGCGCTCATCCAGCCTGCGGCGGATCTCGGCGTGGGCGGCGGCGTCCAGCTTGTGGCCCGAGATGATGAAGGCGGCGATCACGCCGAGGGCGGCGGGGACAAAGGCGAAGGTCAGCTCCAGGGCGGTCAGCGCCTGCGGCGCATTGTTCGCCCCGAGGTCCGACTCGAAGCCGACGCCGGTCAGCACCACGCCGGCGAGGGCGACGGCGCTGGCCGAGCCGATCTTCACCGTGCCGCTGAGCAGGCCGAACAGCAGGCCGGAGCGGTCGACGCCGGTCTCCAGCCGCTCCTGGTCGCTGATGTCGGCCATCATCGCCCGCAGCAGGATCGACCCGGCGGTGAACGGGATGCCGGCCAGGGTCATGACGATGACGCTCCACCAGAAGCCGTGCGGCGCGACCACCACCGAGGCCTGCGCCACCGCATAGGCGAGGGCGGCGACCATCAGCGCCCTGTGCTTGCTCATCCGGTGCGACAGCCAGGACCAGAACGGCGCGGCCGCCAGCCCGCCGACGAAGTAGAGCAGCAGCAGCTTGCCGGCGTCGGCCCGCTCGTAGCCGCGGAGGGCGAAGAAGTAGTCGAAGAACAGGGTGCCCGCGAGCACCGGTCCGGTGCCGATGACGATGTCGGTGGCGATCAGGCGCAGCACCGGGCCGCGCTTCAGCAGGGCCAGGTACTGGCGCCAGTGCGGCGGGTTGTGGTTCGGCTGCGGCGGCGGCTCGCGCACCACCAGCAGCGCCAGCCCGACGGTGATCGGCAGGGAGATGATGACCAGCCAGCCGATCGCCTGCACCCCAGCCACGTGGTCGAGCCCGAGGAGGTCGGCGGCCAGCGGCGGCATGCCCAGCGCCAGCAGGATGCCGATGACGTTGAACGCCTGCAGCCAGGCGTAGACGCGCGACCGCTCGCGATAGTCGCGGGCGATCTTCGAGGCCCAGGCGACATGGGCCATCGAGGCCATCGACTGGCCGATGAAGCCGACCACCAGCCAGAACAGGATCTGGCCGCCGGTGACCCCCTCCTGGGCCATGAACAGCATCCACACCGCCAGCACCGCCATCGGCAGGCCGGCGACCAGCCAGGGCCGGTAGCGGCCGAAGCGGGTGTTGGTCTTGTCGACCAGGAAGCCGAGCGTCGGGTCGAGCCAGAGGTCGAACAGGCGCACGGCCGAGAAGGCGAAGGCGATCGCCGCCCAGCTGAGCCCGAGGTCGCGGGCGTAGTAGTTCGGCAGATAGACCGTCACCGGCATCAGCATGGCGGCGACCGGGATCGACGGAGCCGCGAAGGCCGCCAGTCGCCAGGCGCTCATCCGTTCGCCGCCGCCGGCCTGCCGGCTGACCGGCGTCGCCTCGACAGCGGGCGCGCCGCCCACCTCCGCTTCCAGTGTCACGCTTCGCCTCCCCGCGGCGGCCCCCCTTTGCGGGGGTGATGATCTGATGTTCAGGCGTGAAACATCGTTCGGCAAGGGGGCGCGCGATGATCGCCTACGCCAAACGCGAGAACCTGTTCGAGAAGGCCGAACGGCGCTGGACGGTGGAGCCCGTCGGGCTGCGCCGCCAGGTTCCCGGCGAGCGGGACATGGTGATGCGCTGGACGGACGTGGTCGAGGTGCGCCTGACCTACGCCCCGACGCGGATGAAGGCCTGGCGCCACAAGCTGACGCTGCGCACCCGGCGCAGCACCTGGGTCATCGACAACGCCCATTTCGCCGGCGTCGGCGCCTTCGAGGACCGGTCGGCGGCGTTCTCGGCCCTGGTGCTGGCCTGTGTCGAGCGGGTGCGCGAGGCGGCGCCGGAGGCGACCGCGCGGCTGGGCGCCGCGCCGGCGGCCTACTGGGCGCAGATGGGCTTCGTCGGCGCGGCCTTCTGGCTGCTGGGGTGGGTGATCGTGGCCCTGCCGACGACCTGGTCGGCGATGGTGTGGGTGAAGCTGGGCCTGATCGTCGCCATGCTGCCGGTGCTGTTCGCCTTCGCCGCCCGCGCCTGGCCCCGGCGCACGACGCTGGACCCGGACGGCTTTCGCGCGGCGCTGCCGGGCGGCTAGCCCGCGATCCGGTCCATGAAGGCGGCGAGCTCGACGTCGAGCTCGGTCACGCCGTCGGCGTCGTGGGTGGCCAGCAGCACCTCGACCCGGTTGTAGACGTTGAACCACTCCGGGTGATGGTCCAGCCGGTCGGCCATCAGGGCGACGCGGGTCATGAAGCCGAACGCGGCGTTGAAGTCGGCGAACATGAAGCTCTTCACGATCGCGTCCCGGTCGCCCGGCTTCACGCTCCAGCCCGACAGCCGCGCGACCGCCGCCGCCGCCCCGATCCGTTCCCGCGCCATGCCGTCCTCCGTCGCTTCGCGGCGGGCTATAGCATGGCGCGCAAAGATTCTGCCGCCCGGCTGTCGGCGCGGGGCATAGTCGCGCGTCCTCAGTCCAGACGGAGCCCGCCGATGCTTTACGCCATTCTCTGCTACAACGCCGAAGATGTGGTCATGTCCTGGTCGCAGGCCGAGGACGACGCGGTGATGGCGAAGCTGTCCGTCGTCCACGAGCGGCTCGAACGGGAGAACAAGCTCGGCCCGTCGCTGCGACTGATGCCGACGACGGCGGCCACCACCCTGCACAAGCAGAAGGACCTGGTCATCGACGGCCCCTACGCCGAGACCAAGGAGCAGCTGCTCGGATTCTACATCGTCGACATCGCGAACCTCGACGAGGGCGTCGCCATCGCCCGCGAGCTGGGCCAGGCCAATCCGGGCGGCGCCTACGAGCTGCGGCCGGTGCGGCTGTTCCTGCCCGGGGCGGAGATCCCCGGTACGGAGCGGACATGACCGACCTGGCCTGGATCGACGCGGCCCTCGCCGCCGCCCGCCCGCAGGCGGTCGGCGCGCTGCTGCGCTATTTCCGGGACCTCGACACCGCCGAGGAGGCCTTCCAGGACGCCTGCCTGCGGGCGCTGAAGAACTGGCCGGCGAACGGGCCGCCGCGCGACCCGGCGGCCTGGCTGATCCTGGTCGGGCGTAACGCGGGCATCGACGGCGTGCGGCGGCGCAGCCGGACCACCGCCCTGCCCGACGATGACGCCGCGGTCAGCGACCTGGACGACGCCGAGGCGCCGCTGGCCGAGCGGCTCGACGGGGCCGACTACCGCGACGACGTGCTGCGGCTGATGTTCATCTGCTGCCATCCGGACCTGCCGCAGACGCAGCAGATCGCCCTGGCGCTGCGCATCGTGTCCGGTCTTTCCGTTCGGCAGATCGCCCGCGCCTTCCTGGTCGGCGAGAGCGCCATGGAGCAGCGGATCACCCGCGCCAAGGCGCGGATCGCCGGCAGCGGCGCCAGCTTCGAGACGCCGGGGCCGGCCGAGCGGGCCGAGCGGCTCGCGGCCGTCGCGGCCATGGTCTACCTGATCTTCAACGAGGGCTATTCGGCGAGCGGTCCCGACCGCGAGGACCGCGCCGCCCTGGCCGGCGAGGCGATCCGGCTCGGCCGGCTGCTGCTGCGGCTGTACCAGACCGAGCCGGAGATCATGGGCCTGGTGGCGCTGATGCTGCTGCAGCATTCGCGCGCGCCCGCCCGCTTCGACGCGGACGGCGGCATCATCCTGATGGACGACCAGGACCGCAGCCTGTGGAACCGGGCCATGATCGGCGAGGGCCTGGCCCTGATCGACAAGGCCATGCGCCACCGGCGGACCGGCCCCTACCTCGTCCAGGCGGCCATCGCCGCGCTGCACGCGCGGGCCGCGACGCCGGACGCCACCGACTGGGCCCAGATCGACGCCCTGTACGCGACGCTGGAACAGCTGACGCCCTCGCCGGTGGTGACGCTGAACCGGGCGGTGGCCGTGTCGAAGGCGGACGGGCCCGAGGCGGCGCTGGCGATGATCGCGCCGCTGGAAACCCGCCTGTCCGGCTACTTCAACTATTTCGGCGTCAAGGGCGCGCTTCTGCTGCAGCTGGAGCGCGGGGCCGAGGCGCGCGAGGCCTTCGACCGGGCCATCGCCCTGGCCAACAGCCCCGCCGAGGCGGCGCATATCCGCCAGCACCTCGACCGGCTGATGGCCGACGCCGGACGGGCCGGCTAGCTCCGCCGCCTCAAAGCGCGCCCTCCGCAAGGCGGAACGCCATCTGCGTCAGGAACCTGGACTGGCCGGGCGTCGCGCCGGTGCAGCCGAGGACCAGGGTTCCCCTGGGCACCTCGATCACGGCCAGCGTGAGGTGGCGTCCCTGCGGGTCGAGGCCGGTCCAGGCGGCCATGCGGACGTGCTTCTGGCCGTCGTCCTTGAGGTCCAGCACCGCCCGCTCGCGCACGGTCATCGCCGGGCCCATCTCCCGCTCCCAGGTCTCGAGCACCTGCGGAACCCGCGCCTGCAGCTGTTCGAAGGACAGCGTCTGCGCATGCGGGTGCGCGCCGGCGGAGCACACCTGGATCCCCTGGGTCGTGTGCATGTCGAATGTACGGGAGTCGGGATCGACGGTCGGGTCCGTCCGGCCGCCGGCCGGCAGGGTGACCACGTACCAGCCGCCCTCGTGAAGATAGGTGTAGCCGTAGGCGGCGTCGCCGGCGATGGGAACCAGCCGGCCCCGCTCGGCGACGGGCGCCGGCATGAAGGTGAATCCGGCGACGACCGCCGCCATCGCCGGCGCCGCCAAGGCTCCGAGCGCGACCAGGATGCCGCCCGGCGCGGCGCGCCTCAGAATGCCCGACCCCATCACCGACCTCCAATCCGGTTTTCGACCGGACCCAGCGTGGCAGGTCCGGCGGGACCGGCATCCTACGTTCGGGGGGCGCCGGCGTCCGGTCGGCCGGCGGTCGCGACCGGTCCGGGGTGGGTGGCGATCACCGCCCGCGCCACGTCGGCGATGAGGGCGCTTCGCTCGGCGAAGGGGCGGCGGCTGGCGCCGATCAGCACCGCCACGGCGTAGGTCGTCCCGTCCGGCGCGACCAGCAGGCCGACGTCGTTGTAGCCCGTCGCCAGACGGCCGTTGACCTGGCCCGTGCCGGTCTTGTGACGGAGAGTCCAGCCCGGGGCGAGGCCGGCGCGCAGGCGGCTGGAGCCGGTCTCGGTCTGGCCCATCAGGCCGAGCAGGTGCTCCGTCGACTCCGGCGACAGCAGTTCGCCCTGCTTCAGGCGGCCGAGGGTCTCGGCGATGTCCAGGGCGCTGGCGCCGTCCGGCGGGTCGGCGAGGTAGGCCTCCAGCGCCTTGCCGCGGACCTCGGGCGGCAGGGCCTCGCGGTCCTCCCAGAAGGCGCGCTTGAAGCTGTACTCCGGCTTCCAGGTCAGGCCGGCGGCCTCGGTCTGCATCTGGCGCTCGCCCGGGCCGAAGCGGATCTCGCCGAGGTTCTTGCCGACCACGGCCACCTGCACCGCGAACGGACCGCCGACCGTGCGGACGAGGGCGTCATTGGCGGCGTTGTCGCTCTGTGTGATCGACCTCCGCAGCAGGTCGCCGACGGTGGTCGTCCAGGCGCCCTCGCCGACCCGGTCGCGGATCGGCTGGTGAAAGATCGACAGGTCGGCCTTGCGGATGGTCACCGGCGTCGACAGGGACAGCTCGCCGCGGTCGACGGCGTCGAGCACCGTCAGCGCCACCCACAGCTTGCTGACGCTCTGCTGCGGCTGGATCTCGCCGCCGTTGAAATCCACCGCCCAGCCCTCGTCGAGGGCGTAGACGGCGACCCCGACGCGGCCTCCGAAGGCCTCGCCGAGCGCGTCCAGCCGGGCGTCCAGCAGGTCGCGCGGAGTGGCGGCCGTGAAGCTGGCCGTCTGCGGCGGCGGCGCGAGATCATGGTCCCAGACGGCCGGCGCGTGCGCCAGCGACGCCGCGGCCAGGGCGACCGCGCCGGCGGCGATCCGTCCCGTCCTGAAGGGCGCCCGGCTCATGGCGCCATGATCGCAAAGGCGGGCGCGGAAGGCCACCTCGCTTCCGCACGGCGGTCAGAGCAATCCGGCCGCCGGCTTGAACAGGGACAGCATCTGCTGCGTGGCGGCGCCGGCCGTCGGGCCGGTGCAGCCGATCAGCAACGTGCCCGCCGGCGCCGGCAGCGCGCCGACCGCGTTGTAGCGGCCCGCGCGGGGACCGACCCAGACGGCGATCTTCGGACCCGGCTTGCCCGCCTGGCCCGCCCACGGCTGGATCGACCGGGCCTCGATCGAGTCCATCTCCGCCGCCGCATAGCGTTCGAAGACCGTGCCGGGCGCGATCACCTCGCCGATGCGGGCCTGGATGGCGGCCATCGTCAGCCCCGGGCGGCGGGTCGCGTCGATCGCCGCGATGCAGACCCGAGGCGGGTCCGTCGGCCGGTAGTCCGGAACGGTGATCCGCCAGACGCCGGGCCTCGGCTGTTCGACCGTCTCGGCGCTGCTGATGACGGCGGCGAAGAATCCCCGCTCGTCGATCACCCGCCGCGCGAAGCCGGCGTAGGGGCTGACCTTGCCGCGCTCGCCGGGTTCGAAGGTGGCGAGGGCGTAGTCCTCGATCTCGCCGCGCGCCATCGCCGGCGCGGCGGCCAGGAAAGCCACGGCCGCGACCACGGCCGCCGGTGCACGTCTTCTCATGTCGCGCCCTCCATGCGCCTGGAGAGCCTACAGGGCGCGGCGGCGGCGCCGTCCCCCGTTCGGGGGGCTATTCGGAGGCGTCGTCCCGGAAGTAGGGCTCGACGGTCCCCTGCAGCTTGACCGTCATCGGGTTGCCGTGACGGTCCAGCGTCTTGCCGACGGCGAGGCGCACCCAGCCCTCGCTGACGCAATACTCGTCCACGTTGGTCTTTTCCTCGCCCTTGAAACGGACGCCGACGCCGCGGGCCAGCACGGCCTCGTCGTAGAAGGGGCTCTTGGGATTGGTGGCCAGACGGTCGGGAGGGGTGTCGCTCATGCGCCGCCTCTTAGCCCACGATCCGCCGACGATCCAGCCGGTCAGGCGCGCGTTTCCGCACCCGTCGCGCAGGGCCGCCCGGGGGCGCGCCGAGTACAGGCGAGGTTGCCGCCAGCGGCCCGTTCCGGTTATGTTCACATCCCGCCGTTCTCCGGAGTTCCGTCATGCTGACCCTGTTCCACGCGCCGCGCTCGCGTTCGACCCGCTTCATCTGGCTGCTGGAGGAGCTGGGCGCGCCCTACGAGATCCGGAAGGTCGACATCGCCCGGCAGTCCGGCGAGGGTCGGCGGGACCCGGCCAACCCGCATCCGCACGGGCAGGTTCCCGCCCTGGTCGACGACGGCGTGCTGGTCACCGAGTCGGCGGCCATCGCCCTGTACCTGACCGACAGGTTCCGCGAGCACGTCCTGGGACCGGCCGTGGGCGACCCGGACCGGGGGCCGTACCTGACCTGGCTGGCCTATTACGCCGGCGTGCTCGAGCCGGTGATCGGGGCCTTCTTCCGCGGCGCGATGGATGACGCGTCCCGAACCGCCTACGAGATCCTCGACGCCCAGCTGGCCGGCGCGCTGCGCAAGGGGCCGTGGCTGCTCGGCGACCGCTTCTCGGCGGCCGATATCCTGTTTATCTCTCTGCTGCAGTTCGCCCGCCAGGCGCTGCCGGCCCATGCCGAGTACGATGACTGGCTGTCGCGGGCCCAGGCCCGTCCCGCCTTCGCGCGGGCGATGGAGAAGGACGACGCATGAGAGCCCTGATCGCCGCCGCGCTGGTCGCCGCGACCGCCGTGCTCGCGCCCGCCGCCGGGTGGGCGCGGCCGCAGCTGCTGGACGCCGTGATCGGGCCCGACGGCGTGACCGTGACCGAGGACGACAGGCCGGTGCTGTTCTACCGCACCCGGCCGGCCGACCCGGCGGCCGAGCCGGGCCGGCTCAACTACGTCCATCCGCTGTACGCGCCCGACGGCACGGTCCTGACCGAGGACCGGCCCGCCGACCATCCGCACCAGCGCGGCCTGTTCTGGAGCTGGCACCAGGTGCGGCTGGGCGACCGCGTCGTCGCCGACGGCTGGTTCATGAAGGGCCTGACCTTCGTGGTGAAGAAGACGGCCTTCTCGACCGACGGCCGCGGCGTGGGAACCCTGACGCTCGACGTCGACTGGATCGTCAGTTCGGGCCCCGAGCTGGTCTATGTGGCCACCGAGACGACCCGGGTGCGCGTGCCGCCGCTGGGCAAGGACGGCGCCCGGCGGGTCGAGTTCGAGACCGTGCTGACGCCGACCGTCGACGGACTGTCGCTCGGCGGCAGCGACGACGCGAAGGGCTACGGCGGCTTCGCCATGCGGCTGATCGCGCCCGACCGGCTGGCGTTCGCCTCGCGCGGCAAGGTGGTGACGCCGGCCGTCGGGCCCGTCGCCGCCGGCGCCGGCATGGGCTTTTCCTGGCCGGGCCAGCCGGGCCTGTCGCAATGGGCGGTCGGCCTGGCCTGCAAGGCCAACGGCAGGCCGATCACCCAGTGGATCCTGCGCAGGGAACTGTCGATGCAGAACTGCGTCTGGCCGGGCCGGGCGCCGGTGGCGCTGCCCCGGGGCAAGCCGCTGCGGCTGGAGTCGACCGTGGTGGTGCAGCCGGCGGTCCGCCGGTGAGCGAGCCGGTCAACCTGAACCGCTTCCGCAAGGCGCGGGCGAAGGCCGAGGCGAAGACGAAGGCGGCCGAGAACCGCGTCGCCTTCGGACGGACCAAGGCCGAGAAGGCGCTGGCCGACGCGCGGCGCGACAAGGCCGCTCGCAGCCTGGACGCCCAGAGGCTCGACCGCGAACCGAAGCGCGGGGACTGATGGCCGGCGGGCTGAAGAAGCGGTCGGTGAACCTCGCCGGGCATGCGACCTCGCTGGCGCTGGAGCCGGAGTTCTGGGCCGTGCTCGACGCGGCGGCGGCGGCGGCGGGGCTGAGCCTGTCGGGCCTGATCGCGCGGATCGACGAGGGCCGCGGCGAGCGGCCGCTGGCCAGCGCCTGCCGGGTGTTCGCGCTCGAGAACGCCTCCCGCGGCTGACGCGGTCAGCGCGGCTGCGGCCCTGGGACCGGCAGCGGGGTCGGCTGCGGGTCGGGCATCGGGGTCGGGGCCGGCAGCGTCCGGGGCGTGGGGATCTCGAGGTCCAGCGCCGCGTTCGCCGGATCGGGCGTGGCGAGGAGCCCGCCCGACCAGGCCATCCAGACCAGGCCGAGCAGGGCGGCGAGCAGCGCCCCGACGACGAGGCCCAGCACGAGGTTTCCGCCCCCGTGACGGCGGACATGAGCGGCCATGGCGGCCTCCCTTCGCTTTTCCGGGAGAAGAACGGAGCGGCCGCGCCAGGGGTTCCGGCCGGCGGCGCGACGGCCGGCCCGTCCGTCCGACAGCGGCGCTTAAAGCGCGGACGCGCTGTGCTACATATGTTCCGCAATGTCCGACTCTCCGCTTCCCGCCCCCCGCATCAGCGACCTCGCCCGCGCCGACGGTCCGCCGCCCGACTACCTCGCCGGTCTCAACGCCGAGCAGCGGGAGGCCGTCGAGGCGACCGAAGGGCCGGTTCTGGTGCTGGCCGGGGCCGGCACAGGCAAGACCCGGGTGCTGACCACGCGGCTGGCGCACATCCTGGCCACCGGCCTCGCGCGACCGTGGGAGCTGCTGGTCGTCACCTTCACCAACAAGGCCGCGCGCGAGATGCGCGAGCGGATCACCCACATCATCGGCCCGCAGGCCGAGGGCCTGCGCTGGCTGGGCACCTTCCACTCGGTCGCGGCCCAGATCCTGCGCCGGCACGCCGAGCTGGTCGGCCTCAAGTCGACCTTCACCATCCTCGACGACGACGACCAGCAGCGGCTGATCAAGCAGATCCTCGAGGCCGAGAACATCGACGCCAAGCGCTGGACGCCCAAGACGCTGGCGGGGCTGATCGACCACTGGAAGAACCGCGGCTGGACGCCCGAGAAGCTGCCGCCGTCCGAGGGCGCGGTGTTCGCCAACAACCGCGGCCAGCGGCTGTACCAGCTCTACCAGGAGCGGCTGCGGGTGCTGAACGCCTGCGACTTCGGCGACCTGCTGCTGCACAACCTGGTCATCTTCCAGAAGCACCCCGATGTGCTGGCCGACTTCCACGGCCGGTTCCGGTACATCCTCGTCGACGAGTACCAGGACACCAACGTCGCCCAGTACCTGTGGCTGCGGCTGCTGGCGCAGAAGGGCCAGAACGTCTGCTGCGTCGGCGACGACGACCAGTCGATCTACGGCTGGCGCGGCGCGGAGGTGGACAACATCCTGCGCTTCGAGCGCGACTTCCCGGGGGCCAAGGTGGTGCGGCTTGAGCGCAACTACCGCTCGACCGGCAACATCCTCGCGGCCGCCTCGCACCTGATCAAGGTCAACAAGGGACGCCTTGGCAAGACGCTGTGGACCGACGACGAAGGCGGTGAGAAGGTCCGCGTGCGCGGGGTGTGGGACGGCGAGGCCGAGAGCCGGCTGATCGCCGAGGAGATCGAGCGCTGGCGCAAGGGCACGATCGACACCGGCAAGCGGCCCTACAAGGACGTCGCCATCCTCGTGCGGGCCAGCTTCCAGATGCGGGCCTTCGAGGAGCGGTTCGTGATGCTGCAGATCCCCTACAAGGTGGTCGGCGGCCCGCGCTTCTTCGAGCGCGCCGAGATCCGCGACGCCCACGCCTACCTGCGGCTGGTGCAGTCGCCGGACGACGACCTGGCCTTCGAGCGGATCGTCAACGTCCCCAAGCGGGGCATCGGCGACACGACGGTGCAGAAGATCCTGCAGGTCGCCCGCGGGGCCGGCGTTCCGGGCCTGGCCGCGGCGCGGGGCCTGGTCCAGACCGACGAACTGGCGGCGAGGACCCGGACGGCCCTGGCCAACTTCATCCGCGACATCGACCGCTGGGGGGCGATGTCGGCCGGCGGCGAGCGGCACGACCGCCTGACCGAGATCATCCTCGAGGAGAGCGGCTACACGGACGCCCTGCGCCTGGACAAGGGGCCGACCAGCCAGACCCGGCTCGACAACCTCAAGGAGCTGGTCCAGTCGATGAGCGCCTTCGAGACGCTGGGCGACTACCTGGAGCACGTCTCGCTGGTCATGGACCTGGACCGCGAGGGCGGCGACGACAGCGTCCAGATCATGACCCTGCACTCGGCCAAGGGGCTGGAGTTCCCGCTGGTCTTCCTGCCGGGCTGGGAGGAAGGCGTCTTCCCCAGCCAGCGCAGCATCGACGAGAAGGGCGAGAAGGGGCTCGAGGAAGAACGCCGGCTGGCCTACGTCGGCATCACCCGGGCCCGGCAGGAGGCGCGGATCAGCTTCGCCGCCAACCGCCAGGTCTACGGGCGGTGGACCAGCCAGCTGCCGAGCCGCTTCGTCGACGAGCTGCCGGTGGAGGCGGTCGAGGCGTCCTCCGAGACCGGCTACTACGGCGGCGGGCCCGGCATGGCCCAGCCGATGACCAGCCGCTGGGACGACGACGCCTCGTTCGGCCGAGGATACGCCTCGCCGGGCTGGCGACGGGCCCAGGAGCGCGGCTACGCCGGCGGCCACGCCGGCCGCACCCAGGTGATCGAGGGCGAAGGCCGGTTGGTCGCGACATCCGACAGTTCGGCCGGCAGCGACTACCGGCGCGGGGACCGCGTGTTCCACCAGAAGTTCGGCTACGGCAAGGTCGCGGCGGTCGAGGGCAACAAGCTGACCGTCGACTTCGACAAGGCCGGTGCGAAGAAGGTGCTGGACGGGTTCGTGGAGCGGGCGTGAGCCCCTTCACCGTCGTCGCCGGGCTTGTTCCGACGATGACGGGAGGGGGATGCACTCAGCACAGCGTGACGTCCCGCGCCCTTCACTGTAGAGGGGCGGCCATGACCGACGAGACCCTCGACGCCCCCTACGACGCCGTCCAGATCATCGCCCGCGGGCCGCGCGCCCTGGCCGAAGCCGCCGCCGAGGCGCTCGACGCCGATCCGATGCTGGAGGGCGCGACCTATTCGATCCTGGAAGAGGACGAGGACCGCGACGTCTGGCGGATCGACGCCTTCCCGACCTCTCAGGACGAGCAGGACGGCATCGTCGCCAGCCTGAACGCCTCCGGCGGTCTGACCGTGCTGGTCGAACCCCTGGCCGACGCCGACTGGCTGGCCATGGCGCTGAGCGGCCTGCCGCCGGTGCGCGAGGGCCGGTTCTTCGTCTACGGCCTGCACGACAAGGGCCAGGTTCCGGCCAGCGCGGTGGCGCTGCGCATCGAG
>CALKHU010000009.1 GCA_937991555.1 uncultured Caulobacter sp.
GCAGTTGTCCGCCTTGTCGCGGACGACCTCCATCTCGTACTCCTTCCAGCCGAGGACGCTCTCCTCGATCAGGACTTCGGTCGTCGGCGACAGGTCGAGGCCGCGGGCGACGATCTCCTCGAATTCCTCGCGGTTGTAGGCGATGCCGCCGCCGGTGCCGGCGAGGGTGAAGCTGGGGCGGATGATCGCCGGCAGCCCGACGAACTCCAGGCCGTCCAGCGCCTCTTCCATCGTGTGGGCGGCCTTGGAGCGCGGGCTCTCGAGTCCCAGCTTGTCCATGGCGTCGCGGAACTTCTGGCGGTCCTCGGCCTTGTCGATCACCTCGGCCTTGGCGCCGATCATCTCGACGCCGAACTTCGCCAGCACGCCCATGCTCTCGAGCGCCAGGGCCGTGTTCAGCGCCGTCTGTCCGCCCATGGTCGGCAGCAGGGCGTCCGGCCGCTCCTTCTCGATGATCTTGGCGACCATCTCCGGCGTGATCGGCTCGATGTAGGTCGCGTCCGCCACGTCCGGATCGGTCATGATCGTGGCGGGGTTCGAGTTGACCAGGATGATCCGGTAGCCCTCGGCGCGCAGCGCCTTGCAGGCCTGGACGCCGGAATAGTCGAACTCGCAGGCCTGTCCGATGACGATGGGACCGGCGCCGATGATCAGGATCGAGGCGATATCGGTGCGTTTGGGCATGGTCTTTTCGCGCGCAAGGGCCGCCGCGCATCGCTGCGCGCCGACGGTCGGACAAACATCAGGTTAAGGCGCCCGTTTAGAGACGGAGTCGGGCGCGGGCAAGCGTCAACTACCCCTTCGCCCGGTCCATCAGCGCGGCGAAGCGGTCGAAGACATAGAGGCTGTCGGTCGGCCCGGGCGAGGCTTCCGGGTGATGCTGGACGCTGAACACCGGCCGGCCGGTCAGCTCGATGCCGGCGTTGGTGCCGTCGAACAGGCTGACATGGGTTTCGCGGACCGGTTCGGGCAGGGTTTCGCGGTCGACGGTGAAGCCGTGGTTCATCGACACGATCTCGACCTTGCCGGTGTCGAGGTCCTTCACCGGATGGTTCGCGCCGTGGTGGCCCTGGTCCATCTTCACGGTCTTCGCCCCGAGGGCGAGGGCCAGCATCTGGTGACCCAGGCAGATGCCGAACACCGGCTTGCCGCTGTCGACCAGCTTGCGGATCTCGGGCACCGCGTACTCGCCCGTCGCGGCCGGGTCGCCCGGGCCGTTCGACAGCAGCACGCCGTCCGGATTGCGGGCCAGGATGTCCTCGGCCTTCGTGTCGGCCGGAACCACCGTGACCTTCGCGCCGATCGAGGCCAGCGAGCGGAGGATGTTGCGCTTGACGCCGTAGTCGACGACCACGACCTCGTACTTCGGCGCCTCCAGCCGGCCGTAGCCCTCCGGCCAGGCCCACAGCTGCTCGTCCCAGGTGAAGGCCTGGCGGGTGGTGGCGTCCTTGGCCAGGTCGAGACCGACCAGGCCGTCCCAGGCCTTCGCCTTCGCCACCAGGGCGTCGATGTCGAATTCGCCGGTCGGGCTGTGGGCGATGACCGCGTGCGGCATGCCCTTCTCGCGGATCAGCCGGGTCAGGGCGCGGGTGTCGACGCCGGCCAGGCCGATGACGCCGCGGCGCTCCATCCACTGCTGCAGCGGCGAGTCAGAGCGGTAGTTGGCCGGGTCGGTCGGCGCGTCGCGGAAGATCGCGCCGCGCGCGGCCGTCTCCGATCCGCCGGCGACCTGCTCCAGGTCCTCGACGTTGGTGCCGACGTTGCCGACGTGCGGGAAGGTGAAGGCCACGATCTGGGCCATGTAGGAGGGGTCCGTCAGGATTTCCTGGTAGCCGGTCATGGCGGTGTTGAAGCAGACCTCGCCGACCGCCTCGCCGGTGGCGCCGACGCCGACTCCCGAAAGCACCGTGCCGTCGGCGAGCGCAAGAACGCCCGTGGCGCCAGGTAGAACCTTGCTCGCCATGCTTTCCTCCTGAGGTCTGGACAAACGGCGGCGTTGGTAGTGACTCGCGTCCCCCGGGTCAAACGGGAACCGGCTCCGGCGCGCGTTTTCTCATCGCGCGCATGACAAAGGCTTCACTTCGGCGGAGGGTTCCGGTCGGTTATCGCCGTGACGGACAGGGGGAGCCGCATGAAACTGATCGCCGCCATCGTCGCCGCCGTGGTGAGCATCGCCACGCCGGTCCTGGCCCAGTCGCCGGCCGCCGTGCTCGCCGAGGCGCTGAAGGACTCGCGCACGCCGGCCGCCGGGGTGCTGGTCATCCGCGACTTTCGCGTCGACGGCCTGGCCGTGCAGGGCGTGCGTCGCCTCGGCGGCGCCCCGGTTCAGGCCGGCGACCGCTGGAACATCGGTTCCGACGCCAAGGCCATGACGGCGACGATGATCGCCCGTCTGGTCGAGAAGGGCGTTCTGTCGTGGGAGACGCCGCTCGAAAGGCTCCTGCCCGACCTCGCCGCCGACATGCGGCCCGAGTATCGGAACGTGACGCTGCTGGACCTGCTCTCGCATCGCGCCGGCCTGCCCGAGAACATCAGCGACATGACCTTCTTCGCGACCTTCTACGAGGATCCGCGCCCGTTGCCGGAGCAGCGGCTGGCCTACCTGAAGCGCGCCGTCGCCGAGCCGCCCGTCGGGCCCGCGCGGGGCCCCGCGAGCTATTCGAACACGGGCCTGCTGCTGGCGGCGGCTGCCGCCGAGCGGGCCACCGGCAAGCCGTTCGAGGCGCTCATGGAAGAGGAGGTATTCGCGCCTCTGGGGATCGTCACCGCCACCTACGACCAGGGCGTGGGCGCGGATGAACCGGCCGGTCATGTCGACGGCCGAGTCGCTGTCCGCTCCGACGCCAACCCGCAGATGATCATGCCGGGAGGCGGGGTCAGGATCAGCCTCGAGGACTGGGCCCGGTTCTGCATCGACCAGATGAAGGGCGAGCGCGGCGAGGGCCGGCTGCTGACGGCCGAGAGCTATCGCCTGCTCCACACGCCCCAGGGCGACACCATCCACGCCCTCGGCTGGGGCGCGCCGCCCACGGTCGCCGGCCGCGCCGGTCCGGTCATCACCCACGCCGGGTCGGACGGCAACTGGTTCGCCTGGGTGGCCCTGTTCCCGCGCAGCGGCAACGGCGTCCTCGTGGTCGCCAACGCGGCCGACAGCATGGGCGGCGATGGGACCGTCAAGGCCATCGGCAGGGCGATCCTGCCCGCCCTCGCCCCCGCCGCCGACTGAGGAGTCCGTCCATGCTGACGATGCGCCCCAACTGCGAATGCTGTGACATCGATCTGGCCCCGGACGCGGCCGGGGCGATGATCTGCAGCTTCGAATGCACCTTCTGCGCGGCCTGCGCCGAGGGGAGGTTCGCCGGGGTCTGCCCCAACTGCGGCGGGGGTCTGGCGGCCCGGCCCGCACGGCCGACGGCGCTGCTGGGGAAGTTCCCGGGGAGTGCGGAGCGCGTGCTGAAGGGGCATGCGGCCTGTGCGTGATTGCGTCCTTCGACACGCCGCATCGCGGCTGCTCAGGATGACCGGGTCAGAAAGCCATCAAGTCCAGTCTTGATGAGCAGCGCCGCAGGCGCGTGTCGACGCACGGACGGCTTCACTTCCTCGCCCGCCCTCGTTAAGCCCGCGCCCATGACCATCACCACGGTCGGCCTCGATGCCGACGACACCCTCTGGCACAATGAGACGATCTTTCGGCTGACCCACAGGCGGTTCGTCGATCTGCTCTCGCCCTACGCCGACGAGGCGACGCTCGAGGCCAGGCTGGCCGAAACCGAGAAGCGGAACCTGCGGCTCTACGGCTACGGGGTGAAGGGCTTCACCCTGTCGATGATCGAGACGGC
>CALKHU010000010.1 GCA_937991555.1 uncultured Caulobacter sp.
GGCGTCGGCGGCGTCGGCGCGACGATCTCGGCCGCGACCGCAGGGCGCTCCGGCGCCGCGGGCGGCCCTGACGGAGACGGTCGACCCAGCAGCCACAGAAGGCCGAGATGGACCCCCACGACGACCATCACCGCCGCCGTGCGGACCCGGGCCCTGCGCGCGCGGCGACCCGGGACCACGCGCGCGGAATCGGGGGGCGGTGGAGGCATTCGCGCCAGCCTGCACCTGACCGCGTCAGGAACATGGCGTGAAACATAGATATCGCGAGATTTTCGTCGATGACCGGCAGAAGCGCCAGTCAAGCCTGAACAACGGAGTTCCAGCTGGGCCTAAACGCGGCAATCCGCGTTTGGTTCCACCCGATTTCAGGCCGGTCTCCGCTTCTACAATACTTTCCAACAACGCCATTTTTCCGACCCATGGCCGTCATTATTGCGCCAAGTCCGCGACGACAGCTGTGATGGCGCGCGACTGCCGTGCGCAATGACGGAGGAATTCAACTTGATCAGATCGATGTCCAGGGCCGCCGCGACCGGCGGCGTGCTCATCCTCGCGGGCCTCGGGACCACCGCCTGCGCCACCAAGGGCTTCGTGCGCGAGCGGGTGGCGGTGGTCGACAGCCGGGTCACCCAGGTGGACGGCACCGCCAAGGAAGCGCTCGAGCGGGCGACGGCCGCCGGACGCCTCGCCGAGGGCAAGTTCCTGTACCAGGTGGTGCTGTCGGACGACTCGGTGAAGTTCCCGACCGACCAGGACAGCCTGTCGCCCGAGGCCGAGGCGCGCCTCGCCGAACTGGCCCAGCGGCTGTCCAGCGAGAACCGCAACGTCTACCTGGAGATCCAGGGCTTCACCGACTCCACCGGCGACGAGGACTACAACGAGCGCCTCGGGGCCGCGCGGGCCGAGGCGGTGCGGCGCTACCTCAACCGCTCCGGCGTCGCCCTCAACCGGATGGCGACGATCTCCTACGGCGAGGACCAGCCGGTGGCGTCCAACGACACCCCGGAAGGGCGGTCCCAGAACCGCCGGGTGACGATCATCGTCCTCAGCTAGCTAGGCCGGATCGAACTCGCTGACGAGGTGGCCGGGGGCCACCTCCTTCAGCGCCGGCGGGATCACCGGCGCCGAGGGGTCCACCGGCAGCCGCGACGGCAGGAAGCGCAGCGCCGACCTCGGGTCCATCGGGGACGGCGGCTCGCCCTGCAGCTTAACCCGCTCGCGGGTTCGCTCGATCGTCGGATCGGGGATCGGCGCGGCCGACAGCAGCGCCCGCGTGTAGGGATGCCGGGGGTTCTCGTAGAGCTGCTCGCGGCTGGCCTGCTCCATCACACGGCCCAGGTAGAGCACCAGCACCCGGTGGCTGATCTCGCGGACGACCGCGAGATCGTGGCTGATGAACATCATCGCCATGCCGAGCTGCTTCTGGAGGTCGATGAGCAGGTCGATGATCTGGGCGCGGATCGAGACGTCGAGCGCGCTGACCGCCTCGTCGCAGATGACCAGCTTCGGCTCCAGGATCATCGCCCGGGCGATGCCGACGCGCTGGTTCTGGCCGCCGGACAGTTCGTGCGGGTAGCGGTTGATCAGCGCCGGCGACAGGCCGCAGCGCTCCATCATGGCCGCTGTCGCCGCCTCGCGCTCGCGCCGCTTCAGGCCGGGGCGGAACACCTGCAGGGGCTCGGCGATCGAGTCGCCGATGGTCATCCGCGGGTCGAGGCTGGCGAGCGGGTCCTGGAACACGATCTGGAGGTCGCGGCGCGCGGCCCGCAGGGTCTCGCGGTCGGCGTGGGTGATGTCCTTGCCGAGCACCGTGACCGAGCCGCCGAGCTCGCCGCCGCCGGGCGGCAGCAGGTTGAGCGCCGCCCGGGCGAGGGTCGACTTGCCGCTGCCGCTCTCGCCGACGACGCCGAGGGTCTCCCCCCGGCGGACCTGGAAGCTGACGCCGTCCACCGCCCGGAGGGGAACCTTGCGGCCGAGCACGCCCTGGCGGACGTCGAACCAGACCTTCACGTCCTTGCCCTCGACCACCACCTCGGCGTCGGCCGGGGCGGGGGCGATCTCGGGCCGGCCGCCGCGGTCGTCGCGGTCCAGGCGCGGAATCGCCGCCAGCAGGGCCCGGGTGTAGTCCGTCGCCGGGCGGGCGAAGATCGTCCCGACCGGTCCCTCCTCGACGTAGGCCCCGTCCTTCATCACGCAGACGCGGTCGGCGAGGCGGGCGATGACGCCCATGTCGTGGGTGATCAGCACCATGGCCGCGCCGGTCTCGCGGATCAGCTCGGCCATCAAGTCGAGAATCTCGGCCTGGACGGTGACGTCCAGCGCGGTAGTCGGCTCGTCGGCGATCAGCAGGCGCGGCTCGCAGGCCATGGCGGCGGCGATCATAACCCGCTGGCGCATGCCGCCCGACAGCTCGTGCGGGTACTGGTTCATGCGCCGCTCGGCCTCGGGGATGCGGACCCGCTTCATCCAGTCGAGGGCGCGCGCCCTGGCCTCCCGGGCCGACAGGCCGAGATGGAAGCGCAGCGGCTCCATGATCTGCTCGCCGATCTTCACATGCGGGGTCAGGGCGGTGAGCGGGTCCTGGAAGATCATCGTCATCTTCGAACCGCGCAGCCGGTTCAGCTCCGACGGCTTCAGGCCAAGGAGCTCCTGCCCCTCGAAGCGCGCCGACCCGGTCGCCGATCCGTTCTGGGCCAGCAGCCCCATCACGGTCATGAAGGTCTGGCTCTTGCCGCTGCCGCTCTCCCCGACGACGCCCAGGCATTCGCCGGCCTGCACCGTCAGGGACACCCCGCGGACGGCCTCGACGACGCCGTCGTGGGTCCGGAACGAGACCTTCAGGTCGTCGACGGCGAGAACGGGCGGCTGGGACACGGCGATACGCTCCGCGAGCAGGATGGCGAGGCCGCCGACCTTAGTGATCCCGGCCTGACGCGCAAATGAACGATCAGTCGGACTGGGCGAGAACCGCCAGAATGGCGTCGAACGCCTCGGTTTCGTCCAGCATCGGCGCGTGACCGACGCCCGGAACCTCGGCGAAGGCGAGGTGGGGCGCCGCCTCGCGCATTCTCGCGGCGATGGACGGGCTGACGATGTCCGAGGTCGCGCCGCGGACGAGCAGGGCGGGGCGGCCGGCGACCAGGGCGCCGAAGAAGGGCCACAGATCCGGCGCGGGCGCGGCCGGGTCGGCGGCGCGGATCGGCACGGCGATGTCGGCGTCATAGTCCAGCACCGGGCGGCCGGCTTCCTCGCGGAAGGTCCGGCGGGCCATGCGGTCCCAGTCGGCGTCGCCGTAGTGCGGGAAGACGACCGCGTTGTTGGCCTTCACCCAGGCGGCGGCGCCCGACCAGTCATCGACCTCGGCGCTGACGCCGACATAGCCGGCGATGCGGGCGAGGCCCTCCGGCGCGATCTCGGGCCCGACGTCGTTGAGCACGGCGGCGGCGATGGCGCCGGGGCGCATCGCCGCCAGGGTCATCATGATCAGCCCGCCCATGCTGGTGCCGATGAAGGCGGCGCGGCCGATTGCCTGGTCGTCGAGCAGGGCCATGACATCGGCGGCGTAGACGGCGGGGTTGTAGGTCAGCGGGTCGGCCGCCCTCTGCGAGCCGCCGCGTCCGCGCACGTCGACGGCGATCACGCGCCGGCCCGTGGCGCCGACGAGGGCGGGGGCCAGGTCCTCGAAGTCGCGGGCGTTGCGGGTCAGGCCATGGATGCAGACCACCGGCGCCAGGTCGGCCTTGCCGGGATAGTCGCGGGCGTGAAGCGTCAGGCCGTCGGCCGAGCGCCAGTGGAGGGATCTGAAGGCGGTCATCTGCTTCTTGTATGGCGCTGCACGGTCCGGCGTCGAGCCGCGACGGATCGCCGCGATAACGACGTCATCTCGACGGTAGAAAATGCTCGCGCTAGGGGAAGGTAGAATTCAAGCGGGAATGGTAACTGGACGGCAGAGTTCGTTCAAAGGCGAAATATTCTTATAGAACAATATATTGGGGACCCGCCTCTTGCGGTTCGATCAACCAGCGCGTGAAGGGTTCAGGCGCGCTCACAGACTCCGCCGCCGGGTGCAGCGCGCCTGAACGACTCCCGCGCCAGGGGCTCCCCGTTGACTCGAGCGCGCTTATGTCCGCTCGAATAAATCAATGGTTGGGGGAATGCCTGGAATGTTCGGCGACCAGCAGAGCGGTAAGCGAGACGACACTGGCGGCCGCGAGGCGACGGCCCCGCGCAAGTACCGCGCCCGGGTCGTTGTGGTGGGCAATGAGAAGGGCGGCGCCGGCAAATCCACCATGGCGGCCCTCATCGCGGTATCCATGCTTTATCGCGGGCAACGGGTCGCCGTTATGGACCTGGATCTACGTCAGCAGAGTCTCTCGCGGTTCTTCACAAATCGACGCCAGTGGCTACCGGCCGCCAGTGTCGAAGCTCCAATGCCTCTAGAGTACAAGCTGGTCGATCGGCCCGCGAGCATTGCGGACAATCAAGCGCTGGCCTGTCGCCTGTTCGATGAAGCGCTCGCTATGGCGATGCGAGAGGCGGACCTGGTGGTGATCGACACCCCGGGGAGCGATACGGCGCTGTCGCGCGCGGCGCATCTGCAGGCCGATCTTGTCGTCACGCCCATGAACGACAGCTTCGTGGACTTCGACGTCATCGGGCATGTGGATGCGGTGACCACGCAGCTGCTTCAGCCGAGCCACTATGCGGAGACAGTTCTGCGGGCGCGGGACCTGCGTTCTCGCCACAGGCGCAACCTCGACTGGGTTGTGGTGCGCAATCGTCTTGCCGGCGCCGACACGAAGAATGCGGAGCGGATCACCAACGCGCTTGACAGTCTTGGCCAGGAGGTCGGCTTTCGTCTCGCGCCGCCGATGCGAGAGCGGGTGGTGTACCGTGAGATGTTCCCCTTCGGCCTGACGTTGGCGGACGTGTCGCCGCGCCTTCGCCCAGGCAATGTCACCGCCCCCAAACAGGCCGCCCGAGAAGAGGTAAACGCCTTCCTTGAGGCCCTTGGGTTGATTGTGCTGCGCCGAGCGGAACCCCCCACGCTGCGGCAAGACCACCCTGACGAGGTCTATGCAGACGCAGTCTGAGCCTTGCCGGTGACGGAACTGGGCTGGTAAGTCCCCACTTCCAGAGGGATGGGACTGTCCATGCCGAACAGCGACCGCCGCGCCGGGGCCATCCCGTTCGCTTCCCCCTACCGACACGGCTTCGTGCGGCTGGCCGCCTGCGTTCCGCAGATCGCGCTGGCCGATCCCGCCGCCAACGCTGCCGAGACGCTGAAGCTGGTCCGCGAGGGCCATGAACGGTCCGTCGCGCTGATGGTGTTCCCCGAGCTGGGGCTGAGCGGCTATTCGATCGACGACCTGCTGTTGCAGGACGCCCTGCTCGAGGCGGTCGAGGCCGGGCTGGCGACGCTGGCCGAGGCCAGCCGCGAGCTGACCCCGGTCTTCGCCGTCGGCGCGCCGCTGCGGTTCGAGGGGCGGTTGTTCAACACCGCGGTGATCCTCCACGCCGGCGAGATCCTGGGCGTCGTGCCCAAGACCTTCCTGCCCAACTACCGCGAGTACTACGAGCGCCGGTGGTTCGCGAGCGGGCTCGGGGTGACCGGGCGGACCATGACCCTGGCCGGCCGCGAGGTTCCGTTCGGGACCGACCTCCTGTTCCGCTCGACCGGCACGGCGCCGTTCACCTTCCACGCCGAGATCTGCGAGGACGTTTGGACCCCGGCGCCGCCGTCGATCCTGGGGGCGCTCGGCGGGGCCGAGATCCTGCTCAACCTGTCGGCCAGCAACATCGTCATCGGCAAGGCCGACGCCCGGCGCCTGCTCTGCGCATCGCAGTCGATGCGCTGCCAGGCGGTCTACGCCTATTCGGCGGCCGGGGTGGGCGAGTCCACGACAGACAACGCCTGGGATGGCCAGGCCTCGATCTTCGAGCTCGGCGAGCTGCTGGCCGAGAGCGGCCGCTTTCCGACGGAATCGACCATGGCCGTGGTCGATGTCGACGTCGCCCGGGTTCGCCAGGAGCGGATGCGGACCGGCTCGTTCGGCGACAGCGTCGCAGCGCGCCAGGCAGAGACGGCGTTCCGCGTCCGTGAGTTCGCCTTCGACGCGCCGGCCGCAGCGCTGGCCCTGGCGCGCCGGGTAGACCGCTATCCCTTCGTTCCGGACGACGAGAGCAAGCTCGCCGACCAGTGCCGCGAAGCCTACAACGTCCAGGTCCAGGGCCTGGCCCAGCGCCTGAAGGCGACCGGACTGAAGACGCTGGTGATCGGGATCTCCGGCGGACTGGACTCGACCCAGGCCCTGCTGGTCGCCTGCCGCGCCATGGACCTGCTCGGCCTGCCGCGGACCGGCATCCTGGGCTTCACCATGCCCGGGTTCGCGACCTCCGAGCGCACCCGGGGCAACGCCTGGACGCTGATGGAGGCGATGGGCGTCACCGGGGCGGAGCTCGACATCCGTCCAGCGGCGAGACAGATGCTGGCCGACCTCGGCCATCCGTTCGGGCGCGGCGAGCCGGTCTACGACGTGACGTTCGAGAACGTGCAGGCCGGGCTGCGCACCGACTACCTGTTCCGCATCGCCAACCAGAGGGGCGGGCTGGTGGTCGGCACCGGCGACCTGTCCGAACTGGCGCTGGGCTGGTGCACCTACGGCGTCGGCGACCACATGAGCCATTACAATCCTAACGGCTCGGTGCCCAAGACCCTGATCCAGCACCTGATCCGGTTCGTGGCCGCCTCCGGCGACGTCGACGATCGCGGCGCCGCGGTGCTCCGCGACATCCTCGCCACCGAGATCTCGCCCGAGCTGGTTCCTGCCGACGCCGGCGGCAAGACCCAGGCCACCGAGGACTTCGTCGGTCCCTACGCGCTGCAGGACTTCAACCTCTTCCATCTGACCCGGTACGGCATGGCGCCGTCGAAGATCGCCTGGCTGGCGCACTGCGCTTGGGGCGACGCCGCGACGGGGACCTGGCCCTCGGCCGTTCCGGAGGCCGAGCGGCGGGCCTATTCGGCCGGCGAGATCAAGCACTGGCTGCGGCTGTTCCTGACGCGGTTCTTCGCCAACCAGTTCAAGCGCTCGGCGGTGCCGAACGGGCCGAAGATCTCCTCCGGCGGCGCGCTGTCGCCCCGGGGCGACTGGCGGATGCCCTCCGACGCCCGGGTTGAAGTCTGGTTGGCGGAGCTCGAGGCGAACACCTCATTCTGACGCCTCGTGATGCAGTGCAGCCACAGTTCAGGTAACGCCGGGCCCTGACGCTGGAAAACCTGGGCGAGGTGGCGTATGGTCGCAGCAGCGTGGCGTCGGCTTTGCGACATTGGAACCATTTCTGGGTCCGCGCGTTGCTCGGTCGGCCGTAGGGTGAGGCGCGTTCGGGGGCCGGCAGGGTTCAGGTTGAACACCAGTCAGCACCAAGACCTGCACACCAGACGCAACCATTTGGTCGGCGCCGGACGTTCGGCGTGGTTTGATTTTGAGCGAGGGGCTCATCGTGAAGAAAAAAGCACTGATGCTGGGCGGCATGCTGGCTGCGCTGGCTTTCGCGCCGCAGGCGATGGCTGAGCCCAGCAATGGCTGGTATGCGGCCTTCGACCTCGGCTACCACTGGCCGGACGACGTCGAGATGCGGAGCTTCGAAGACGCTTCCGACGGCAATCCCTACAAGTACGACTTCGAGATGGAAGGCGACGTCGCTGGCTTCGCCCGCCTCGGCTACCGTCTCGATCCGAACTGGCGCCTGGAGCTCGAAGGCGGGTCGCGGACCAGCGACATCGGAGCCATTGCCGGCAACCCGGCGCGGCCGCTGCCGAACACCCTGTGCAGCGTCTCGAGCGTCCTGCCGATCTGCAACACGCCGAACGGGTCGATCCAGTCCTACACCCTGATGGCCAACCTGATTTACGACTTCATGCCGGATGCGACGCTGAAGCCGTTCGTCGGTTTCGGCATCGGCGTGAACAAGCTTGACCTGTCGGTGGCCGCTCGCGGCAACTCCGGCGTCCAGGGCATCGTCATCGACGAAAAGGATACGGTCTTCGCCTACCAGTGGCTGGCGGGGCTGTCCTGGGACGCCACCGAGCGGCTTAACGTCGACATTACCTACCGCTATCTGAACGGCGCTGACGCCGACTGGGCGGCCAGCACGGACACCTTTGTTGATCCCGTCGGCGGTCTC
>CALKHU010000011.1 GCA_937991555.1 uncultured Caulobacter sp.
GACCCTGAAGGTGCTGGGCGGCTCGCGGACGCAGATCCTGCTCGCCTACGGGATCGAGTACGGCGCGGTCGGGCTGATCGCCGGCCTCGCCGGCGTCGCCCTCGGCTACGCCGCCGCCTGGCCGGTGGTGGTCAAGGTGTTCGAGGCGACCTGGAGCGTGGACTGGGGCGGCGTGGCGGCCCTGCTCGGCGGCGCATCGGGCCTGGCCTTCGTCGGCGGCCTGCTGGCGGCCCTGCAGGCGCTGTCGAAACGGCCGGCTCCTGTGCTGAGAAGCGACCAGTGAGAACCGGTCGCACTTGCGTCGGACGGTCGCACTCCCGATATTGAGCTCGCGTCCGCCTTGGGCGCTTTGAAAGGGCTTTTCCGATGAGCGACTTCGAACGCGGCTACGCGCGCTCGATTCCGCAAACCGCCGACATGTCGATGGACGCGGGGCTGCGCGCCTTCATGCTGGGCGTCTACAACAAGATGGCCCTCGGCCTTCTGCTGTCGGCTGGCCTGGCCTACGCGACCTCGAGCTTCGCGCCGGTGATGAACCTGCTCTACCAGGTCTCGCCGGAGGGCGTGTTCCAGGGCTTCACCACCCTCGGCCATATCGTGCGCTTCGCACCGCTGGCCATGGTCCTGCTGGTGATGTTCACCGCGCGCAACATGTCGGCCAAGGCTTCCGGTATCTACTACTGGGCGCTGGTGACGGCGATCGGCGCCGGCTCGGGCGTCTGGCTGCTGGTCTACACCGGCGCCTCGGTCTTCATGACCTTCCTGATCACGGCCACCGCCTTCGGCGCGCTGAGCCTGGTCGGCTACACCACCAAGAAGGACCTGTCGGGCTTCGGCAGCTTCCTGATCATGGGCGTGTGGGGTCTGGTGATCGCCAGCCTGGCCAACATCTTCTTCAAGCTTCCGGCGCTGTACTGGATCATCAACGCCCTCGGCGTGCTGATCTTCGCGGGCCTCACGGCCACCGACACCCAGCGGCTGAAGATGATGTACTACGAGGTCAAGGACCACGAGGAGAGCATGGCGATCGCCACCAACTTCGGCGCGCTGAACCTCTACCTGAACTTCATCAACCTGCTGCAGTTCCTGCTCGCCTTCCTGGGCGTGCGCCGGGACTGACGGTCCTCGCGACCGGACTGAACGCGGCCCCGTCGGGAAACCGGCGGGGCCTTTTTCGTCGCCGGAAGCCGTGCGTCCTTCGACACGGCCCTGCGGGCCTGCTCAGGATGACGGGGTGGATTGCCTTCTGGCGACGTCATGCTGAGCAGCGCGAAGCGCGTGTCGAAGCACGCAATGATCCGGCCGCCTCACGACGCAGTGGCGACCGATCCGGGGGGACCATGACGGTCAGCCCCCCTACTCCACCACCGTCAGCCGGCCCTTGTCGAAGACCTTGAGCACCTGCTCCAGCTCGTGGCCGCGCTTGAGGATGTGGCCGGTCTGGTTGATCACGGCCCACTGGCCCTGGCGGCGCTGCAGCGCCGGGCGCTTCTCGATGCGGTAGAGGGGGGCCTCGCCGGTCCGGCGGAAGACGGTGAACACCGCCGCCTCGGCCCCGCCCGCAATGCCGTAGTCCCGCCATTCGCCGGCGGCGACCTCCCGGCCGTAGAGCCTCAGGAGCCGTTCCAGTTCGCGCCGCTCGAAGAAGACCGAGGCGACGCGGGGCGCGGAATATGTCGGATCGAACGCCATGCCTGGGGTGAGGCTAACGCCAAAGCGGCGCGCTTGGCGAGGCCTGTCGCGATTTCGTCACACCCGCCGCGGATTGCACACATCCTGCGATACGACGCCGCACAATGACCTTAATCCCGCCCCGCGCCCGCCAGACCCGACCGCCAGATTGTCAGCGTCGGCCGGACGGACATCGCGTCCCCGGATCCTGAACAGCCCCCCCAGCCCCCCAGGGGCGCGGGCCGCCGGCCGACAGACTTCCCCCTCAGTATCCCCCTCGAATGAACCCGCGTTGCCTTCCCTTCCGGCAACGCGGGTTTCATTTTGCGCTAAAGACGCGACGCAGCGGGGAGACACGGGATGGGAAGACTTCAGGGACGGGCGGCCATCGTGACGGGCGCGGCCAGCGGCATCGGCCGGGCCAGCGCCGAGCTGTTCGCGGCCGAGGGGGCGCTGGTGCTGGCCGTCGACCGGCCGGGCGCCAACCTCGTCTTCGAACACGGCGCCATCGAGACCCTCGGCGTGGACATCAGCGAGGACGCCGCGCCCGCCGCCATCGTGGACGCCGCCGTCCAGGCGTTCGGCAAGCTCGACATCGTCTACAGCAACGCCGGCGTCTCGGGCTCGACCCCGGTCGGCGAGACCAGCGACGCGGAGTTTGACCGCCAGTACGGCGTCAACCTGCGGGCCGGGTTCCGGATCTCGCGCGAGGCGACGCCTCATCTGGTGAAGTCGGGCGTCGGACGGCTGATCTACACCGCCTCGATCATGGCCCGGCACACCGACAACGGCCTCGTCGCCTACTCGGCCAGCAAGGCCGGTCTGGTCGGCATGATGCGCACCTTCGCGCTCGAGCTCGGCCGCCACGGGGTCACCGCCAACGCCATCCTGCCTGGCGCTATCGCCACCGGCATGACCGCGGCCAGCTTCCAGCGCGACGACATCGCCGCCATCTGGGCGAAGAAGGCCGCGCTCAAGCGCCTCGGCCAGCCGATCGACATCGCCCGCGCCGCCCTCTTCCTGGCGTCCGACGACGGCGGCTTCGTGACCGGCCAGGCGCTCGGCGTCGACGGCGGGCTGATGCTGCGCGTGTAACCCCTTTCACTCTGCCCATACTCGCGGAAGCGGGGATGAGCGGAAACCGGGGGCCTACTTCGCCAACACCGCGAGGATGCGGCCGCCCTTGGCGCCCTGGACGATGACCACCGTCTCGAGGCCCTCGGCCGCCGCCGCGGGCAGGCGGTAGGCGGTCGGGCGGCCGCGCCAGGCGCCGAGCCGGGCGATCTCGTGGACGACGTTGCGCTGGACCAGCGTCTGGCCGCGCGTGTCGCCGCGCCGGGGCGTCACCTCGACCGGCCGCGGGTCGTAGCGGATCATCCAGACCTCGGCCCCGCCGCGCGGCACGGGCCCCGATCCGACGGCCACCCGCGTCGCGCCCATGAACAGCATGTCCGGCGGATTGCGCCGCTCCTGCGCCATCTGGTCGACCAGCGGCTCGATCCGCTCCGGGCGCACGCCCGAGGCCTGCGCCTTGCCGTCGATGACCACCTGCGGCGTGTAGACCTCGCGCAGGGCGAGCTTGCGGGCGTAGGCGCGCTGGCGATCGGTGAATTCGGGGCGGGCGAAGGTGTCCGGCCAGCCCATGTAGTCCCAGTAGTCGACCGAGAAGGTCAGGGTGAGGACGTCGGGCCGGTCGGACAGGGCCGAGACCAGCTCGTTGGCCTTCACGCAGGACGAGCAGCCCTGGGCCGTGAACAGCTCCACCACCACGGGCGGCCGCGCCCAGGCCGACGAGGTCGACGGGACAAGGGCGAGCAGGAACAGGGCGAGGAGGGCGCGACGCATGGCGCCGCACTTAAGCGAAGATGCGGCGGCGGCGCGTTTCACGAGGCCGTGAGCCGCGCCGCCGCCCCGCAAGGTCAGGCCTCGCCCTTGGCGAGGTTGCGCAGCACGTACGGCATCACGCCGCCGGCCTGGAAGTATTCCAGCTCGGTCGGACCGTCGATGCGGCAGCGGACCGGGAAGCGAGCGATGCGGCCGTCCGACGGGCGGTAGAGCTCGACGATCAGCTGCTTGCGCGGCGACAGGTCCTGCAGGCCGCGGATCGAGACGATCTCCTCGCCGGTCAGGCCCAGGCGCTGCCAGCCGTCCGACAGGAACTGCAGCGGAAGCACGCCCATCTGCACCAGGTTGGAGCGGTGGATGCGCTCGAAGGTCTCGGCGATCACGGCCCGGACCCCGAGCAGCTTGGCGCCCTTGGCCGCCCAGTCTCGCGAGCTGCCGGTGCCGTATTCCTTGCCCGCGAACACGACGGCCGGCCGGCCCTCATGCTCGTAGCGCATGGCGGCGTCGTAGATCGGCATCACTTCGCCCGACGGGAAGTGCTTGGTCACGCCGCCTTCGATCTCCGGGGTGATCCGGTTCCGGATGCGGATGTTGGCGAAGGTGCCGCGCATCATGACTTCGTGGTTGCCGCGGCGGGCGCCGTAGCTGTTGAAGTCCTCGAAGCGGACCTGGTGCTCGCTGAGGTACTGGCCCGCGGGCGAGGTCTTCTTGATCGAGCCGGCTGGGCTGATGTGGTCGGTGGTGATCGAGTCGCCGAACACGCCGAGGATGCGCGCCTCGATGATGTCCTTCACCGGCGACGGCGTCATCGTCATGCCCTCGAAGTAGGGCGGGTTCTGGACGTAGGTCGAGCCCATGTCCCAGCTGTAGGTCTGGCCGCCCTCGACCTTGATGGCCTGCCAGTGCTTGTCGCCCTTGAAGACGTCGGCATAGCGTTTGGCGAACATGGCCGGGGTGACGCATTTCTTCTGGATGTCGGCGATCTCTTTCGAGGTCGGCCAGATGTCCTTCAGGAAGA
>CALKHU010000012.1 GCA_937991555.1 uncultured Caulobacter sp.
GCGGCGCTTCGGTTAATTCGCCGTTAGAAGATGACGCCTGCGTCATTTTCCCGTTGACGTCGCGGCGTGCGAAGTGGACAGTGTTCACATTGCGTGAGGTCCGACCAACGGGCCCACTTCCCATTGAGGCCGGAGGAGTTCGTCGTGACGGACAAGAACATCACCAAGGACGCCATGTACGATGCGGTGGCGCCGGACGACTTCGAGTCGATGCTCGAACTCGACCGCTACAACGCGCGTTCGACGGCCTTCGACAAGATCATCTCGGCGACCCACGACCACTTCTGGGATCCGCTCGACAAGGAATACATCGACTTCGACGAGCCGTTCGACATGGAGAACCAGCCCATCGTCCCCGAGGACATGGTCGTGGCCCTGTCGACCGACTACGTGTCCAACCACCTGTCGGACCCGAAGACGCGCATCCGCTTCATCAACCAGTCGACGCTGCGCAGCTTCTCCTCGATCCTGCACGGCGAGCAGGGCGCGCTGAACCTGTCGGCCAGCCTGTGCCACGTGCTGAAGGACCAGGGCGCGCAGGAATACGCCGCCAACCAGACCCGCGAGGAAGCCCGCCACGTCACGGCCTTCGCCAAGTACGTGAAGGCCCGCTGGGGCCGTCCGGTCGAGTGCGGCCCGACGCTGAAGGCCCTGCTGGTCGAGATCATCGGCGCGCCGGAAGTCTACAAGAAGATCATCGGCATGCAGATGCTGGTCGAGGGCCTCGCCATGGGCGCCTTCGCCACCTTCTACAACAAGCTGAACGATCCGGTCGGCCGCAAGCTGATGCAGCTGGTCATGACCGACGAGGCCTTCCACCACAAGTTCGGGAAGATCTGGGCCGACCGCACCATCCCGAAGCTGTCGCCGGAAGAGCATGCGATCATCGAGGACTGGGCCGCCCACTGCTTCCAGGCGGTGCTGTTCAACCTCGTCGGCCCGAACCAGCAGCGCGACCTCTATGAGGAGTTCGGCCTGGATCCGGACAAGGTCGTGGCCGAGTTCGCCAAGATCATGACCGACGAGCAGCGCCGCGAGGGCATGAAGGAGCAGACCAACATCTTCCGCGTGCTGGTCAAGACCCTGCTCAACGCCGGCATCATCACCGACCGCACCCGCGCCTTCTACGCCATGTACGTCGATCTCGACGAGCTGAAGGGCGAGGGCGACCGGATGGTCGGCGACGACATCGCCGAGGACGGCATCCGCTATCTGCAGGCCATCAACTTCAAGGACCGCGAGCACAAGCCGGTCTCGATCGCCGCCGAGTAAGCCTGATTCCGCGTCAGCGGACGTCGAACGCCCCGTCGCAACCGCGGCGGGGCGTTTCGCGTTTCCGGGGCTTCGGTTAGAAGGTCACGCCGATGAGATCGACCTCCGCCATCGCCGTCGTGGCCATGCTGGCCGTCGCCTCCGCGGCCTCCGCCGCCGCGCCCCGGCCCACCCGCGCGATCGCCGCCTCGTTCTACAGCGGCCGCTGGTACGAGATCGCCCGTGTGCCGAACCTCGGCCAGCGCGACTGCCATGCGCCGGTCACCCAGTTCGCGCCGGTCGGCGGCAAGGGCGAGGTCGCCTTCATCAGCGACACCGGCGAGTTCTCGGCCAGCCAGGTCTGCCGCAAGGGCTCGGCCACCGGCCCGGCGAAGACCTACGTCACCCGGGGCCGCATCCTGCCGGGCAGTCGCAACGCCCGCTTCCAAATGACCTTTCTCGGCGGTTTGAAGACCCAGGAGTACTGGGTTCTAGACTGCGCGGGCGACGGCTCCTGGGCGATCATGGCGACGCCCGGCGGCAACTACGTCTGGCTGCTCGCCCGCCGCCCGGTGATGAGCGAGGCGGCCAGGGCGGCGGCGGTGGCGCGGATCCGGGCGCTCGGCTACGCCCAGAAGCTGGAGTTTCCGGCCCAGGCCTCCTGACCGTTCACGGTTGACCCCGAACGAAACCGGAACATAAATGGCGGCTGTGGACACCGTCGCCCTCTCCATCGTCACCGTCACCCGGCCCGAGACGACGCTCGCGGTCACGCGCGGGGCGTACCGACTGCTGGCCGAGATGAGCTATGCGCCGCTCGCCGAGGTCGGACTGCCGAACGGTCGGCGCGCGGACCTGATGGCGCTGGGGCCGCGCGGCGAGATCGTCATCGTCGAGGTGAAGTCCTCGGCCGAGGACTATCTGACCGACCGCAAGTGGGGCGAGTACGCGCCGTATTGCGACGCCTTCTTCTTCGCCGTGGCGCCGGAGTTTCCCATGCATCTGCTGCCAGACGAGCCCGGCCTCATCGTCGCCGACGGCTTCGGCGGCGCGGTCGTGCGCGAGGCGCCGAGGTTCCCGCTGGTCGCCGCGCGGCGAAAGGCGCTGACGCTGGCCTTTGCGCGGCTGGCGGCGTTCCGGAGCTGATCGGGGACATGTACCGCGCAGCGAGGACGTGTCCCCTGCCGCTTGCGAACTGATGGGGACACGCACTGAGGTGCGTGTCCCCGATGACTACCGCGGCGCGCGCTTGGCCAGGATGCGCTGCAGGGTGCGGCGGTGCATCGACAGGCGGCGGGCGGTCTCGGAGACGTTGTGGCCGCAGAGTTCGTAGACCCGCTGGATATGCTCCCAGCGCACCCGGTCGGCGCTCATCGGGTTCTCGGGCGGGGCCGGATTGGCGCCGAGGGCCAGCAGCGCGCGGGCGACATCGTCGGCGTCCGCCGGCTTGGCCAGATAGTCGACGGCGCCGGCCTTCACCGCGGCGACCGCGGTGGCGATGTTGCCGTAGCCGGTCAGCATCACCACCCGCGCCTCGGGCCGGGCGTCGCGGACGGCCTGGACCACCTTCAGGCCCGAGCCGTCGTCCAGGCGCATGTCGAGCACCGCGTGGGCGGGGGCGGAAGCCTTCACCGCGTCGATCGCCTCGCCGACGCTGCCCGCCAGCCGCACCTCGAACCCGCGCTGCTCCAGCGCCCGCCCGAGCCGGGTCCGGAGCGCGGCGTCGTCGTCGAGAACGAGCAGGCTGCGGTCCGGAAGCCCGGCGACGACGTCCGAGATATCGGTCATGTCAAACCCTCCGCCCGGTCCCTTGATACTTGAATCGGGCACGCGTCATTCTGTCGCGGTCCCGGCGCCGGCGTCTAGCCCCGAGAAGGGGTCCTCGCCGCGCGGCGCCTCGATCGCAGCCCGGCTCCAGCGCGCCGTGATGACCGCGCCGACCCCTCGGCCATTCCGGAAATCCACAGTCGCCCCGGTCCGTTCCAGAAGGGTCTTGGCGATGAAGAAGCCCAGACCCATGCCCACATGCCCGCTGCGCATCGATTCGGCGCCCGGACGACTGGTCACATAGGGCTCGCCGAGCTTGGCGAGAACCTCCGGCGCGAAGCCCGGCCCGTCGTCGCGGACCTCGATCGAGATGTGCCGGGCGTCGAACCGGGCGGTCACCAGGATCTCCGACCGCGCGAAGTCGACCGCGTTCTCGACGAAGGCGGTCAGGGCGTGCAGCACCTCCGGCAGGCGCCAGATCTCCGGCGGCGTCTCGCCCGGCGGTCCGGAGACCACCGCCTCGACGCGCACCTCCGGGCCGCGGGCGTGCGGCTCGATGGCTTCCTGCACTACCTGCAGAAGGCTCATCCGCTCGTGGACGACATCGCCCGCGTCCGGCGCGCGGGTCAGGCGCCTGAGGATCTCGCGGCAGCGCTCGGCCTGGCTCATCAGCAGGTCGGCGTCATCCTTGAGCGGGCCCGGCGGGGCCTCGCGGGCCATTTCCTTGGCGATGATGGTCATCGTCGCCAGCGGAGTGCCGAGTTCATGCGCCGCGGCGGCCGCCAGGGCCCCCAGGGCCGACAGTCGCTGCTCGCGGGCCAGAACCGTGTGCGCGGTGTCGAGGGCCAGCTCCATCCGCGCCGCCTCCTGCGCCGCCTGCCAGGCGTAGCCGGCGCAGAAGGCGATGCCGAGCACCCGGGCCACCACGGCGCCGATCCGGTTGGTCAGCGGCGGGTCGAAGGGAGCCCCGTCGGTCGCCGGCAGCGGCATCGCCTGGATCGCCAGCGCGGTGCAGGCGAGGATGGCCAGCAGGCAAAGGGCGATGACATACCGCGCGGGCAGCGTCGCCGCCGCCAGGACCGCCGGGCCGATCAGCAGCAGCGAGAACGGGTTCAGGATGCCGCCGGTCAGGTACAGCATCCCCGACAGCTGCAGGATGTCGAAGCCGATGTGGGCGGCGGCCTCCTTGTCGGTGGCCAGGCGCTGGCCGTTCGAGGCCAGGGTGACCAGGACGTTCAGCCAGGCGGACAGCGCGATCAGCGCGAAACAGGGGGCGAGCGGCGTCGGCAGGTTCATCACCATGCCCACCACCACGACCGTCACCGTCTGGCCGCCCACCGCCAGCCACCGCAGGTTGGTCAGGGTCCTGATCCGGAGCCGGCCCCGGCGCGGCACACCGCTGGGCCAGAGAGCGTCCCACCCTTGCGCGGCCGGGCGCGCGGGCCTATCGAGGCCGGGTCCGCGCTCGGCGGCCGTCGCCGGGTCTGTGGTCAGCGCCATGCCGCCAGTCTGCCCCCGTTTCGCGGGCCTTGGCGAGCCCTCATGGAGAGCCCTTGTGACGCGCCAACGCATCCTGCTTCTGCTCGCCTGCCTGGCAGGCCTTCTCGCGGCCGGCGCGATCGCCTGGCGGGCGGGCGTGTTCCAGTCGCAGGAGCAGTCGGCCGGTCTCGTCGGGGGGCCGTTCCAGCTGGTCGACCAGATCGGCAAGCCGGTCGACGAGTCGATCCTGAAGGGCAAGTGGAGCGTGGTCTTCTTCGGCTTCACCTACTGTCCGGACGTCTGCCCCGGCACGTTGCAGGCGCTGACCGCGGCGACCGACCAGCTCGGAAGCAAGGCCGACGACCTCCGCATCGTGTTCATCTCGGTCGACCCGGAGCGCGACACGCCGGCCAAGGTCCGCGCCTGGCTCGAGGCGCAGCAGCCCCCGGCCGGAACGGTGGGGCTCACCGGCACGGTCGCCCAGACCGACGCGGCCGCAAAGGCCTACCGCGTCTTCCATGAGAAGGCGGGCGAGGGGCCGGACTACCTGGTGAACCATTCGACCGCGATGTACCTGATGGATCCGAAGGGACGGTTCCGGAAGGTGCTGCCCTACGGCATGACGCCCGAGCAGCTGGCCGACCAGATCCGCGCCGGCATGCGCGGCGACTAGGGCGACGACCGGCCACGGCAAATCGAACTGGACTTCGTTAAGGCGCGTTGTGTTATGCTGCGCTGCACAACGACCGAGGTCCGATGCTCTACACCCTGCACGAAGCGGCCTATTATGCGGCCTCGCCGATGCGGGCGGCCGCCCGGCTGACCCGCGACTGGTGGTCCTCGCCGATGAACCCGGCCCGCGACTCCGTCCTCGGACGCAGCCTCTACGCGGCCTCCGATCTCTACGCCAGCGTCACCCGGCGCTACGGCAAGCCGGACTGGCACATCGACGAGATCCAGGTGAACGGCCATCCGGTCCGGGTGCGCCCGACCACGGTCTGGGAGAGCCCGTGGTGCCGGCTGGTCCAGTTCGACCGCGACATGGCCGACATGCGCCACGCCGGCAAGCTGCAGCTCGACCCGGCGGTTCTCATCGTGGCCCCGATGTCCGGCCACTACGCCACCCTGCTGCGCGGCACCGTCGAGGCCTTCGCCCCGGACCACGCCGTCTTCATCACCGACTGGAAGAACGCCCGCGACGTGCCGATGCTCGAGGGCCGCTTCGACTTCGATGACTACATCGACCACATCCAGCAGATGCTGCGGGTCCTGGGTCACCGGGCGCACGTCATCGCGGTCTGTCAGCCGGGGCCGCCGGTGCTGGCCGCCGTGTCGCTGATGGCCGAGGACCAGGACCCGCGCCGTCCGCGCACCATGACGTTCATGGGCTCGCCGATCGACGCGCGCCCCTCGCCGACCGTGACCAACCGCCTGGCCGAGGAGCGGCCCTTCACCTGGTTCGAGTCGAACATGATCTACACGGTGCCGCCGCCCTATCCGGGCGTCGGCCGGCGCGTCTATCCGGGCTTCGTCCAGCTCGCCAGCTTCATGTCGATGAACCTGGAGCGGCACCAGGACGCCCACCGCCGCTATTTCGACCACCTGGTCAGCGGCGACGGTGACAGCGCCGACAAGCATCGCGCCTTCTACGACGAGTATCTGGCGGTGATGGACCTGACCGAGGAGTTCTACCTCGACACCATCCACAAGGTGTTCCAGGCCTATGCCCTGCCGAAGGGCGAACTGACCCATCGCGGCCGCCTTGTGAAGCCGGCGGCCATTACCGATATCGGGCTGATGACCGTCGAGGGCGAGCTGGACGACATCTCCGGCA
>CALKHU010000013.1 GCA_937991555.1 uncultured Caulobacter sp.
GGGCTCGCCGGGCGTCCCGGGACCGTCCGGCTCGGCCGGCGCGTCGCCCGCGCTGGCCTCGAGCGACTCGGCGGCCCGCCCGAAATCGGCGGCCAGCTCGCTGTAAAAGCCGTTCCTCGGATCCGGCTCGGTCTCGGGCACGGGATCCGGCAGCAGCCAGTCGAAGTCCTTCGCCTCCAGACCCTGGTGGGCCTCGATCATGAACCGCCGCCAGATGGTCGACGGGATGCCGCCGCCGGCGACCTTGTTCATCGGCTTGTCGTCGTCGTTGCCGACCCAGACGCCGGCGATCCAGTCGGGGGTGAAGCCGACGAACCAGGCGTCGCGCCAGTTCTGGCTGGTGCCGGTCTTGCCGGCCGCCGGCCGGCCGAACGCCGCCCGCGTGCCGGTGCCGCGCTCGACCACGCCCTTCATCATCTTCACCATCATCGAGGCGTTGGCGATGTCATAGACCGGCGTGCCGGCGCTCTCGGCGTGGGTGAAGATCGGCTCGCCGCCCACGGTGGCCACGCTCTCGATGATGTAGGGCGTCCGCCGCTGCCCGCCGAGCTGGAACACCTGGAAGCCGCTGACCAGCTCCATCAGGTTCACCTCGTAGGCGCCCAGGGTCACGGAGAGGTCGGGGCTGGGCGGGATGCTGGACAGGCCGAAGCGTCGCGCCAGCTCGCCGATCCCCTGCCCGCCGATCTCCTTGCCGATGATCACCGCCACGGTGTTGATCGACTTGGCCAGGGCGTCGGCGATCGTCACCGTGCCGGCATAGCCGCCGCCGTAGTTCTCGGGCTCCCAGTCGCCCATCTTGAGGGGCGCGTCGACGCGGGTGTCGGTCGGCAGCACGCCCCGCTCGAGGGCCGCGGCGTAGACGAACGGCTTGAAGGTCGAGCCCGGCTGCCGCTTCGCCTGGGTCGCGCGGTTGAACGGCGTCTCGTCGAAATCGGTCCCCCCGACCATGGCCCGGATGGCCCCGTTGGGGGTCATGGCCAGCAGCGCCGCCTGGTGCGCGCCGGCCTTGGCGCCGTCGGTCCGCAGCGCCTCGCGCACGACCTTCGAGCCCACGGCCTGCAGCCGCGAATCGATGGTCAGCCGGACCACCAGGTCGGGGCTGTTCTCGCCGGCGATCTTGACCGCCTCGGCGGTGGCGTAGTCGAGGATGTAGCCGAGGTCGCCCTCGTCCTGCACCGCGCCGGGAGCCAGCGTCGGGGTGTCGGCCAGCGCCGCCTCGTACTGCTCGCGCGTGATCCAGCGCTCCTCGAGCATGTTGCCCAGGATCAGCCGCTGGCGCTGCAGCGCCGCCCCCATGTTCTTGGTCAGGGCGAGGCGCGACGGCGCCTTGGGCAGCGAGGCCAGCAGGGCCGCCTCGGACAGGCTCATCTCGCTCGCCGGCTTGCCGAAGTAGGCCCGCGACGCCCCGTCAATGCCGTAGGTGTTGGCCCCGAAGAAGATGCGGTTCAGGTAGAGTTCGAGGATCTCGTCCTTGGTCAGGATCTTCTGCAGGCGGGTGGCCATGACCGCCTCGTGAAGCTTGCGCTTCAGGGTCTGGTCCGGCGTCAGGAACAGACCCTTGGCGATCTGCTGGGTGATCGTCGATCCGCCCTGGACGATCCGTCCGGCCCGCCAGTTGACCCAGGCCGCCCGGGCGATGCCCTGGAAGTCCAGCGCGCCGTGCCTGTAGAAGCGCTTGTCCTCGGCGGCCAGGAACGCCTGCGGCACGTATTCGGGCAACTGGTCCAGCGTCACCCGCTCCCCGTAGCGCGGCCCGCGCACGGCGATCTGGTTGCCGTCCTTGTCCTGGAAGCGGATGCCGGGCGCCCGGTTGATCGCGAACAGCGCCTCGCGCGCGGGCAGCGGCGGCACGTCTGTCAGGTACTTGCGCCAGATGTAGACGCCCCCGGCGGTCGCCGCGACCGTCCCGATCAGGAACAGCACGGCCAGCGTCAGCCAGACCCAGCGCAGTCTGGGCGACAGGGCCCATTCGTACAGGGACTGCCAGCGGAACCCCTCGCCCGGCGCCCGCGGCGGGCGCGACGGCGCGGCCGGCTTCGGCGTCCGGTTGCGGCCGAAGACCTTTGGCTCCCGGGGTTCGCGCGGCGCCTTCGGCGGCTTTGGAGCCTTCGGCGGCTTCTCGGCCCTGGCCTTCTTCTGCGGCTCGGGCGCGGCTTCGGGCTCCGGCGCCTTTTCGGGCTCGGAGTCGAAACGGTACGGCGGAAGGGACCAGTCGTCGCTCAAAATGATCCAGACGCGGCTTGGGTTACGCTCTCAACGGGTTTAGGACGCAAGGGTCATGCCGTGCAAACCCTTCTGGGAGACGAAGTCTCTCCGCGAGATGAGTCCCGCCGAGTGGGAGAGCCTATGCGATGGCTGCGGGCTCTGCTGCCTGGTTCGCTTCGAAGACGAAGATACGGGCGAGGTCATCCCGACCCGCGTGCACTGCAAGCTGTTCGATCCGGACAGCTGCCGCTGCACTGACTATGCGAACCGCACGCGGTACGTCCCCGACTGCATCAAGCTGACGCCGCACAATATCGAGGATCTGCTGTGGATGCCGGCCAGCTGCGCCTACCGCCGGCTGCACGAGGGCAAGACGCTGCCCGCCTGGCATCCGCTGATCACCGGCGACCCGGACAGCACCCACAAGGCCGGGGTCTCGATCCGGGGCCAGACGATCAACGAGTCCACCCTCGACGAGCCCGAGGACGCCCTCGACTACATGGCCTGGGACCTGAACCTCGACCGGGGGGATGATCCTTATCCAAGGTGATCCTCTTCGCTTTCCGGGCGCCCTCCCCCTCGCTGTCCTCCGGGGAGGATTCGCTTTGATTGACGAGGAAAACAGGGGATAGACCCGCCCTCGTCCTCCCCCCCGTTCCGACCGCAGTATCCTCGCCCCATGGCCGCCCCGATCCTCGCCCTCAAAGACGTCCGCCTCGCCGACGGCGCGACCATGCTGTTCGATGGCGTGGACCTGGCCATCGAGCCGGGCGTCAAGGCCTCGCTGGTCGGCCGCAACGGCGCGGGCAAGTCGACGCTGATGCGCATCCTCACCGGCGCCATCGAGCCGGACGGCGGCGACCGCTTCGCCAGCCCTGGCGCGCGCATCGTCGTCGTGCCGCAGGAACCGGCGATCGTCGGCGACACCCTGCTGGATCACGTCGAGGCGGGCGGCGCGACCCATTATGAAGCCGAGGCCGAACTGATGGCCTTCGGCCTCGATCCGGCCAAGTCGACGAAGGGCCTCAGCGGCGGGGAGATCCGCCGCGTCGCCCTCGCCCGGGCCTTCGCCGAGCAGCCGGACGTGCTGCTGCTGGACGAGCCGACCAACCACCTCGACATCTTCGCCATCCAGACCCTGGAGGAGAAGCTGTCGGCCAGCCGCGCGGCGGCGCTGATCGTGAGCCACGACCGCGCCTTCCTGGAACGGGTCACCCGCCGCTGCTTCTGGCTGGAGGGTCGCCGGGTCCGCCGCCTGGACAAGGGCTTCGCCGCCTTCGACGAATGGTCGGAAGCGATCCTGGAGGCCGAGGCCGACGAGTTCCGCCGCCTGAACAAGGCCATCGAGCGCGAGCAGCACTGGCTGGCCCGCGGCGTCACCGGCCGCCGCGCTCGCAACGAGGGCCGCCGCCGTCGCCTGATCGCCATGCGCCAGCAGAAGGCCACGGTGCTGAAGGAGGCTCGCGGCCAGCTCTCGATGGGCATCGCGTCGGGCGACACCTCGGGCAAGCGCGTCGCCGAGGCCCAGGGCCTGACCAAGGCGTTCGGCGAGCGGGTGATCGTCAAGGGCTTCTCGACCCGCATCCAGCGCGGCGACCGCGTCGCCGTGGTCGGCCCCAACGGCGCGGGCAAGACCACCCTGGTCAAGCTGCTGCTCGGCGAGCTGGCGCCCGACGCCGGCGAGGTGAAGCTCGGGACCGGTCTGCAGATCGCCTACATCGACCAGGCGCGCGCGGAGCTGAAGGAGGGCGACACCCTCTGGGACGTGCTCACCGATGGCGGCGGCGACCAGGTCATGGTCCGCGGCGTCCCAAAGCATGTCGCGGGCTACGCCAAGGAATTCCTGTTCCAGGACAAGCAGCTGCGCCAGCCGGTCTCGAGCCTGTCGGGCGGTGAGCGCAACCGCCTGCTGCTGGCCAGGGCCCTCGCCCGGCCCGCCAACCTGCTGGTGCTGGACGAGCCGACCAACGACCTCGACATGGAGACGCTCGACCGGCTCGAGGACCTGCTCGAGG
>CALKHU010000014.1 GCA_937991555.1 uncultured Caulobacter sp.
TGCGGCTCCCGGGCGCGCGCCGCCTTGAGCGATATCAAGGCCGGCGCCGGGACGGGCTGGTAGCGGTTTCCGAGTCCGTCGCTCGCGGACGTCGCCTCCTGGGGAACGCCATGAAACGGCCCTTCGCGCCCTCCGCACACCTGACTCCCGACCTCGCCCGGGTCGAGGCCTACTGGAGAAGCCTGCTGCGCGGCTCGGCGCAGATCCCGTTCTGGGACGACTTCGACCCGTCGAAGCTGCCGGACCTGCGCGACCGGCAGTTCCTGGTCGGCGTCTATGCGCGGCCCGAGCGCTACCGGTTCGACCTCGTCGGCGGCGCCCTGACCAAGGCCTCGGGCCACGAGCTGGAAGGCCTGTTCGCCGACGAGACGCCGCCCGCCTGGCCGTTCGAGTACCTCATCGCCCAGTGCGCGGCCACGACCGAAGCCGGCGCGCCGACGCTGCATCGCGCCGAAGGGGACCGGCCCTACAGCCGCCTGATCCTGCCCATGTGGGGCGACGGCCGGCTGAGCATGCTGGCGGGCGTGATCGAGCCCGGCTGATGTCCGCGGCACGTCCCGGGGCCATCGCCCGCAGGGTCGGCGGGGCATGACACCGCCGGCCTGGCACGCGCTTGAGGCCGGCGAGGCGCTGGCGAGGCTGCGGACGTCCTCTCAGGGCCTGACCGAGGCGGAGGCCGCCACGCGCCTGCTGGCGCACGGGCCCAATCGCCTGCCCGAGGCGCGGCGGCTGTCGCCGGCGATGGTGTTCCTGCGCCAGTTCAGGAGCCCGCTGATCTACGTCCTGCTGGGCGCCTGCCTGATCTCGGCGGTCCTGCGCGCCTGGGACGACGCTGTCTTCATCCTCGCCGTCGTGCTGATCGACGCCGGCCTCGGCGCCTGGCAGGAATGGCGCGCCGAGACCGGCGCGGCGGCGCTGCGCAAGATCCTGCGGTTGAGGCCGACCGTCCTGCGCGACGGGGTCCGCCGGACGGTGGACGTCGACGCCCTCGTGCCGGGCGACATCGTGCTGCTGGAATCGGGCGCCGCCGCGCCGGCCGACCTCAGGCTCCTCAGCGTCCACGCCCTTCGGGTCGACGAGTCATTGCTGACCGGCGAGTCGGAAGCCATCGACAAGCGCGTCGAGGCGGTGGCGGCCGATACGCCGCTGGCGGACCGCGGGGACATGGTCCTGGCCGGGACCCTTGTGCTGGCGGGGCGCGGGGCCGGGGTGGTCTGCGCCACCGGCGCCGGGACAGAGCTCGGCAAGGTCGCCCGCGGCCTCGCCGGCGCCGACGCGCCGCCGCCGCTGCTGCTTCGGCTTCGCGGCCTCTCGCGCCGGATCGCGGCGGCCACGGGGGTGGTCGTCGTGGTCATCGGGCTGGGCCTCTTCGCGCGCGGCGGCGAGGCGGCCGAGGTGCTGTCGATGACCATCGCCCTCGCGGTGTCGGCCATCCCGGAGGGCCTGCCGGTCGCGGTCACCGTCGCCCTGGCCATCGCCTCGGCCCGGATGGCGCGGCGACAGGTGATCGTGCGACGGCTGCCGGCCGTCGAGGGCCTCGGCTCCTGCACCCTGATCGCCAGCGACAAGACCGGCACCCTCACCGAGAACCGGTTGACCGTTCAGCGGCTGGCGCTGCCGGATGGCTCGGCGGTCGATGTCGGGGGTCGGGGGCTGGCGCTGGAGGGCGCGCTCGACCCCGAACCGACCCCCGCGCGGCTGGCGGCGCTGCGCCGGCTGGCGGCGGCCGGCGCCCTCGCCAACGAGGCGCACCTGCGGCAGGGCGAGGACGGCGCGGTCGAGGCGGGCGGCGACACGGTCGACGTGGCCTTCCTGGTCCTGGCGGCCAAGCTCGGGCTGGATCGCGACGTCCCGGGCGCGCGGCCTCGCGACGGCCTGCTGCCCTACGAACCCCGCTTCGGTTTCTCGGCCTCGCTCGACGACGGCCGCATCACGGTCAAGGGCGCGCCGGAGCGGGTGCTGGCGATGTGCGAGGGCGTCGATGACGCCGTGGCGGCGGAGACCGTGCGGCGGCTGGCGTGCGACGGCTACCGCGTGATCGCGCTCGCCGAGGGTGCGGCGTCGGAGCCCGGGCGGCTCGAGGGGCGACATCTTCGCGGTCTCACGCTGCTGGGCTTCGCGGGCCTCATCGATCCCGTCCGGCCTGAAGCGCCGGAAGCGGTCGCCCGCTGCCGCGCCGCCGGCGTGGACGTGCGGATGGTGACCGGCGACCATCCCGACACGGCCCTGGCCATCGCCCGCCGCATCTGGCCGGACGGACGGGTCGATGACGTCGTCACCGGGGCCGAGCTCGCCGCCCTGTCGGGCGAGGCGCTGCAGCGCCGGATCCGGGAGGCCGAGGTGTTCGCCCGCGTCGAGCCGGGCCAGAAGACGCAGATCGTCCAGGCGCTGCAGGCCGCCGGCCACTTCGTGGCCGTGACGGGCGACGGCGTGAACGACGCCCCGGCCCTGAGGGCGGCCAACATCGGCGTGGCCATGGGGGCGGGCGGCACCGACGTGGCCCGGGCGGCGGCGGAGCTGGTCATCGCCGACGACAACTTCGCCTCGATCGTCGCCGGCGTGGAGGAGGGGCGGACCGCCTACGCCAACATCCGCAAGATCGTCTGGCTGCTGATCAGTACCGCCGTCGCCGAGGTCCTGCTGTTCGCGCTCGCCCTCCTCACCGGCCTGCCGATGCCGCTGACGACGGTGCAGATCCTGTGGCTCAACCTCGTCCACGAGGGCATCCAGGACGTGGCCCTGGCGATGGAAGGCAAGGAGCCGGACGTCATGGCGCGGCCGCCGCGGCCGCCGGGACAGTCGATCTTCGACCGCCGGATGATCGAGCAATGCCTGCTGACCGGCGCCTGGCTGGGCGTGGCCTCCTTCCTCGTGTTCGCCTGGCTGATCGGGGAGGGCGGGCGAGGTCTCGACGCGGCGCGCAACCTGACGCTGCTGTTCCTGATCCTGTTCGACAACGTCCATGTGCTCAACTGCCGGTCCGAGACGCGGTCGGCGCTGCGCATTCCGCTGCGCGCCAACCCGGTGCTGCTGACGGCGGTCGTCGGGGCGCCGCTCGTGCATCTGCTGGCGATGAATCTGCCGGGGCTGAGCGACGTGCTCGGAATAGCGCCCGTGGCCGTGGCGGACTGGGTCTGGCTCGGCGCGCTGGCCGCGACGGCCCTGCTGGTGGGCGAGGCCTACAAGGCGTTCAGGGCCCGCCCGCGGGCGGTCGGCGCGATCCACGGAGGCTGACATGACCCGCAGACAGGACGACCCCGAGGCCGGGACGACGCCGACCTTCTTCGGCGGCCGCGAGCCGGTGCTGTTCTGGGCAGGCTGCCTGGTGGCCGTGATCGGGGTCGCCGCGATGGTCGCGCCCGCCGTCTCGCCGGTCGTCATCGGCGCGGCGGCCGGCTGGGTGCTCTGGCTGGCCGGGGTGGTGCTGTTCGTCGTCGCCCTGCTGACCCGCGGGGCGGGCAGCCTCTTCGGCGCCCTGGCGGCGAGCCTGATCGCCATCTCGTCGGGCGCCTACCTGTTCTTCCACCCCTCGGCGGGCGCGGTGGCGGTGACCGTTCTGGTCACGGCGGTGTTCATCGCCGACGGGGCGGCGCAGCTGGTGCTCGCCCTCGACCTCAGGCCCGGACGGGCGTGGCGCTGGGTGCTGGCCTCGGCCGTCGCCAGCATGCTCGCCGCCGTCCTGGTGGCGGCCGGGCTGCCCGGCCAGTCGAGCCTGGCGCTCGGCGTGCTGATGGGGCTCGCCCTGATCACCAGCGGCCTCGGCCTGATGGCCATGGGCGCGCCGCCGACGCGGCGTGCGGACGCGGCGACCGGCCGCTGACGCCTCCGCCTCCGCTATGCGGAGACTGTTCTCGCCGCCGCGCCGCGCATCAGGCTCGCGACGCCGGCGACGCCCGCCAGCCCGGCGCCGAGGAGGAAGCCGGCGGTCACCGCCGACTCCAGCGGCGCCCGGCCCAGCAGAAGGGCCATGGCCAGCGTGCCGAGCGTCTGTCCGGACACGCGGGCGGTGCCCTGCAGGCCGCCTGCGGCGCCGCTGCGCTCGGGCGGCGCGGCCAGGAACAGGTTGCGGTTGTTGGGCGACTGGAACAGGCCGAAGCCCGCGCCGCACAGGGCGATGAACGGAACCAGGGCGGCCGGCGCCTCGGTCTCAACGGGCCACAGGCCGCAGCCGGCCAGACCGGCGGCCAGGGCGACGGCCCCCAGGACGCAGAGCCGGTCGGTCGAGACCCGGTCGGACAGCCGTCCGGAGGCCAGGGCGGCGACCGCGACGCCCAGCGGCCAGGCGGTGATGCACAGTCCCGCCTCCAGCGGCGATAGCTGCAGCCGCGACTGCAGCAGGAAGGGCAGGGCGACGAGCCCGGCGGACTGGGCGGTGAAGCAGCTGACGGACGCGAGGACCGACAGGCGGAACGGTGGCGCGCGTAGCAGGTCGAGCGGGATCAGCGGCGTCGCCTTCGGCGCTTCCCGCCGCACCAGCAGACCCAGGGCGATCACGGCCGGCGCCAGCAGCAGGGCGGCGCGGCCGACGTCCTTGCCCGCCGACTGGAGCGCCAGGATCAGCAGCCCGAAGGCGGCTCCGTTCAGGCCCATGGCGGTCAGGTCGAGCGGCGCGGCCCGGCGCGGGGTCGCCGGCAGGGCGAGGCCTGAAAACGTCGCCAGCGCGGCCAGCGGCAGGCCCAGCACGAACAGGCCGCGCCAGCCGGCGATCGCCAGCGCCACGGCCCCGAGGCTGGGGGCGGCGGCCGAGGCGAGGGCGACCGTCAGCGCGTTCCAGCCGATCGCCGTCCCCAGCCGGTCCGCCGGCATGGCGAAGCGCAGCAGGGCGACACCCAGCGCCATGATTCCGGCCCCGCCGAGACCCTGCGCGAACCGGGCGGCCAGCAGCCAGGGCAGCGACGGGGCCAGGGCGGCGCAGGCCGCGGCAGCGGCGAACAGGCCGATGCTCATCCGGAACACTCGCCGGGCGCCAAACCGCTCGCCCGCCGCGCCCAGCGGCAACAGGCCGATGACGAGGCCCGCCTGGTAGGCGGTGACCACGCTGACGACCGTGTCGGGCGTGACGCCGAAGGCCCGCGAGAGGCTCGGCAGCGCCATGGTGGTCATGCCGGCGTCGAGCACCGCCATGGCCATGGCCGCCAGAACGGTCGCGACCGCGGCGGCTCGCCGCGCGCCGGTCAGCGGCGCCGGGGACGCGGCCGGACCGGTCACGCCGACGCCGGCGTCCAGACGCCGTCCCGCTCGGCATAGCGGGTCAGCCGGCGCTCGACGCGGTCCTCGATCCGCAGGTCGCGCTCGGTGAACCGGAACAGCAGGGCGCTGCCGCTGAGGCAGCGGGTGTCGTGGATGTCGCCGGGCAGGTAGGCCATGGCCTGGCCGGGACGCAGGACCGTGGTGTCCCGCTGGACCAGGCGCACGCCGCCGTCCGCGTCCTCGATCCGGCCGTAGGTGCGCATCTCGATCTCGCCGCTCTGCAGCGCGTAGACGACCCAGGCGCGGCCATGGTCGTGGGGCGGGCGGAACAGCCCCGCGTTCTCGGTGTGGGCCATGAGCATGAACCCGTGGTCGGGATCGCGGTGCAGCTCGCGGTTGGCGGGGGCCTTCTCGTGCAGGTCCGCCAGCCAGGCCTCATCAGGCGAGGCGGCCGCCAGCGCCATCAGCCGCTCGCGGCAGCCGGCGACCAGGTCGGTGGTGAGCGGCCCCCAGATCGACCGGATCCCGGCCGTGAACGTCGCGAGCGCGTCTGACATCGCCTCTGTCTCCATGTTGACGGCCGGACGCTACGGGCCGCTGATACATGGCGGAAGGCGCAGCATTTGCAGTATACCGTTGCGTTCAACGCCCTATATGCGTGGTTGCCGGGAGACCGCCGTGTCCGCACCCGACCTGAACCTGCTCGTCGCGCTCGACGTGCTGCTCGAGGAGCAGAGCGTCGCCCGGGCCTCGCGGCGCCTGCGGCTGAGCGCCTCAGCCATGAGCCGCACCCTCACGCGCCTGCGGGAGACCACCGGAGATCCGCTGCTGGTCAGGGCCGGGCGTGGACTGACGCCGACGCCCCGCGCCGAGGCGATGCGCGCCCGGGTCCGTGACCTCGTCGAGGAGGCGCAGTCGATTCTGCGGCCGGTCGCCCGCGTTGATCCGGCCCGGCTCTCGCGGGCCTTCACGATCCGCGTCAGCGACGGCTTCGTCGAGACCTTCGGGCCGGGTCTGATCGCGCGCCTCGCCGCGGCGGCGCCCGGGGTCCGGCTCAGCTTCCTGCAGAAGCCGGACAAGGACAGCGCGCCGCTGCGCGAGGGCCGCGTGGACCTCGAGACCGCCGTGCTCGACCGCGCCGCCGGTCCGGAGCTCCGGACGCTGGCCCTGTTCCGCGACCGGCTGGTCGCCGTGGTCCGTCCCGGGCATCCCCTGGCGACGGGCGAGATGACGGGGCGCCGCTACGGCGCGGCACGGCACGTCTGCGTGTCCCGCAGCGGATTCGCCGAAGACGCGGTGGACCTCCAGTTCCTGCCCCCCGGGCTGCAGCGGGATGTCGGCGCGGTCGTCGGCGGTTTTGCGGCGGCGCTGGCCCTCGCGCGCAGTTCCGATCTCGTCGCGACGGTTCCGGAACGGCACACGGCGGCCCTGCGCGACGGTCTGGCCGCCATTCCGCTGCCCGTGCCGACCGAGGCCTTCACGGTGTCGATGCTCTGGCATCCGCGCCTCGACGGCGACCCGGCCCATCGCTGGCTGCGTGGCCTGGTCCGCGAGGTCTGCGCCCCGGAGCCGGGGGCGGGCGGCTCGGCGTCCTAGCCGGTGTAGCGGCGGTTCAGCTTGCGCATGCCGCCGATCCAGCGGCCGTAGTCGGCGGTCTTGTTGCGCATGTAGTCCAGCACCTGCGGGTGGGGCAGGATCAGGAACTCCTCGGCCGCGATCGAGGCCACCACCATGTCGGCGAGCGGCTCCGGCTCCATCATGCCGTCGACGCTGGCGACGCCGTCCGGGTTGCCGGCTGTCATCGCCGTCCGCACCGCCTGCGGGCACAGCACCGAGACCTTGATGCCCTGGTCGCCGTGGGTGATCGCCAGCCATTCCGCCAGGCCGACCGCCGCGTGCTTGGTCACCGCGTAGGGCGCCGAGCCGATCTGGCTGAGCAGGCCGGCCGCCGAGGCGGTGTTGAGCAGGTAGCCTCCGCCGCGGGCGGCCATGCGCGGCACGAGGTGCCGGGCGGCCCAGACATGCGCCATCACATTGATGTCCCAGATCCGCTGCCAGTCGTCGTTCGACGCCTCCGCCCCGCCCGGGATGCCGATGCCGGCGTTGGAGCAGAACAGGTCGATCGGGCCGTGGTCGGCTTCGACCGTCTCGATCAGCGCCTGGATGTCGGCCTCGCGGCTGACGTCGACCCGGACGGCGAGGCCGCCGATGCCCTCCGCCGTCGCCCTGGCGCCGGCCTCGTCGCGGTCGGCGCAGACAATCAGCTTCGGCCCCTCCTTGGCGAAGCGCTGGGCCATGGCCCGGCCGATGCCGCTGGCGGCGCCGGTGATGACGATGATGCGGTCCTTCAGGTCCATGGCGCGCAGCCCCCCTCTTGTCGTTGTCCGGAACTAGCGGCCGCGGAACACGGGCGGCCGCTTCTCGACGAAGGCCAGCGACGCGGCCTTGTGGTCCTCGGTGGCCATGGTGCGGACCATATGGATGGCCTCGATATCCAACACGTCCTTCAGCGAGCCGTGCTCGGCCATGGCCAGGTTCTTCTTCATGTAGCCGATGGCCACGGTCGGCAGGTCCGCAAGACGGCGGGCGAGGGCCGCCGCCTCGCCGGGCAGGTCGGCGGCCGGAACCGCCCTGTTGACGACGCCCAGGCGCGCCGCCTCGGCGCCGGAGATCACATCGGCGGTGAAGTAGAGCTCCCGCGCCTTGGCCGGGCCGACCAGCTTGGTCAGGAAGTAGCTGCCGCCGTAGTCGCCCGAGGCTCCGATCTTCGAGAAGGCCGTGGTCAGCTTGGCGTCCTCGGCGGCGATGCGGAAGTCGCAGGCCAGCGCGATGGACAGCCCCGCGCCCGCCGCAGCGCCCGGGATCACCGCCAGGGTCGGCTTGGGCATCTCATGCAGCCAGCGGCTGAAGTCCATGCCGTTGCACAGGCTGTTCACCCTCTGGTCGAAGGTCGGTCCCTCGCCGGCCGCGCCCTTGTCGGCCACGAAGCCCTTCACGTCGCCGCCGGCGCAGAAGGCGCCGCCCGCGCCGGTGATGACCACCGCCCGAACCTTGGGATCCAGCGCCAGCCGCGGCGCGGCCTCCGACAGGGCGGCGAGCAGTTCTCCGGTCAGGGCGTTGCGCGCCTGCGGCCGGTTCATGGTCAGGGTGGCGACGCCGTCCTCGAAGGTCTCGATGAGCTGGTCGGTCATGGCGGTCATACCTCGTTCGGCGGCGGGGGGCGGGTGGGCGGAAGCCTAGAACAGCGCCCCGGTGGGGGCCACCGCGAGATTTGCATTGACCCCGCGGCGCCCCCTTCTAGGGTGGGTCAAACAACTGTTTGACGCAGAGTCGGGCTCGCCGCAATCGCGACCTTCGCCCGCCGGACCAGGAGCCCGCCATGTCCAACATCGTCGATCTTCATCCCGACGCCGAGGCCGAGCTGAACAACCTCGCCATGTCGAAGGCGGCGCAGCCGCTGATGGACGCGGTCAAGCGGCACATCGCCGAGAACGTCGAGCCGATCACCGAGCAGTTCTTCCGCCTCGGGGAAGGACGCGCCGACCGCTGGAGCTGGGCTCCGGGCCAGCTCGAGCTGCTGGAGACGGCCAAGGACAAGGCCAAGGCCTCCGGGCTGTGGAACTTCTTCCTGCCGGAGAGCGAGATCGGCCGCGGGCTGACCAACCTCGACTACGCCTACATCGCCGTCGAGCTGGGCAAGAGCCCGCTGGCGTCGGAGAGCCTGAACTGCTCGGCGCCGGACACCGGCAACATGGAAGTCCTGGAGCGGGTCGGCACGCCGGAGCAGAAGGAGCGCTGGCTGAAGCCGCTGCTGAACGGCGAGATCCGCTCCTGCTACGCCATGACCGAGCCCGGCGTGGCCTCGTCCGACGCGAAGAACATCGCCACCCGCGCCGAGCTGGTCGGGGACGAGTGGGTAATCAACGGCGAGAAGTACTACATCTCCGGCGCCGGCGATCCGCGCTGCAAGATCATGATCTGCATGGTCAAGACCAACCCCGACGCGCCGGCCCAGTTCCAGCAGTCGCAGATCCTGGTGCCGATGGACACGCCGGGGGTCGAGATCATCGGTCCGATGCATGTGTTCGGCCACGACCACGCGCCGCGCGGCCACATGCACCTGAAGCTGAACAATGTGCGGGTGCCGAAGGAGAACATCCTGCTCGGCGAAGGCCGCGGCTTCGAGATCAGCCAGGTCCGCCTCGGCCCGGGCCGCATCCACCACTGCATGCGCTCGATCGGCAAGGCCGAGCGGGCGCTGGACCTGATGGTCAAGCGCGCCACCACCCGCGTCGCCTTCGGCAAGCCGCTGATCCAGCTGGGCAAGAACCTGGAGCTCGTCAGCCGCGCGAGGATCGAGATCGAGGCCATGCGCCTGATGGTGCTGAAGGCCGCCAAGGCGATGGACGTGCTCGGCAACCGCGAGGCCCGGGTCTGGGTGAGCATGGTCAAGGCCATGGTGCCGGAGAAGGTCTGCGAGATCATCGACCAGGCCATCCAGATCCACGGCGCCACCGGCCTGTCGGAATGGACGCCGCTGGCCGAGCTCTACACCGACGTGCGCCACCTGCGCTTCGCCGATGGCCCGGACGAAGTCCACCACATGGTCGTCGGCCGCCACGAGATCAGCCAGCACTGAGTCCAGCGCGGATGAGGGCTCCGGGCGTTTCGCGCGTATCATGACGGGGGTGCGGGAGGTGCGCCGCTTCATGAAAACGCTCGAGCAAGCCCTGGGCGCCCTGCGCGCCGATCAGCGGAGTCCCGCGCTGGACGATCTGGAGGATCGCGTCTGGACGCGGATCGGCCGGCTGGAGGCCGACGAGGCGGAGGCGCGCCGCTGGCGCGGGCCGCAGCTTCTGGCCGTGGCGCTCGCCCTCGTCCCGGGAATCGCCTGGGGCGGCTCCGAGGCCGACC
>CALKHU010000015.1 GCA_937991555.1 uncultured Caulobacter sp.
AGGACGAGCCCAAGGAAGTGGCTACCGACGGCCGACGCATCTCGATCATCGCCTTCGACCAGCGAGTCGAGGCCGCCGAGGGCCTGAAGGGCGTCGACTTCTACCTGCCGGCCGCCACGCCGCTGGCCAACTGGCCGCAGCCCGGCGGCGACCCGGACCGGACGATCGATCACGTCGAGGCCGCTCCGGCGTTCGAGATCGCCTGGCGCAAGGGCTTCGGCAAGGGCTCCAACCGCCACTTCCACGTCACCGCCCCGCCGATCCTGGTCGACGGCCGGATCTATGTGATGGACGCCGAGTCGGATGTGGCGGCGGTCGACGCCCGCACCGGCGAGGTCATCTGGCGCAAGTCGATCCACTCCCGCACCAAGCGCGACAAGCGCGGCTTCGGCGGCGGCGTCGCCTTCTCGGGCGGCAAGCTCTATGTCGCCTCGGGCTTCCGCTTCGTCGCCCAGCTCGATCCCGCCACCGGCGAGGTCGGCTGGCGCCGCGACACGTCCTCGCCGATCCACGGCGCGCCGATCGTCACCCACGGCCGCGTGTTCGTGGTCAGCACCGACAACGAGATGCTGACCTTCGACGCCGCCAGCGGCACGCCTGGCTGGACCTACCAGGCGCTCGTCGAGCCGGCTCGCATCCTGGCCTCGTCCAGCCCCGCCGCCGCCGGCGACACCGTCATCGGCGCCTTCGCCTCGGGCGAGGTCGTCGCGCTGCGGGCCAGCAACGGCAACGACCTGTGGAACAACACCCTGGCCCGCGCCAGCCGGACCAGCGCCCTGTCCGAGATCCGCGACGTCGCCGGCAAGCCGGTGATCTATGAGGGCGACGTCTACGCCGCCAGCCATTCGGGCGTCTTCGCCGCCACCGACCTGCGCTCGGGCCAGCCCCGCTGGTCGCTGCCGGTGGCCTCGATCAGCAGCCCCTGGGCGGCCGGCGACGTGGTCTACATCGTCTCCCAGGCCGGTGAGGTGATCTGCGCCTCGCGGTCGAGCGGTCAGGTCTACTGGATCAAGGACCTCAACGAAGGCCAGGTCGCGAAGAAGGGCACCTTCTTCGGCATCGGCAAGAAGGAGGTGAAGGGCGGCCGCACCCTGTGGTTCGGACCCGTCCTGGCGTCGGACAGGCTGGTGCTGGCCTCCAGCGACGGTCGCGCGGTGGCCCTGAACCCCAAGACGGGCGAACTGATCAAGACGGTCACCGTCGGCGCTCCGGTGCTGATCTCGCCGATCGCCGCCGGCGGCATGGTCTACCTCGTCACCGACGAGGGGCAGCTGGTCGCCATTCGCTAGCCCTCCGGGGTCTGCATGTGCTAAGGGCGCGGCCCCGCAGGCCGCGCCCTTTTCTTTTGCGCGCATCTGCTATCTTCCGGCGGCGTCAGCCGGCGCCGTCCAGAGGTCGTCTTCCGCCATGCCCCTCAAGCTCGCCATCGTAGGCCGGCCGAACGTCGGCAAGTCCACGCTGTTCAACCGCCTCGCGGGCAAGAAGCTGGCCATCGTCGACGACCAGCCCGGCGTCACCCGCGACCGTCGCTTCGCCGCCGGCTCGATCGGCGACCTCGAGCTGACGCTGATCGACACCGCCGGCTTCGAGGACCAGCACGACGAGAGCCTCGAGTCGCGGATGCGCCAGCAGACCCTGCGCGCCATCGACGAGGCGCAGGTCGTCCTGTTCCTGATCGACGCCCGCGAGGGGGTGACGCCCGGCGACGAGATCTTCGCCCAGCTCCTGCGCCAGTCCGACAAGCCGGTCATCCTCGGCGCCAACAAGGCAGAGGGCCGGCAGGGCGACGCGGGCATCGCCGAGGCCTGGTCGCTCGGCTTCGGCGAGCCCCTGGCGCTGTCGGGCGAGCATGGCGAAGGCATCGCCGAGCTCTACGCCGCGCTCGTCGAGCAGGAAGCGCTGGCCGAGGCCGCCGAGGACGAGGACGCCGACGACAAGCCGATCCGCATCGCCATCGTCGGCCGTCCCAACGCCGGCAAGTCGACGCTGGTCAACCGGCTGATCGGCGAGGACCGCATGCTGACCGGCCCGGAGGCCGGCATCACCCGCGACTCGATCTCGGTCGAATGGGAGCACGACGGCCGCAAGATCCGGCTCGTCGACACCGCCGGCCTGCGCCGCAAGGCCCGTGTCCAGGACAAGCTCGAGAAACTCTCCACCGCCGACACCATCCGCGCCATCACCTTCGCCGAAGTGGTGCTGCTGGTCATGGACGCGACCCACCCGTTCGAGATCCAGGACCTGCAGATCGCCGACCTGATCGAGCGCGAGGGCAGGGCGCTTGTGTTCGTGCTGGCCAAGTGGGACCTGATCGAGGACCCGCAGGCGCGCCTGAAGGCCTTCGTCGAGCACGCCGAGCGGATGCTGCCGCAGGTCCGCGGCGCCCCGGTGGTGGCCCTGTCGGCGGCCACGGGCCGTGGCGTCGAGCGGCTGATGCCCGCGATCCTCAAGACCTGGGGCGACTGGTCGACCAAGGTGAAGACGCGCGACCTCAACGACTGGCTGGCCATGGCCATCCAGCGCCACCCGCCGCCGGCGGTGAACGGCCGCCGGATCAAGCCCAAGTACATGGCCCAGACCAAGGCCCGCCCGCCGACGTTCGTGCTGTTCTCCAGCCGCGCCGACCAGATGCCCGAGCAGTATCGCCGCTATCTCGTGAACAGCCTTCGCGAGAGCTTCGACCTGCCCGGCGTGCCGATCCGCGTCACGCTGAAGAGCAACCGCAATCCCTACGCCGAGGGCGAGGAGAAGGGCGGAGCGCCGTCGTTCCAGCAGGGCGGCAAGATCAACCGCGAGAAGGCGAAGGAACTGGCCGCCAAGGCGAAGGAGGAAAAGGCCGACAAGGCCCGCGCCAAGGCCGCCCAGCCGAAGCCGACCAAGGTCCAGGCGGCGAAGGCCCGCGCGGTCGCGGCGGCCAGGTTCACCAAGGCCAAGGGCGCCAAGGGCGCCGGCGCCGGCATCCAGAAGCTCCGCGGCGGCGCCTCGACCAAGGGCGGCACGCGCAAGAAGAAGTAAGCTGTCGCTACAGCTTGCCGCCCGCCGCCTTCCAGTCGTTGAACACCACCGTGCCGGTCGGCGGGCCGAGGTCGGCCTGGGCCAGCTGGACGACCAGCGGCGCGATCTCGACTGGTTCCGGCTGGCTCAGCGGATCCTCGCCCGGGTAGGCCTCGGCCCGCATGCGGGTGCGCATGGTCGACGGATCGAGCAGCACGGCGCGCACCGGGGTGTTCTCGACCTCGTCGGCCCAGCAGCGCACCAGCGCCTCCATGCCCGCCTTGCTGGCCGCGTAGGCTCCCCAGAACGCCTTCGGCCGAACGGCCCGCCCGCTGGTCAGGAAGATCGCCCGGCCATGGTCTGACGCTTTCAGCAGGGGTTCTGCGGCGCGGATCAGCCGCCAGGTGGCGGTCAGGTTGACGGCCAGGGCCTCGTCCCACTTCTTCGGCTCGATGTGGCCGGTGGGGGTGATCCCTCCCAGCACCGCCGCGGCGTGGACGAGGATGTCCAGCCGCCCCCAGCGCTCGTGGATCGTCGCACAGAGCGGGTCCAGCCCCTCGGGCTCCCGCAGGTCGAACGGAACCAGGGTGGCGTGCGCGCCGGTCTCGGCGAAGATCTGGTCGTCCAGCGCTTCGAGCCCGCCCTGGGTCCGGCCCAGGGCGATGACGTGGGCGCCGGCCCGTGCGAGGCCGAGGGCGGCCGCCTGGCCGATCCCCCGGGTGGCGCCGGTGACGAGAGCGATGCGGTTGTGCAGGGGCCTGGAATCCATGCGCGGCTTCTAGAGCCTGACGGGGGCAGATGGAACCATCTGAACCCCTGAATCCGGCTTCAGAACCCAGAGCAGGACGCCGTCCGGCGATTCCATCTGATGACGTCGTGTTCTGGCGGCTGTCGCGCCGGATGTCCCGCGCCCCTCGCTAGTGCGCCGGCACGGCGAGCACCGGCAGGTTGGCGCGGCGCAGCACCTGCTCGGTCGTGCTGCCCCGCAGGGTGTCGGCGAGGCTGTCGTGGCCGCGCGTCGGCATGACGATCAGGTCAGCCCGGACCTTCTCCGCCGTCTCCAGGATCGCCTCGACCACCGGGGCGGGCATCGCGCGGCGGCGAAGGCGCGGCTCGAGGGCGGCGGGAAGCTCCAGCTCCGGGAAGTCCGGGCCCGCGTGCAGCAGGTGGATGACGGCGCCCGACTGGTCCAGCACGTCGGCCAGCGCGACCGCGAGCTCGATCGCCCGACCGGCCGGCGGCCGCGAATCGACGGGAATGAGGATGTTGTGCAGCGTCGCCCCGCCTGTGGCCGGATCGACGAAGCCCGACGAGCCCGTCGGCAGCACCAGCGCCGGCGTGTGCCCCTCGCGCGCGATCGGCTCGGCGAAGGAGGGCAGGAGCAGGCGCTCAAGTCCGGCCCGCGCATGGGTCGCCAGCACCACCAGGTCGCACGGCCGCCGCTCGAGCACGTCCAGCACGCCGTGGCGGGGATCGTCCGGCACGTCGATCTTGCGGACGTGGAGACCGAGGCGGGCCTCGACCTCGGCGGCCGCGACGCCCGGCTCCAGCACGCCCCAGCCGGCCAGGCTGGCGCGGACCCGCGGGAACTGCTCCCAGGCCTTTCCGACGCGGCGCGTGCCGGCGTGCACGATGGCCAGCTCGCCCTTGCTGGACAGGGCTATGCGCAGCGCGTGGGCGAAGGCGGTGTCGCCGTCGTGGGTGAGATCGGTCGCGAATAGAACGCGGGCGAGCGGATGTCTGGCTTCCATGTCGGCCTCCCTGGCGACCGCGACGCTAGGGGACCGGCGGCCGGTCGCCCTTGATCCAGCGCAATCTCAGGTCGGTCGCGCGCCGTACCGCTGCGCGATGACGGCGCAGGCCATCAGCTGGATCTGGTGGAACAGCACGATCGGCAGGACGATGAATCCGACGCTGGCCGCCGGGAAGAGGATGCTGGCCATCGGCACGCCGGTGGCCAGGCCCTTCTTGGAGCCGCAGAAGACGATGACGATCTCGTCGGCCTTGCTGAACCCGAGCATGCGGGCCGCGGTCACGGTGGCGACCAGGACGACCGTCAGCAGCACGACGCAGATGGCCATCAGCACCCCCAGCTCCAGGGCGCTGACCTGCCGCCACAGTCCCCCGACGACGGCGGCGCTGAACGCGCCGTAGACGACCAGCAGGATCGAGCCCCGGTCCGTGTAGCTGACCAGCTTCGCGTGTCGCGCCACCCAGCCCTGCAACCAGGGACGGGCCAGCTGGCCGAGCACGAACGGCAGCAGGATCTGCACGGCCACGTCCTGGACCGCCTTCAGCGACACGCCGCCGGTGGTGGTGTGCAGCACCAGCCCGACCAGCAACGGAGTCAGCACCACGCCCAGCAGGTTCGAGGTCGAGGCCGCGACCACGGCCGCCGCCACATTTCCCCGCGCCTGAGAGGTGAAGGCGATCGACGACTGGACGGTCGACGGCAGCAGGCAGAGGAATATAACTCCGGCGGCCAGCGGCGCCGGCAGCAGCGTCTCCGGCAGGCGGACGATGAGCAGGCCGAGGAGCGGAAACAGCAGGTAGGTCGAGGCCAGGACAAGCAGATGGAGCCGCCAGTGGATCAGGCCGGCGACGACCTGTTCGCGGGGCAGTCGCGCGCCGTGCAGGAAGAACAGCAGCGCGATCGCCGCCTTGGTCAGCCAGCCGAACCAGACCGCGCCCTGGCCGCTGACCGGCAGCAGGCTGGCCAGCACCACCATCAGCAGGATGGCGACGATATAGGGGTCGGGCTTCAGTCCGGACCAGAAGCTCGGCTTTGCGCTCATGGTCCCTGCATGACCGTCGAGGGGCCCGGGAGCAAGGGCCGCCGCTGTTCGCTCAGGCGCTGACCAGGAACGACAGCTGGCGGCCACCCTCGGCGCCGCCTTCGGCGATCTCGCGGTCGAGCAGGCGGGTGGGGTAGTCGCCGGTGAAATAGTGGTCGGTGAACTGCGGCTGCGCGGGGTCGCGCGGCCCGGCCTCCAGCGCCCAGTACAGGCCTTCGACCGACAGGAAGCCCAGAGAGTCGACCTCGAGGAAGCGCGTCATCTCGGCCAGGGACTTGCGCGCGGCCAGCAGTTTGTCGCGGTCAGGCATGTCGATGCCGTAGAAGTCCGGCCACATGATCGGCGGGCTGGCCGAGCGCAGGTGGACCTCCCGGGCCCCGGCCTCACGCACCATCCGCACGATCTTGCGGCTCGTCGTGCCGCGCACCACCGAGTCGTCGATCAAGACCACGCGCTTGCCGGCCAGGACGGCGCGGTTGGGGCTGTGCTTCATGCGCACGCCCAGTTCCCGCACGCCCTGGGTCGGCTGGATGAAGGTGCGGCCGACGAAGTGGCTGCGGATGATGCCGAGCTCGTAGGGCAGCCCGCTGGCCTGGGCATAGCCGAGCGCGGCCGGCACGCCGCTGTCCGGCACCGGCACGACCACGTCGGCCTCGGCCGGCGTCTCCTCGGCCAGGCGCATGCCCATGCGCTTGCGCACGTCATAGACCGAGCGCCCGTTCACGACGCTGTCGGGGCGCGCGAAATAGACATACTCGAACACGCAGGGGCGCGCCGGCTGGGGCGGGAAGGGCTTGAGGCTGGTGACGCCGGTCTCGTCGATGACCACCATCTCGCCGTTCTCGATGTCGCGCACGAACCGGGCGCCGATCATGTCCAGCGCGCAGGTCTCCGAGGCGAGGACCGGATTGCCGTTCAGGTCGCCCAGCACCAGCGGGCGAATGCCCAGCGGGTCGCGGACGCCGATCAGCTTCTTGTTGGTCAGCGCGACCAGGGCGTAGCCGCCCTCGATCTGGCTGATAGCGTCGATGAAGCGGTCGACCACCCGCGCCTTCCGCGACCGCGCGATCAGGTGGAGGATCACCTCGCTGTCGCTGGTCGACTGGAAGATCGCCCCTTCGCCGACCAGCCGCTCCCGCAGCGACAGGAAGTTGGTCAGGTTGCCGTTGTGGGCCAGGGCCACGCCGCCGGCCTCGAGGTCGGCGAACATCGGCTGCACGTTGCGGATGCCGCTGCCGCCGGCGGTGGCGTAGCGGGTATGGCCGATGGCGTGGCTGCCCGGCAGCCGGGCGATCAGGTCGTCGCCCCCGAAGGCGTCGCCGACATGGCCCAGGTGCCGCTCGGTATGGAAGCTCTTGCCGTCGAAGGCGGCGATGCCGCAGGCTTCCTGCCCGCGGTGCTGGAGGGCGTGCAGCCCCAGGGCGGCGAGGGCGGCGGCGTCGCGCGCGCCGTAGACGCCGAACACGCCGCACTCGAGCCGCAGCGTGTCGTCCTCGGGATCACGCTCGATCCGGTGGGAACAGGTGTCGGTCGTGCGGCCCAGCCCGGTCATCGCGTCTTCTCCACCAGAGCGTCCATGGCGTCGCGGTCGCCCTCGTCATAACCCGTTTCGTCGCCCTTGGGCGCCGACGTTCCGTCCTCGACGGCCTTGCCGATCGCCGGAGCCACCGACTTCGCCACCGCCAACCCTTCCGGCGCAAAGGCCTTCAGGATCTTCGCGGAGACCTCGGTGAGCGGATATGTCACGGCGCCCGTCACCCACTTCGGCGCGGTCTCCGTCGTGCTGGCCATCTGGAACAGCAGGTTGAAGCCGCCGAGCAGGATCATGGCCCGGACGAATCCGAAGCCCGCGCCGACGCTGCGGTCGAGCAGGCCCATGACCTCGGTCTCCTGCACGCGCCTCTGCAGGCCCGCGCCGAGCAATCGCAGCGCGATATAGGTGAGGCCGAACACAAGCAACAGGGCGATCGCCGTTCCGGCCCAGTCGGGATCGACGACGGCCCGTCCGGCCGGCCCGGTGAAGCGCAGCGAGAACACCGCCACGATCGCCGCCGCCAGGAAGGCGACGACCGTCATCACCTCCCGCGTGCCGCCCCGGGCGAAGCCGATCAGGGAGGACACGAGCAGCAGCGGACCGGCGATGAAGTCGAACTGCGTCATGCCTGCACTTCAGTCGTAGTGAGCGGCGCCGCAGGCCCGGGTCGAACCGAGCAGTGACTTAGGGTGTCGTTCGACACGCCTCTCCGGACCTGCTCAGGATGGCAAGAGAGCTTCAACTCCACGACTGCTCCCCGATCCGCCGCACCGCGTCGGCCAGTCTCGAAACGCCTGTGACGGCGAGCGCGTCGCCCGCGCCGACAGGGGCCAGCGCCCGCCTGAAGCCCAGCTTCGCGGCTTCCTTGAGGCGCGATTCCATTCGCCCGACCGACCGCACCTCGCCGGAGAGGCTGATCTCGCCGAACACGACGCAGTCCTGGGGCAGGGCCTCTTCCAGCGCGGAGGAGGCGAGGGCCGCCGCCGCCGCCAGGTCCGCCGCCGGCTCGTTGATGCGCAGGCCGCCGGCCACGTTCAGATAGACGTCGCGGTTGCCGAAACCGAGCCCGCAGCGGGACTCGAGCACGGCCAGGACCATCGCCAGCCGGCCGCTGTCCCAGCCCACCACCGCGCGGCGGGGGGTGCCGTAGGCGCTCGGCGCGACCAGGGCCTGGAACTCGACCAGCACCGGCCGGCTGCCCTCGATGCCGGCGAACACCGCTGCACCGGCGGCCCGCTCGCCCCCCTCGTTCAGGAACAGGGCGGACGGATTGCGCACTTCGGTCAGGCCGCTGTCGCCCATCTCGAAGACGCCGATCTCATCGGTGGCGCCGAAGCGGTTCTTGGCCCCCCGCAGGATGCGGAAGGGGTAGCCGCGCTCGCCCTCGAAGGCGAGCACGGCGTCGACCATGTGCTCGACCACCCTGGGGCCGGCGATCTGGCCGTCCTTCGTCACATGGCCGACGAGGATCATGGCGATCCCCTTCTTCTTGGCCAGGCGCACCAGTTCGGCGGCGCAGTTGCGGACCTGGGTCACCGAGCCGGGTCCGGCCTCGTGGACGTCGCTCCACAGCGTCTGGATGGAGTCGATGACCACCAGGTCGAAAGGTTCGCGCTTGAGGCCCTCGAGGATGTCGCGCAGCGCCGTCTCGGCGGCCAGCTTCACCGGCGCCTGGGCCAGGCCCATGCGGCCGGCGCGACCGCGGATCTGTTCGACGGCCTCCTCGCCCGAGATGTAGGCGCAACGGGCCCCGCGCGCGGCGGCGTTGGCGACCACCTGCAGCAGCAGCGTCGACTTGCCTACGCCGGGATCGCCGCCCAGCAGGATGGCGCTGCCCGGCACCACGCCGCCGCCGCAGACGCGATCGAATTCCTCGACGCCGGTGACGATGCGCGGCGGCTCCGGATTCTCGCTCTCCAGTCCTTCGAAGTTCAGGCCGCGCGCTCGACTGGATCTGGTCGGGGCGAGCGCGCCCGGCGGCCGCGACGTGACTTCCTCGACGAGGCTGTTCCAGGCGCCGCAGGCCGGGCACTGCCCGGCCCACTTCGACTGCGCCGCGCCGCAGGACTGGCAGACATAGACGGCGCCGTCGCGGGCCATGCGCGCTCCTGATTCGAGGACGGGCCGACCATAGCGACAAAACGGGAACAGCGCGCGGCCGATCCGCGCGGCGTCGTTCGCGGAACCGTGTCTCGCCAACAGCTGCGACTCCGCTAGGGTGACGCAGGGGGAGCTTGTCCGGCGTCAGCCAGAGGAGGGTTCGCCACATGAGCGTTGTCGAAGGAGGCAAGTCGTCGGGCCTCGTGCAAAGGGTGCAGGACATCCTCCTGCGGCCGAAGCCGACGTGGGACGTGATCGACGCCGAGCCGGCGACGGTGAAGGGTCTCTACACAGGCTACATCTGCATCCTGGCGGCCATCCCGCCGGTGGCCGGCTTTCTCGCCTCGACGCTGTTCGGATCGGCGGGGTTCGCCGTGTTCGCTCTGGTGGGCGCGCTGGTCAGCTACGGCCTGTCGCTGGCCGGGGTCTTCGTCGTGGCGCTGATCGTGGACGCCCTGGCGCCCAGCTTCGGCGGGCAGAAGAGCCAGATCCAGGCCCTGAAGACGGTCGCCTACGCCCAGACCGCCGCCTGGGTCGGCGGGGCGTTCAATCTGATCCCCTTCATCGGCTGGATCGGGGCGCTCGCCGGCGGGTTGTACAGCCTCTACCTGCTGTATCTCGGCCTGCCGAAGCTGATGAAGACGGGAGAGGACAAGGCGCTCGTCTACACGCTGGTGACGGTGGTGGTCGCCTTCGTGGTCTACGCCGTGATCGGCGCGATCGTCAGCGCCGTGACGCTGACCGGAGGCGTCGGTCTGGCCGCCGGGGCCTTCCGCTGACGGTCAGTCGCCGATCCAGCGCCGCTCGGCGCGGGGCGACAGCCGGGTCAGCAGTTCGTAGGCCGTCGTTCCGGCGGCCGCCGCGGCGTCGTCGATCGGCAGGTTCTGGCCGATCACCTCGACCACCGCGCCCGGCCGCGCGGTGAAGGCGTCGCTGACGTCGATGGCGATCAGGTCCATCGACACCCGGCCCAGCATCGGCCTCCGGGCGCCGTCGAACCACACCGCGCCGCGCGGGTGGCTGCTGCGCAGGACGCCGTCGGCGTAGCCGGCCGCCACGATGGCGATGCGGGTCGGCCGCGTCGTCTCGAAGGCCCCGCCGTAGCCGACGGTCTCGCCGGGCGGGACGTCGCGCACCTGCAGGATTGGCGCTTCGAAGGTCGCGACCGGCTGAATGCGCGGGTCGACCACGTCGCGTGGGCCGCCGCCGAACAGGCTGACGCCCGGCCGCACCTGGTCGAAGGCGTAGTCGGGGCCGAGGAAGATGCCGCCCGAGGCCGCCAGGCTCGCCCGCGCCGCCGGGAACAGCGCCCGCGCCTCCCGGAACGCCGCCAGCTGGCGGGGGTTCAGCGGATGGTCCGGCTGGCCGCTGCAGGCCAGGTGGCTCATCACCAGCTCAACCGCCGACCAGCCCTCCAGCCCGCGCGCCTCGGCCAGGGTGACGCCCAGCCGGTTCATGCCGGTGTCGACGTGCAGCACGACCGGCCGGCCCTGTCCTTCGGCGCGCCAGCGCGACGCCTGCTCCAGGCTGTTGATGACCGGGGTCAGGTCGCTGGCCAGAAGCCGTTCCGCCGCGCCGGCGGTCGCCCCGTCCAGCACCTGGATGGCCGGCCCGGGACCCAGCGCCGCGCGCAGCTGCTCGCCCTCGGCCAGGCGGGCGACATAGAAGGTCCGCGCGCCCTCGGCCAGCAGCCGCCGCGACACCTCCATCGCGCCGAGTCCGTAACCGTCCGCCTTGACCGCCGGCGCCGCCTCCACCCCCGCGGTGTCGCGCAGGAAGGCGTAGTTCCGCGCCAGGGCGTCGAGGTCGATGGTCAGGCGGGCGGACGTCATGGCGCGGGCCTAGGGGCCGCGCGGGGCAGGGTCAAGCACCGCCGCATGCGTGGGGTATAACCGGGGGCTTTCGCTACGGGCCGCCAGCCTAGCGCACGTCGAACCGGCCCTCGCGGGCCAGGTTGCCGAAGCGGGTCGTGTCGCTGTTGAAGTGCAGCTTCACCGTGCCGATCGGGCCGTGACGCTGCTTGCCGATGATGACCTCGGCGATGTTGGCGATCTTGTCCATCTCCTCCTGCCAGGTCATGTGCTCGGGCGTGCCCTCGCGCGGCTCGGCCCGGCCCAGGTAGTAGGCCTCGCGATAGACGAACATGACGGCGTCGGCGTCCTGCTCGATCGAGCCGGATTCCCGAAGGGCGGAGAGCTGGGGCTTCGTGTCCTCGCG
>CALKHU010000016.1 GCA_937991555.1 uncultured Caulobacter sp.
CGGCGAGTCGGGCACCGGCAAGGAGCTGGTGGCGCGGGCGCTGCACGACCTCGGCCGCCGTCGCGACGGCAAGTTCGTCGTCATCAATCTGGCCGCCGTGCCGCGCGAGCGCGTCGAAACCGAACTGTTCGGTCGCGGCGAAGGCGACCTGGGCAAGCTTGTCGAGGCCGACGGCGGCACCCTGTTCCTGGACGAGATCGGCGACATGCCGCTGGACGCCCAGAGTCGGCTTCTGCGGGTGATCGACGGCGCGGAGCCGGCGCTCAACCCCAAGACCAACCGGCCGCCCAATGTCCGCATCATCGCCGCGACCAACCGCGACCTCCGCGGGCTGATCCAGCAGGGCCTGTTCCGGGAGGACCTGTTCTTCCGGCTCAACGTCGCACCTGTGCGCCTGCCGCCGCTGCGCGACCGGGTCGAGGACATTCCGGACCTGGCGCGGTCGTTCCTGCTGCGCGCCGCGCGGGAAGGGCTTCCGGCCAAGACCATCGACCAGTCGGCGCTCGAGCGGATGAAGACGCACGACTGGCCCGGCAACGTGCGCGAGCTCGAGAACCTGATCCGCCGGGTCTGCGCGCTCTACGGCGAGGAGTTGATCACCGCGCGCATCGTCGAGCGTGAGCTGCAGGATCATGCGCCGGTCGTCGGCGAGACCGGGCCTCTGACTCTCTCCCAGCTGGTCGAGCGGCATCTGTCGGCCCACTTCGCCGACCAGCCCGACGGCGTCCCCGCGGCGGGGCTCTACGACCGGGTTCTGGAGGAGGTGGAACGCCCGCTGATCCAGCTGACCCTCGCGGCCACCCGCGGCAACCAGGTGCGGGCGGCGGAGATCCTCGGCCTCAATCGCAACACCCTGCGCAAGAAGATCCAGGACCTGGGCGTGGAGATGGTGCGCGGGAAACGCTGACACTGTTCAGCCACATCCCTGTTGCAGTCAGGCCGCAGTTCGACCTAGGCTGCCGACATGAGTTCAACCGCGTCAGAGGGTGACCGTATCGCCGACGCGCCGCCGCCTGCCTGGCGACGCATCGTCGAGTCGCGGTACCTGCTGGGCGGCGGCTACCTTCTGGCGGTCCTGTTGACGATCGCCGGAGCGCTGCTCGCCTCCCGCCCTCCGGAGGTGGGACCGATCGGGGCGGACGTCCAGGTGATGCTGGCCCTGCTGGGCTTCAACCTGGTGCTGATCCTGGCCCTGGCGACGCTGGTCGCCTTGCGGGTGGCCGTGCTGCTGCGCAACCGGGACGCCGACGCCGGCGCCCGGCTCCAGCTGCGGTTCATGGCCATCTTCGGCCTCGCCACCGTGGCCCCCGCCATCGTCGTGGCCCTCTTTTTCGGGGGCGTTGTGATCTCGGGCGTCGACTACTGGTTCAGCCAGAAGGTCCGCACGATGATCGAGAACTCGGCGACGGTCGCCCGCACCTATGTCCAGGAGCAGACCAACTATCTCGGCGAGAACGTGATGACGGTCGGCGGCGAGCTCAACCAGGCGCCCGAGGCGCTGGAAGTGTCGCCGGTCGCCTACAGCCACTACCTGAGGCAGCTGTCGTCAGGGGCCTTCGTCGCCGCCTACATCCTCGACTCGGAGGGGCGCATCCTCGCCCGGTCTGAAGAGCGCGGCGCGCCGCCCTTCCTGGCGCCGCCTCCCGAGAGCTTCAAGGCCGCCGACGAGGGCGATATCTCCGCCCAGAGCTTCGCGTCCGCCGACATGTTCCGCGGGCTTTACCGGCTGGCGGCCTATCCGGACGCCTATCTCTACGTTGTCCGCCCCGCCAGCAACGGCATCCTGAGCCAGCTTCGCGACGCCGAGGCGCAGCTGGTCACCTATCGCGAGGCCGACGACAACAAGCTCCGGCTGCAGGCCGCGTTCGCCCTGACCTACGTCGAGATGGTGCTGCTGCTGCTCGTCGGCGCCGCCTGGCTGGCGATTCCGGTCGGCAATTCGATCGCCGCGCCGGTCGCCCGGCTCATACAGGCCGCGGGGCGCATCTCCTCCGGCGATCTCGCCGCGCGGGTCGACACCGACCGGCAACCTGAGGAAATGGCCATGTTGTCCCGGGCGTTCAACAACATGACCAACGATCTTCAGGTCCAGCAGCTGGCCCTGAAGACGGCCAGCCTGGACGCCGAGAGCCGGCGGATGTTCATCGAGACGGTGCTGTCGGGCGTCAGCGCCGGCGTCATCGGGCTCGACGGCCAGGGCGCCGTTTCGGCCTGCAATCGCCAGGCGGCGGTGCTGCTCGGCGTCGCCCCGGACGGCATGGCCGGGCGGCCGCTGGACGAGGTCGCGCCCGAGCTCGCTCCGGTGGCGGACCGGGCGCTGGAGATCAGCGCCGAGGTCGAGGAGGAGGTCGACGTCATCCGGGCCTCGGAGACCCGCCGCCTGCGCGTGCGCGCCAGCGGCGCGGCGGCCGACGGCGTGGTGCTGACCTTCGACGACATCACCCGGCTTGTCACCGCCCAGCGCAACGCCGCCTGGAAGGACGTCGCCCGGCGCATCGCCCACGAGATCAAGAACCCGCTGACCCCGATCCAGCTGTCGGCCGAGCGCATCCGCCGCAAGTACCGCAAGGAGATCAGCAGCGACCTGGAGACCTTCGACCGCTGCACCGACACCATCATCCGGCAGGTCGGGGACATCGGCCGGATGGTGGACGAGTTCTCGTCGTTCGCCCGCATGCCGGCGCCGCGGTTCTCCGACGTCGACCCGGCCGAGCTGCTCCGGCAGGCGGTGTTCGCGCAGCGCGTCGCCAGCCCCGAGCTCGAGGTTGACATGGATGAGCCGCCGTCCGGCCTCGTTCTGTCCTGCGACGAGCGGATGGTCGGCCAGGCGCTGGCCAACATCCTCAAGAACGCCGCCGAGGCGGTGTCGGGCAAAGGCCTGCCCCCCGGTGAGGGCAGAATCCACGCGGCCCTGCGCGTTGAAGACGACCGGCTCGCGTTCGTCGTCGAGGACAACGGGGTCGGCCTGCCCTCGCGTGACCGCGACCGGTTGACCGAGCCCTATGTGACGACCCGCGAGAAGGGCACCGGCCTCGGTCTCGCGATCGTCAAGCGAATCCTCGAGGACCATGGCGGCGAACTGGCGCTGGCGGACGCCCGGTCGCTGTCCGGGGCCCGGGTTTCCCTCTGTTTCCCCACCGCGCGTCGGACGGCCGCGCCCGAAGTAAAGGAGGCTGCCCATGGCGGCTGATGTTCTGGTCGTCGACGACGAGGCCGACATTCGCGAACTCGTCTCGGGAATCCTGTCGGACGAAGGCTATGCGGTGCGCACCGCGGCCGATTCCGAGCAGGCGCTCGCGGCCATCCGCGCCCGAAAGCCGGCGCTGATCGTCCTCGACATCTGGATGCAGGGCGGGGGCATGGACGGTCTCGAACTGCTGGACCTGGTCAAGACGCTCGACGCGGACCTGCCGATCATCATGATCAGCGGCCATGGCAATATCGAAACCGCGGTCAGCGCCATCAAGCGCGGCGCCTACGAGTTTCTCGAGAAGCCGTTCAAGTCCGACCGGCTGCTGCTGGTGGTCGAGCGGGCGATCGAGGCGGCGAGCCTGAAGCGTGAGAACCGGCGCCTGCGCACCCAGACGCTGACGCCGGACGGCCTGATCGGCAAGTCCACCGCCGCCCAGCAGCTTCGGCAGCTGGTCGCCAAGGTCGCGCCGGCCAACAGCCGCGTGCTGATCGCGGGTCCCGCCGGCTCCGGCAAGGAGCTGGTCGCGCGACTGATCCACGGCTCCAGCCCCCGCAGCCGCGGCGAGTTCGTGGCCATCAGCGCCGCCGGGATGGCCCCCGAACGCATGGACCTCGAGCTTTTCGGCGAGGAAGGCGAGGGCGGCCGGCCGCGAAAGATCGGCGTGTTCGAGCGCGCCCACGGCGGCACCCTCTATCTCGACGAGGTCGCCGACATGCCGCGCGAGACGCAGAGCCGCATCCTGCGGGTCCTGGTCGAGCAGCGGTTCCGGCGCGTCGGCGGAGACAACGACGTCCAGGTCGACGTCCGCGTGATCTCCTCGTCCAGCCGGGATCTGCGCGAGGAGATCGCCGCCGGCCGGTTCCGCGAGGACCTGTTCCACCGCCTGAACGTCGTGCCGATCCGGGTCCCGGGGCTGGCCGAGCGGCGGGACGATGTGCCCGAGCTGGTCAGCTATTTCATCGACCGCATCGCCGAGGCCACCGGCCTGCCGCGTCGCCGTCTCGCCGAAGACGCGCTGGCGACCCTGCAGGTGCACGAGTGGCCCGGCAATGTCCGCCAGCTGCGCAACAACGTCGAGCGGATGATGATCCTGGCCTCCGGCGATCCGAACGAGCCGATCACGGCGGCGATGCTGCCGTCGGAATCGCCGCCCGACTCCCAGGGCGGCGGCATCGGCACCGAGAAGATCATCGCCCTGCCGCTGCGCGAGGCCCGCGAGCTGTTCGAGCGGGAGTATCTCAACGCCCAGATCCTGCGCTTCGGCGGAAACATCTCCCGCACCGCCGCCTTCATCGGTATGGAGCGGTCGGCGCTGCACCGGAAGCTGAAGTCCCTCGGCCTGACCGGTCCCCGCGGCGGCGAGGACGAGGAGGACTGATGTCGCGCTGGGCCTATGTGAACGGTCGGTTCGTGCGGCACGGCGACGCCGCCGTGCACATCGAGGACCGCGGCTACCAGCTCGCCGACGGGGTCTATGAGGTCTGGGCCGTGTTCGACGGCAGGATGGTCGACACCCTGGGGCACTTCGAGCGGCTTGAGCGCAGCCTCAACGAACTGCGCATCCCGCAGCCGATGAGCCGCAAGGCGCTGGAAATGGTCCTGCGCGAGGCGGTGCGACGGAACCGGGTGACCTACGGCCTCGTCTATCTCCAGGTGACGCGCGGGGTCGCGCGGCGAGACCACGCCTTCCCGGACAAGCCGGTCGTTCCGGCGGTGGTGATCACGGCCAGGAACCTGGACCGCAAGGCCGCGGAGGCGAGGGCGGCCAGGGGCATCGGCGTCATCACCCTGCCGGAGAACCGCTGGGGCCGCTGCGACATCAAGACGGTGGGCCTGCTGCCCAACGCCCTGGCCAAGCAGGCGGCCAAGGAGGCCGGCTGCGGCGAGGCCTGGTTCGTCGATCGCGACGGCCTGGTCACCGAAGGCGCCTCGTCGAACGCATGGATCGTCGACGCCGACGGCGTGCTGCGCACCCGCGACACGAGCGCGAACATCCTGCGCGGGGTGACCCGCAAGAGCGTCATCGCCCTGCTCGGCGAGGCGAACATCCGCTTCGAGGAGCGCGCCTTCACCCCCGACGAGGCGAAATCCGCCCGCGAGGCGTTCATCACCGGCGCCGGGGCGCTGGTCCTGCCCGTGGTGAGCATCGACGGCCGAAAGATCGGCGACGGATCCCCGGGTCCGGTGGCGACGCGCCTTCGGGCTCTCTATATCCAGGCCGCCCAAGCTTCGATCAGTTGACGCCCACCGGGGCGTTCGCGGTTGCGGACCGAGTCGATCCGGGCCAAGCATTACGGGCTTGCGTGTGTGGAGGGCCTCCTGCCTTCCGGCCAAGAACAAGAAGGGGACACCCCGTGACCGACAAGAAGCAGAACCTGCAGGACACCTTTCTCAACAGCGTGCGCAAGTCCAAGACGCCGCTGACTATCTTCCTCGTGAACGGCGTGAAGCTGCAGGGCGTCGTGAGCTGGTTCGACAACTTCTGCGTCCTGCTTCGGCGCGATGGCCAGTCCCAGCTCGTCTACAAGCATGCCATCTCGACGATCATGCCCGCCCAGCCGGTCCAGCTGTACGAGCCCGGCCCCGAACAAGACGATTGACCCAACTGATCGACCACGACGCGCCCGTCCAGCGGGCGCTGGTTATCCATCCCGTCCGGACCGGCGAGACCGCCGCCCGCGATCCCGAGGCCCGTCTCGAGGAAGCGGTCGGCCTCGCGCTGGCGCTCGACCTCGAGGTCGTGGAGGCTTTCGTCGTCTCCCTGCGCGGGCGCACGCCCGCCACCCTGTTCGGCAAGGGGAAGGTCGAGGAGCTGCGCCTCCTCTGCGAGGTCGAGAAGGTCGACGTGGTCATGGTCGACGAGGCCCTGACGCCGGTCCAGCAGCGCAATCTGGAGCGGGCCTGGAACGTCAAGGTCGTCGACCGGAGCGGCGTGATCCTCGAGATCTTCGGCCGTCGGGCGCGCACCCGGGAGGGTGTGCTGCAGGTCGAGCTGGCCAGGCTCGAGTATGAGCGCTCCCGCCTCGTCCGGACCTGGACCCACCTTGAACGGCAGCGCGGCGGCACCGGCAGCACCGGCGGCCCGGGCGAGCGGCAGATCGAGCTCGACCGGCGCCAGATCGCCGATCGCATCGTGAAGATGAAGAAGGAGCTGACCGAGGTCCGCCGGACCCGGTCCCTCCACCGGTCACAGCGCAAGAAGGTCCCGTACCCGACAGTGGCGCTGGTCGGCTACACGAACGCCGGCAAGTCGACGCTGTTCAATCGCCTGACCGAGGCCCAGGTGGTGGCCAAGGACATGCTGTTCGCCACCCTCGACCCCACCTTGCGCACCGTGAAGCTGCCGGGCGGCCGTCCGGCGATCCTGTCCGATACCGTGGGCTTCATCTCCGATCTGCCGCACGAACTGGTCGAGGCGTTCCGGGCCACCCTGGAAGAGGTCCAGGAGGCGGATGTGGTGCTGCATGTGCGCGACATCGCCAATCCCGACAGCGAGGCGCAGAAGCGCGACGTCGAGACCGTGCTTGAGGACCTCGGCGTCACGGCCGAAGCCGGCCGCCGGATCATCGAGGTCTGGAACAAGGCCGACCTGCTCGCGCAGGACGACCGCATCGACGCCGAGGGGGCCGCGCGCCGGGTCGGCGCGGCGCTGGTGTCGGCCGTCACGGGCGAGGGATGCGAGGCGCTGCTGCAGCGGCTCGCCACGCTGGTCGACGTGACGCCGGAGATCGACGTGGTGCTGGACGCCGGCGCCGGCGAGGCGCTGGCCTGGCTCTACCGCCATGGCCGGGTCGTGGGACGGCACGAGGGCGGGGAGGGGGGCCTGCATCTGCGGGTGCGGCTGGACGCGCAGGCTCTGGGCCGCTTCGAGCGCCTGTTTCCGGAAGCCCATGTCGCCGAGGCGGCGGAGTGAAACGGACGGCGCTCGCGGCTATCCTGATAGCCATGACCGCCTGCCTTCCTCCGCCAGAGGCCCTGGCCGCCGACACGATCACCTTCGCCGACCTGCTCGCCCGGCCGCGCGCGGCGGCGGACGCGCGCGTGGCCTATGGTCCCGATCCGCGACAGTTCGGCGAGCTCTGGGTCCCGGCGGGCGAGGGGCCGCTTCCGGTCATCGTGCTGGTGCACGGGGGCTGCTGGCAGGCCGACCTGCCGGGGCTCGAACTGATGGACTACCTGGCCGCCGACCTGAAGGCGCGCGGCTATGCGGTCTGGAATCTGGAGTACCGGCGCATCGGCCATCCGGGCGGCGCCTGGCCGGGGACCTTCCAGGATGTCGCGGCGGGCCTGGACCACCTGCGGACGCTGGCCCCGGGGCGGTCCCTGGACCTGTCGCGGGTGGTGCTGGTCGGTCACTCGGCCGGCGGCCATCTGGTCAGCTGGCTCGCCGCCCGACCGGGGTTGCCGAAAACCAGCCCCCTCTGGACCCGCGAGCCTCTCCCCGTGAAAGGCGTCGTCAGCCTGGCCGGGATCAACGACCTGGAGTCCTTCCGCGAGCGCGGTCCGGACCGTTGCGGCGGCCCTCAGACGATCGACGACCTGGTGTCGGCGGCGGCCCGGGGCGGGCAGGACCTCTACGCCGACACCTCGCCCGCGCGGCTGCCTGCTCCAGAGGCGCAGGCAGCGGTGATTTCCGGCGGGCTCGATCCCATCGTGCCGCCGGGCTTTGGACCGCCGTTCGCGACGCGCTGGAGCGCGGCCGAGATCACCATTGGCCGCGCCGGACATTTCGAGCTGATCGACCCGACCTCGCCCGCGTGGCGGGACGAAATCGTTCCGGTGATCGACAGGATGGCGGACCGCTAGCCGGCCATCGCGCCCCACAGCGCGCCGAGCAGACTGAAGGCCCGCATGTCGCCGACCGTCGTGCCGGCCATCTTGTTCATGGCGTAGGCGTAGGTCATCCGCGTATCCATATCGATGATGATCACCGACCCGCCGTAGCCGCCCCAGTACATGGCGTTGGGACTCGGCATCGGCACCGCGCCGCCGCCCAGGCCGAAGCCGAGGCCGAACCGGGCCGGCACGCCGAGGACCAGGTCCTGCCCTTCGACCTGAAGGTCCAGCGCCTTGCGCACGCCGGCTTCCGACATGAAGCGCTTGCCCCTGGCCTCGCCGCCGTTGGCGAGGATGGTGTGGACCAGCGCCACCGAGCGGGCGTTGCCGGTGCCGCCAGCGGCCGGGATCTCCGCCCCGCGCCAGGCCCGGGTGCGGGTCGCCAGTACGTCGATACCGGGGTTGGAGGTCATGTTGCGCTGGATTTCGGACTGCTGCCCGGCGCCGATCGCCGTTCCCGGCGGCGGCGGGATCAGGTCGGCGACGCGATGGTCTTCCGACGCCGGCAGGCCGATGTGGAAATCGGCGCCCAGCGGCTCGGCGATCTCCTCGCGGAAAACCGTGCCGACGGTCTTGCCGGTGATCCGGCGGATGACCTCGCCGACCAGGTAGCCCTGGGTCAGGGCGTGGTAGCCCGGGGCCGTGCCCGGCTCCCAGAACGGCGCCTGCGCCGCCAGCAGCGAGGTCGCCTTCTCCCAGTCATAGAGGTCGTCGCCGGTGATCGGCTCCTTCCAGCCCGAGAGACCGGACGAGTGGCTCATCAACTGGGCGACGGTGACGTCCTGTTTGCCGTTGGCGGCGAACTCGGGCCAGTACTTCGCGACCGGCGCCTTGAAGTCGAGTTCGCCGCGGTCGGCGACCAGCAGGGCGGTGAGGGCGCACATCGTCTTGGTGGTCGAGTAGACGTTGACGATGGTGTCGCGTTCCCAGGGTCGGGTCCTTTCGGCGTCGGCGTGACCGCCCCACAGGTCGACGATGATCTCGCCGTCCTTCGTCGCGCAGAAGGAAGCGCCGACATCCGCGCCGCTGGCGAGATTGCCTTCGAAGACCTTGCGGACGTCGTCGAAACGATCGTGCGTGAACCCGTGAACCGACCCGTCGGCCATGCCTGCCTCCCCTGTGTTTCCGGGAGCCTAGCAGCAGACTTTCGGCGTGGTCACCCGTTACCCAGCGGAACGCTCGGCGGCCTTGGCCTCGTTCCAGAGCGCGTCCATCTCCGCGAGGTCCGACTGGTCGGGCGTCTTGCCGCGCTCGGCGAGCCGGTCCTCGATATAGCCGAAGCGGCGGACGAACTTGGCGTTGGTGGCGCGCAGGGCGTCCTCGGGCTCGATGTCCAGTTCCCGGGCCAGGTTGGCGAGCACGAACAGCACGTCGCCGAGCTCGCCCCGGATCTTCTCGCGGTCGCCGTTCTCGATCTCGACGCGGAGCTCGCCGACCTCCTCGTCCAACTTGTCCAACACCTCGGTGACGCTGGGCCAGACGAAGCCGACGCGGGCGGCGCGCTTGTTCAGCTTCACCGCGCGGGTCAGGGCGGGCAGGCCTACGGGGACGTCGTCGAGGACGCCGTGGCGGGCCTTCTGCGAGCGTTCCTGCTGCTTGATCACCTCCCAGGCGGCGGTCTGCTCGCCGCTGGTGCGGACCTCGGCGTCGCCGAACACGTGCGGATGGCGGCGGACCATCTTGTCATTGATGGCGGCGGCCACGTCGGCGAGGTCGAAGGCGCCCTGTTCCTCGGCCATGCGGGCGTGGAAGACGACCTGAAGCAGCAGGTCGCCCAGCTCCTCCTTGAGGTCCTTCAGGTCGTTCCGCTCGATGGCGTCGGCGACCTCGTAGGCTTCCTCGACCGTGTAGGGCGCGATGGTCGCGAAGGTCTGCTCCAGATCCCAGGCGCAGCCGCGCTCGGGATCGCGCAGCCGCGCCATGATCTCGACCAGGCGGAAGAGCGGATGGACGTCAGGAGACGAGGGGATTGACGACATTGGGGTTGGTCCCTGCCACGTCCTCGGGGGTCGGGGGCGGGAAGACGCTGTCCTTCTCGCCGAGCCGACGCAGAATCTCGGCGTGCTTCGCCTCGGTCAGGGGATAGCCGATCATGCAGGCGGCGGCGAGCAGGCCGATGAGGCCGGGGGCGAAAGCGTACAACGCCTGCAGCCCCTGCATCGACAGCTCGGTGCTGTTGGCGGCGTTCATCGCGTCGAAGCCCAGGGCGTCGAGCAGGAACAGGCTGCAGACCGCCAGCGCCGAACCGACCTTCACCGTGCCGGTCAGGATCGCATAGAGCAGGCCGGTGCGGTCCTTGCCGGACTCCAGCCGCTCCTCGTCGCCGTAGTCGGCCAGCATCGAGCGCAGCAGCAGGGCGCCGGCGGAGTAGGGGATGCCCGCCGCGATCAGGAAGGGAACCGCGAGCCAGAAGTCGCCGGCCGGCAGGGTGACGACCAGGAACTGCACGAGGGCGTAGGTGATGCAGGCGGCGATCAGGGCCCGGGCCTTGCCGACGCGCTTGGCCAGGGCCGTCCAGATGAAGCCGCCGGCGACCGCGGCGAGGAAATAGAACAGCAGCAGGTTCGAGGCTTCGAGGAAGGTGAACTGCTTCACACGGGTGAAGAAGAAGAAGAACAGGGTGCCGGCGATGCCGGGCGCCAGACCCGTCAGCAGGTCCGCGGCCAGGATCCGGAGGACCGTGGGCCGGCTGATGAGCCGGAAGTAGTCCTTGAGCGACGCCCTTTCAGGATTGGCGTCCTCGACCACCGGGGGCTCGGGCACGCGCCACAGGGCCAGCAGCGTCGCCAGCGGCAGCAGCACCACGATGAACCAGCCCTGTCCGGCGACGATCTCGGTCTCGTTGTCGCCCATGCCGATCCTGTTCAGCAGGATGGGCAGGGTGAGGATGATGATCATCCCGACCACGTTGCCGGTCTGCCAGAAGGCGTAGATGCGCGAGCGCTCGTGATAGTCGGTGGTGAGCTTCGAGGCCCAGGAGGTGTGCGCGAGGGTGGCGATGGACAGGCCGAAATAGACCACGATCAGCCAGAACCAGAGGTAGCCAGGACCGACGCCGGGCTTGGCCATGAACAGCATGTAGATGGACAGCATCAGCGCCGGAATGCTGATCGCCAGCCAGCCCTTGAAGCGGCCGAAGGACCAGCGGGTGCGGTCCAGGATGGTGCCGAAGACCGGGTCGAACCCGATATCGATCAGCCGCACCAGGACGAAGGCGAGGCTGACCGCCGACAGGTTCACCCCGAGCGTCTCGGAGTAGTAGTGCGGCAGGGTGATGACGAGGGGAAGGCCGAACGCCGCCAGCGGCAGGCACGGGGCGGCGAACGCCGCGAGCGTGAGGAAGGATCGGCGGCCCACGGCCATGTCGCCTCGCTAATGCAGGATGTCTTGCGTCGGCGAATGGTGATCGCCGTTCACGAGAGGAGACCGCGTGAACGGCGATCCGGCAAGCCAGAAGTTCTGATCAGCGCGCGGACAGGACGTCGCCGCGCGCGAACTTGCGCGCGAAACGATCGAAGGTGGTCTCCGCATCGTTCCAGGTGCTGGCCGCGACGGTGTTGCGGATGTCGCTTTCGTACCACTGGTAGCTGAACGGCGTGGAGGCCCCGTCCGGCGCGACGAGCGTGCCGCTCAGGGTTGCGCCGCCGATGCCCCGGCTGTCGAAGGACAGGCCGGGCGTCCTGGTCAGCTGCCGCATGGTCGGCCGGTTCGGGGTGGCGTCCTCGATGACCACCGTCAGCACGCCGCCGTCAGCGGCGAGCGCGCCGCCGCGGGCCAGTTCCCGTTCGAGCGACTCGCGCAGCTCGGTCTTCAGGAAGTCGAGGTCGCGGTCGCTCACGACATCGGTCTTGCCGGCCAGGTCGGGCCCGATGTCGACGTTGATGGAGGCCACGCCGCCAGGCGCGGCCTGGGCCCCGACAGCCGCGCCGGCGGCCAGAAGGGCGGTGGAAAGGAAGGCGGCCAGGCGCATGCGCTTGTCTCCGTCGCTGGTGCTCGAGTCCCTCGCCGGAAAGATGCGACCTGCGCCCGCCGCCCGCAAGGAGGCGTTGAACGTCAGGCGCGCTTGAACTGGCTGACGGCCTGGACGCAGGCGCGGTTCAGCGCGGCCGCGCCGGCCAGCGCCCGCATCTCGAAAAGGGTGGGATCGGCGACGTACTGGTAGGTGTTGTGGGCGTAGGCGAAGGTCGGGCCGATCTCGCCGGGCGTCACCATGCCGCTGTTCACCCGCGAGTTCCACCAGGCCACCTCGTCCCGGTTCGAGTAGCTGGACTTCTCGACCAGCCGGCCGGCCTGGCCGAGGCGGACCCGCTTCTGCAGCGAGCCTCTGCCGCCGTCGCCGGCGATCTTGTTGCGGGCGTGGTAGACGTTCAGCCCGCTGAACAGCTCGACGATGAAGAGGCCGGGGTCGATGCCGACGCTGGCGCCGCTCGAGTAGAGGCTGTTGCCGGACCGGGAGAGAGCCGCCACGTCGATGACCAGGGTCGGGATCAGGATGACGGCGTCGAGTTCGAAGCCGATCATGTGCAGCGCCTTCACCGACGCCTGGTCGAAGGGCGACTTGTCGGTCAGGGGCGAATCGACGGCAGTGAGATAGAGGCCCTGGCCGGTCGGGGGCGCTATGACCACGCGGCGGGCGTCCGCCGCCGGCTGCTTCCGGAACGGGATGGCCGAGCTCTTCAAGGACTGGAATCCCTGGGTGGCGTGCATCTGCTCGGTGGTCAGGATCGGACGGCCCGCGCCGGCCAGCTGCGCGATCAGGTCGGCCTGGGCCTTGGCCGCGATGCGCTGCATCAGCTCGACGCTCATCCCGGTCAGCTGATAGGCGGAGCTGACCTGAACATTGTTGCCGGACGCCATGGCGCCGAGGCCGTTCTGGAAGACCAGCCCGAAATTGTAGCCCATTACGCCGACATTCCTGGACGGTCCCAGCGCGGAAAAGGCCCGGTAGTTCAGGTCCTTCACCGACAGGGTCGCCAGATCGGCGTAGGACTGGGCCTGCGCCTGGCCCGCGGCGAGCGCCGCGCCGGTCAGGCCTGCTGCGGCGGCGCCGCCGAGAAAGGTGCGTCGTTGCATGTGGGGTTCCTCCATTGCCCGCTCGGCAGGGCCGAGCAGCCGGAGTCTGAGCGTCGGATACCCGACGGACGCCCTCCAAAAGTGGGGTTCCGTGGCGTGATGCTGGAGGGCGCGGCGCGACCCGCCTAGGCTGTCCCCAACAACAGGCGGAGGAGACGGTGATGAGCGATCTGGTGCTGCGCGAGGACAGGGGCGGGGCGGCGATCCTGACTCTCAACCGTCCGGACAAGCTGAATTCGCTGAACGTGCCGGTGTTCGAGGCGCTGGAAGCACATGTGAAGGCCGTCGAGGCCGCGCCCGGCGGCGTCGCGGCGGTGGTGCTGCGCGGGGCCGGGCGCTGCTTCTCGGCCGGCCACGACCTCGGCGACATCGCCACCGGCGAGAAACTGCCGCGCGCGAATTACCAGTCGCATGTCATTGAAAGACTGGCCGATCTGCCGCTGCCGGTGATCACCGCCGTGCACGGCCACTGCTACACCGGCGCCCTGGAGCTGGCGCTGGCCGGCGACATTATCCTGGCCGCTGAAAGCGCGAAGTTCGCCGACACCCACGCCCGCTGGGCGCTGACCCCGGTCTGGGGCCTGAGCCAGCGCCTGCCGCGGCGGGTCGGGACCTACAAGGCGCGGGAGATGATGTTCACCTGCCGCACCTATTCGGGGCGCGAGGCCGAGGCGATGGGCCTGGCCAACAGCTGCGTGCCCGACGAGCAGTTCGACGCCGCCATCGACGCCCTGGTCGCCGAGATCGCCGCCAACTCATCGTTCAGCCATGCCGCCAACAAGCGCCTGCTGCTCCACACCGACGGCCTGCCGGTCGGCGCCGGGCTGGCGCACGAGATCTACAAGGGCGAGGGCGTCGGCCCCGACATGCGGGACCGGATCGCCGCCTTCGCCGCGCGGAGCAAGAAGGGGTAGGGGGCCTACGCCCCCTTGAGCAGCACCTCGGCGATCTGCACCGCGTTGAGCGCCGCGCCCTTGCGCAGGTTGTCGCCGGTGACGAACAGCGCCAGGCCATGCGGCACGGTCGGGTCGGCGCGGACACGGCCGACGAAGACCGGGTCCTGGCCGGTGGCGTCCAGCGGGGTCGGGGCCTGAGTCACCACCACGCCGGGCGCGTCGGCCAGAAGGGCCAGGGCGGCCTCCGGCGTGATCGGCCGCTCGAACTCGGCGTTGATCGACAGGGCGTGGCCGGTGAACACCGGCACGCGCACGCAGGTGCCCGACACCGGAAGACCCGGGATGTCGAGGATCTTGCGGGTCTCGTCGCGGAGCTTCGACTCTTCCTCGGTGTAGCCGTCCTCGCCGAGCACGTAGTTCAGCGGGTTGACGTTGAAGGCCATGGTCGACGACCACTTGGCCGCCGGCGGGAAGGCGACGGCGTCGCCGCGGCGGGCGAGGGCGGCGAGGTCGCCCCCGGCGGCGCGGACCTCGTCCTCCAGGATGCGGATGCCGGCGACGCCCGCGCCCGACACCGCCTGGTAGGTGCTGGCGATCAGGCGCCTGAGGCCAGCCGCCTCGTGCAGCGGACGCAGCACCGGCATGGCGACCATGGTCGTGCAGTTCGGGTTGGCGACGATGCTCTTGGGGATGACGCGCAGGGCCTGCGGGTTGACCTCGGCGACCACCAGCGGAACGTCAGGGTCCGAACGCCAGGCCGAGGAGTTGTCGATGACGATGGCCCCGGCCGCGGCGACCTTCGGGGCCAGCGCGCGCGACGTCGAGCCGCCGGCCGAAAAGAACACGACGTCCAGGCCGCTGTAGTCCGCCGTCTCCGCGTCCTCGACGACGATCTCGCCGCCGTTCCAGGGCAGGGTGGTTCCCGCCGACCGGGAGGACGCGAACAGCCGCAGCGATGCGACCGGGAAGCCGCGCTCGGCGAGCAGCTCGCGCATCATCGTGCCGACGAGGCCGGTGGCGCCGACAACGCCCACGCGGGCGGGATTGGGGATCGAAGGGGAATTGGTCATGGCAGGCGTCTCCTGGGAAGGTTTGACGCGCGGGGGCCTGGCTGTCTCTGTCTGGAGGGCCCCGCGCTGGATGGCGGGGCGGCGGTCCGGTCGCTGCGCTAGGCGCGCATACCCGAAAACGCCCCGCCGGTGCGGGTCGGTTTGCGGGTAATGGTCTTGGTGGCGACGAGGATCATCACGGCCGCTTTTGCCGGAAAGCCGTAGCGTTGCCAATGGGGTTTTCGACGGCGCTCAGAAGACGACGCGCAGCGCGAGCAGCAGAAAGCCGATGGCGATGATCGGCCCGAAGACGAGCGCCGTGTAGCGCGTCAGGCGCTCGGGCATGAAGGTGTCCGACACGGGCGCGTCGTCCGCATAGCGCGCGACGACGGCCGTCAGCGGGCACCTGAACCCGCAGGCGGCGAAGACGACGACTTCGCCGAGGATCAGGATCACGGCCGGAAGCAGCCAGGGTCCTGTCAGGCCGGTGACGCCCGCGAAGAACACCAGCAGCGCGCTGGCGGCCATGACGACGTAGATCGCCGTGTTGAGGAGGCGCGCCAGAAAGAGCCGTTTGCGCCGGTTCACCGTCATACCCGATCATCGCCTAAGGAAGATTATCGGAAATACGCAGTATGGGAGGAAGGTCGCACAAGGAATTGCGCCTACTGCGCTTTTCCGCCGCCCGACGCCGTCCGGTCCACCGCCACGGCGTAGTACTCGCGATCGAACAGCCGATAGTACAGCCACGCCGGCGCGCGGTCGTAGTACGGCTGCACATCGCTGATGATCCTGACCTGGGTCACGTGCGCGTCGAGCACCGCGCGCTTGGCCGCGGCCTGGCTCGGAATCTCGATCGCCAGGTCGGGCGCCGGCAGGCCTTGGCCCGGTTCGCGCGGATAACGCGTGCGGAACGCGTCGACGAGCTTGAGCGCGATGTCGATCAGGCTCTGCGGCAGCGTCGCCTGGTACAGCCGCCGGACCGGAAACGCCTGTTCCGTCAGCCCCTTGTCGACGACAGCTCGCACCCAGCGGCCGACCTGGGCATGGTCCGGATGGCCGTAGAAGCCCACGCGTTCGTCGAAGCTGACGATCACGCCAGGCCGTTCCTCGTCGATGATCCGGCGGATCGCGGCCTGCGCCTGGGCCGCATCGACGCCCGGCAGGCCGCCGTCCGGATAGTCCAGCACCACCACACGGGCCGCGCCGAGCGCCCGGCCGGCCGCCTGGGCCTCCGGCGGCCGCAGTGTCGCCAGTTGCCCGGCGGTGTAGCCGAGGTCCTTCGCCGCTTCCCCGCGCGTCATGTAGACCAGCACGAGCCGGGCCCCCTCCTCCCGTGCCAGTCGGGCGAGGGTCCCCGCTGAGGTCACTTCGTCGTCGGGATGGGCCCAGACCGCCAGAACGGTCTTCGGCGCGCCGTTGACCAGCAGGGTCTTCGCAACCGGCACATCCTCGTCGTTCACCGTGCGGTTCAGGGCCAGGAAGGCCCAGGACGCTGCGGCGGCCAGCACCAGCAGGGTCACCGCGACGATGCTCAGCAGTCCTCTCACAGCCCGATCTCCAGCGTCAGGCCATCATAGGCGGGCTCAACGCCAGCGGGGACAGAGGTCCGCAAGGCGTTGAAATCCATGTCGATATGCATGTTCGTCAGGATCGTCCGGCGCGGCCTGGCGCGGCGCACCCACTGCAGGGTCTGCTCCAGATGGGCGTGGGTCGGGTGCGGCGTGTGGCGCAGCGCGTCGACGATCCAGGTGTCGACCCCTTCCAGCGCCTCCCAGGCGGCGGCGGGAAGGCCGTTGACGTCCGGCGAATAGGCGACGTTCCCGAACCGGAAGCCGACGCAGCGGATGGCCCCGTGCTCCATGTCGAAGCTGGTGACCGGGATCGGCCCGGACGGCCCGTCGATCCGCCATGGTTCGCCGTGCGGCGGCAGGTCGTGCGCCTCGAGGATCGCCGGATAGCCGCCCTGGCTCTCGAAGATGTAGTCGAACTTGCGGGTCAGGCTGGCGCGGGTTGCGGCGTCCATCCAGGCGTCGATCCGGGCGCGCTGCCGGATGAAGAAGGCGCGGACGTCGTCGACGCCGTGCGTCTGGTCGGCGTGGTCGTGGCTGAACAGGATGCCGTCCAGCCGGCGGATTCGGGCGTCGATGGCCTGTTCGCGGAAGTCGGGCGAGGTGTCGACGAGGACGGTGGTCTCGGGCCCCTCCCCGCCGTCGGCGCGCTTGCGGCGGACGAGCAGCGAGCAGCGGCGGCGGCGGTTCTTCGGCTCGTCGGGGTCGCAGACGCCCCAGTCGCCGTCGGCGCGCGGCACTCCGCCCGAGGAGCCGCAACCGAGCACGGTGATCTCGAGCACGCCGCTCACGGCCGCGGGATCCGGTCGAACAGGGCGAAGAAGGCGTCCTCCGTCCGCTGCTCTGCCTCCTCTCGTGACCAGCCGCGGATCTCCGCCAGCTTGTCGAGGACATAAGGCAGGAAGGCCGGCTCGTTTCGGCGGCCGCGCATCGGCACGGGCGCCAGGTAGGGACAGTCGGTCTCGACGATGATGCGGTCTGCGGGCATGTCGCGGATGATTTCGCGAACGTCCTCGGCGGCCTTGAAGGTGGCGATGCCGCTGACCGAGAACCAGGCGCCGAGGGCGGCCGCGCGCTTCGCCAGCCCGGGACCGCTGGTGTAGCAGTGCATCAGCAGCCTGAACGGCCCGGCGGCGTACTCGGCCTCCAGGATATCGCCCATGACCTCGTCCGCCTCACGGGTGTGGACGACCAGCGGCAGGCCCGTCTCGCGGGCGGCGATGCAGTGCTGGCGGAACACGGCGGCCTGGATATCGCGCGGGCTGAGGTCGTAGTGGAAGTCCAGCCCGCACTCGCCGATGCCGACCACCTTGGGCCGCTGCGCCAGGGCGATCAGGTCGGCCGCCCTGAGGTCAGGGTTCTCCTTCGCCTCGTGCGGATGCGTGCCGACGGTCGCCCAGATGTCCGGGTTGTCCATGGCCACCTTGTGGGTGACGTCGAAGGTCGAGACCTTGTCGCTGATGTTGACCATCAGGCCGACGCCGGCGGCGCGGGCGCGGTCGATGACCGCGTCCATCTCGCCGGCGAACTGCGGGGCGTGCAGGTTGACGTGGCTGTCGATCAGCATGGGAAGACTGGCTGCATGGCGTCAGGCGGCCCTCGCGGCGGCGCGCAGCTCGCGCATCGCGGTCCAGAAGGCGTCGGCGCGGTCGAGGTTCAGCCCCTCGGTCTGGTCCGGCAGCTGGCTGAGTCGCTCCCACGCCTGGACCCAGCGGTCCAGGCCCGGTCCGCCGCCGGTCGTCGCCTGGCCGGTGGCCATCTGGCGGATCTGGTCGAGGATCCGCTCGACCAGCAGATTGAAGCGGGCCTGCCCCTCCCCGCCCCGGAAGCCGTCGGCCAGGGCGAGCAGAGCGCCGTCGTCGAGTCTGGGCAGGTTGCGCAGGATGTCGTGCGCCTCGTCGTCGGCCTCGAGCGCGTCCGCCGCAGCGAGGCGCAGGGCCAGCCCCGGCGCGCCGCCCGCCATCCGGGCCAGCCGGGTGGCCTGGTCCAGGGTCAGCGAGGTGCGCGCCTGCAGGAAGGCCGTAGTCACCTCCAGGCCGGGTGCGGCAAACGACAGGCGGCGGCAGCGCGAGCGGATTGTTGGCAACAGGCGTCCGGGGGCGTGGCTGACCAGCAGCAGCACTCCGCGCGGCGGCGGCTCCTCGAGGGTCTTGAGGATGGCGTTGGCCGCGTTGGCGTTGAGATCATCCGCCGCGTCGACAATGGCCACGCGGTAGGGCGCGGTCGCCGGGGTCTGCGAGAAGAAGGCGCCGAGCTGGCGCGCCTCGTCGACCGGGATCACCTTGCGCGGCTTGCCGTCCTCGGTGAACCGCTCCAGCACCATCAGGTCGGGATGCGAGCGGGCCGAGATCTGGCGGACGACCGGATCGGTCATCCGCGCGCCGAGCAGGCCGAGGTTCGGGTCCGGCGACGCCCCGAGCAGGCGGCGGGCCGCCCGGAAGGCGAAGGTGGCCTTGCCCACGCCCTCGGGGCCGGTCAGCAGCCAGGCGTGGTGCAGCCGGCCGCGGTCGAGCGCGTCGAGGAAGGCCCGCTCCTGCGCGTCCTGCCCCTCGAGGGCGAAGGCGTCGCGGGGATGGGACGGGGCGGCGACCTCGGCCATGTCAGACGCCCAGCCGCGGCGCGACGGCGGCCCAGACGGCCGCTTCGGCGGCATCGGGCGGCGTGGCGGCGTCAATCAGCACGCAGCGGTCGGGCTCGCCGCGGGCGATGGCGAGGTAGGCGGCGCGCAGACGTTCATGGAAGGCGGCGCCCTTGGCCTCGAAGCGCTCCTCGCCGCCGTTCCGCGACAGGGCGCGGCGCAGGCCTTCCTCGACCGGCAGGTCGAAGATGAGCGTCAGGTCCGGCCGCTGCCCGCCCACCACCATCGCCTCCAGCTGGGCGATCGCCGTCGGATCCACCGCGCCGCCGGCGCCCTGGTAGGCGCGGGTCGAGTCGGCGAAGCGGTCGCTGAGCACCACCGCGCCGCGCGCCAGGGCCGGGGCGATGACCCGCTCGAGGTGGTCCCGCCGCGCGGCGTTCATCAGAAGCGCCTCGGTGAGGGGCGACCAGCGGTCGACCTCGCCGTTCAGCAGCAGGTTGCGGATCTGCTCGGCCCCGGGCGAGCCGCCGGGTTCGCGCGTCAGCACGACCTCGCGTCCCGCCGCGCGCAGGCGTTCGGCCAGCCGCCGGATCTGGGTCGACTTGCCCGCCCCCTCGCCGCCTTCGAAGGTGATGAAATAGCCCTGGGTCACGCCCCGTCCTCGCCGAGAACGGCGGCGATGTCCAGAACAGGGAGCTGTTCAACAGGGGACGGCGTCAGCCCGGGCCGATGTAGCGCACCCGAACCTTGGCCACGCCACGCTGGTAGATGCCCAGCTTCTTCGCCGCGCCCTTCGAGAGGTCGATGATGCGGCCGGCCACGAAGGGCCCCCGGTCGTTGACCCGCACCCGGATCTTGCGGCCGGTGTCGAGGTCCGTGACCTCGACGATCGACGGCAGCGGCAGCGTCTTGTGGGCGGCGGTGACCAGGTCCATGTCGAACACCTCGCCGTTGGCGGTGGTGCGATTGTGGAACTGCTCGCCGTACCAGCTGGCGACGCCCTTCTCGTCATAGTCGGGGTCGTGCCGGGGCGTGTACCAGACGCCGTTGACCTGGTAGGGCCGCATGGTCGCCGGCACGCGCTTTCCGGCCTTGGCCGTGGGCGGCCGCGGATCCTCCCGCGTCGCATAGCGCGGCGTGGCGCAGGCGGTCAGCGCCAGACCCGCCAGCGTGATGAAGAGCGCCTTTTGCGCCCGTGACAGATGCGAGGCTCCCATGCCCCCTCCCCGTCGGTCCGGAGCACAGCCTGTCGCAAAGGGTTTTCAACAGGGTTAAGCCGCCGCCAACCCTGCGGGCCGGCGTCGGGGCGCGACAGCCCGTTCCCTCCCGCCCGCAAACCACGCTAGAAGCCGCCGCGAGGAAGTGTGGCCGAGTGGTTTAAGGCAGCGGTCTTGAAAACCGCCGTGGGTGCGAGCCCACCGTGGGTTCGAATCCCACCGCTTCCGCCACCGCCATGTCAAGGGCCCTTGTGGGACTTGCCTTCCAGCGCATGCGCCCTCCTTTATGCAGCATCCGCCCCAGCGGGTGGCTGAACGATCCGAATAGGCTAGTTTGAACAGGCTGGAAGCGTCACTTCAGGCCTACAAAAAACTCAGACGGAGCAACGCCTAGCTCACGCGCTAACAGGATGAGGGTCTTGGCGCTGGCGTTTCGTTCGCCGCGCTCCAGGAAGCCCACGTAGTTGCTGTGGAGACCGGCTCGTTCCGCGAGGGCTTCCTGGCTCAGTTTGGCCGCGCGCCTGCACCGCCTCAGTTCGCGCCCGATGGCCAGAAGATCTTCGTCAGCGCCCACACCCGAAACTTGCTCAGGCCGGCGCGGCACTCTACACACTGTCAGTGTGTATTTTGGGGTGCGGGCGTTGGCGCAACGCAGGCGATTTCGTGTCGATGCTATGGGAATCGCCGGGTTCGGCGCACTCATTGCGTGCGCTCTTGCCGCCCCGTTGCTCGCATTATCTGAAGAGGCGCGAGAGCACAGGCGAGAACGGCTGATCAGCCAATGGTATGAGGCGAACAGCAAATGCCGAGGCCGTCCCCCTCCTGAGTCTCACTCTGGTTGCTCCGACCGAAAGAGCCTGGACGCCAAACTTGAAAGACTTGGCTGGTGCTACGGACAGGGCGCAAGCACTGGCGCGGAGGCTGTCTGGCGTCCCTGCGCATCTTCTGCCGAGTTGGCCGAGCGGGCCTCTGCAGCCGAGGCGCCTCCACCCAGAATCTCGGGGGCTCCAAGCGATCCACTAGGGGATATAGCCCCCGACCCCGCTGCTTTTCCGCTCAGCGGAGGCGCTCTTGCGGCCAGCCAGGACAGGCGGCCGCTATGGTTGGTTGACGAGGAACGAGGCTGCATACCCGGCGACGTCGCCATGGTTTCATTGTCGCTCTCTCAAATGCGCGACGGTTTCAACCTTCGCGCAATTGCTGCCCTTGATGGCGAAGTGGTCGTGCTCAAGCTCCTCTACGAAGGCAAACGCCGTCCGATACGAGGCATGAGCATGTACGTCAGCGACCCCGCCTACTGCTACACTCACTTCTCGGCGATGGTCAGCGACATGGCGGCGGTGAGCTGGGGGCAGGAATCTTCATTCCGCGCCTACCTGCCTTATGCCGACGAAACGGCATACATGTTCCCGGTTCGCGCCCGAGCAACCACGCCAGCGCCAGCAAGGACCGGCACGATCACTCTTTCGCCGGTTCCAGCAGGACCAATGGAATCACAGGCGAGTCCGCCTGACCCAGCGGGGGAACAACCGGCTGCTACTGCGCACTAGACGTGCGGGAGAGGCCAGGTCGCGTCCGCTGCTGAACTCCGTATCCCGCCTCATTCGCGCGCGAACGCCCGCTGTGCGCCAAGAGGAGACGTTGGAATCGCTCCAGGAACAGGACCTGACCTGCCCCCTTCCTGATCCCGCGATTTGAGTGAGAGTCCGTCACCTAAGGA
>CALKHU010000017.1 GCA_937991555.1 uncultured Caulobacter sp.
GCACGGCGTCCGGCCGCGCGCCGAGGGTTCCGGCCTCGCGCTGGCGGGCGATGGCGCGGACCTGCGCCGCGGCGGCGTCGCGGGCGGCCCGGGCGCTGTCGAGCCGCGCCGGCGCGTAGATGCCGCGCCGGACCAGCGGCGCGATGCGATCGTACTCCGCGGCGGCCTGGTCGTACTGGGCCTGGGCCGCGGCGCGCTGGGCGTCGTAGACCGCCAGTTCCTGCGGCCGCTGCCCCTTGCGGGCGTCGTCCAGACGGGCCTCCGCCTCGGCCAGGGCGGCGGCGGCCCGGTCCCGCTGGGCGACGAGCGGCGCGGCGTCCAGGGCGAACAGGGGCTGTCCGGCCTCGACCCGCTGCCCGCGTCGCACGTCGACGCGCGACACCGCGCCGGCCGCCGACGACGACAGGTACAGGGACTCGCCCTCGACATAGCCCGACAGGAGGCGCCCGGACCGCTCCTCCGGACCCCAGGCCCACCAGGCTCCCGCGGCGGCCAGGACGACGACGGTGGCGACGACCGCCACGCGGATCTTCGGATTCATGCCCGGCCCTCCCCGGTGAGCAGTCCGCCCAGCGCCGTCTCGACGTGCTGGGCCGCCAGCGCGCGCAGGTCGACGGGCGCACCGCCGGCCGGCTGCAGCACCTCGCGCCAGATGACGCCCATCAGCAGCGGGCCGATGATCGAGAAGGCGTGATAGCGGGGATCGCCCGGCCGGACCTCGCCCCGGGCCTGGGCCTGTTCGATGACGCCGCCGAGGACGCCGAGCGCCCGGCTGACCACCTGGTCGTGCCAGACCCTGGCCAGGTCCGGGAAGTTGCGGGACTCGGCGATGACCATCTTGGCCACCGCGCCCAGCGGGCTGGTCCCGGCGAACTCGGCGACCCGCGTCACCAGCATCCGGGCGAGCGACGCGAACGGGATATCCCCCGACGTCGCGACCCGCTCGACGGCCTCGATGTCGGGCAGCACCGCTTCCCGCACAACAGCTTCGAACAGGTGCTGCTTGGTCTCGAAGTAGAGGTAGAGCGCGCCTTTGCTCACCCCGGCCCGGGCCGCGATATCCTCGAGCCTGGCCGCCGCGAACCCCTTTTCGGCGAACACCTCGAGGGCGGCGGCGACGATCTCGACGGGCCGCGCGTCCTTGCGGCGACGCCATCTGGGTTGGCCGGGAGGCATCCCGCCCTCCTTGATAACTGACCGGTCAGTTATTTACGCGCGGCGAGGGTGCGGGTCAATGTGGGCCTCGGGGCCCGTCCGCCGGAAGGCAGGCCTACCGCGCGGAGTCCCGCGCCCGACGACGTCCGCCCAGCGCTTCGGGCCGGTTGAGCTCCCTGCGGAACTCGTCCCGCCGCTCGTGGATCGAGGCGATCACCAGGCCCATCGGCACGCCGATCTCGACCAGCGCCGCCTCTGACAGCTGCAGCGAGGCCTCGATCGTCTCCGGCACGGCGTCCGTCGCGCCGAGCTCATAGAGGCGCTTGGCATGCCGCGCGTCGCGGGCGCGGGCGACGATCGTCAGGTCCGGCCGCAGCTCTCGGGCCGTGGCCACGATCGCCTCGGCCCCCTCGGGACTGTCCATGGTCACCACCAGGGCCCGGGCGGTGTCGAGCCCGCAACGGCGCAGGAACTCCCCGCGCGAGGCGTCGCCGAAGAAGACGCTGTGGCCGGCCCGGCGGCCGGATTCGACCAGCCGCGGATCGCGATCCGCGCCGACCCAGTGGATCCCGTGACGGCCCAGCATGTCGCCGACCAGCTTGCCGACACGGCCGTAGCCTACGACCAGGACTCCGTTCTCGCCCTCGGGCGCGGTCGCCGGCTCGACCGGCGTGTGGGCCGCCGGGTTGGCCATCGGCCGGCCGCCGAGCTTCGCGCCCAGCATGGCCAGGAACGGAATGCAGAACATGGTCAGGGTCGAGGCGACGAGGATCATCTGCCCGGTCGCGTGCGGCACGATCCCGGACCCCATCGCCGTGTCGAGGATGACGAAGGCGAACTCGCCGCCGGCGGCGAGCAGCAGCGCCGCCTCCAGCGCCTTGCGCCAGGGCAGGCCGAACAGCAGTCCCAGCCCGAACACCACTGACCCGGTCAGCGCCAGCAGCCCGACGGCGATGGCCAGGATGGTCGCCGGCTCCGCGGCCAGCAGCGACAGGTCGAGTCCGATCCCGATGGAGACGAAGAACAGGCCGAGCAGCAGGCCCTTGAACGGCTCGATGGTGACCTCGACCTCGTGCCGGTACTCGGTCTCGGCCAGCAGCAGGCCGGCCACGAAGGCGCCCAGCGCCATGGACAGGCCGGTCAGCGCCGCCAGAAGACCGGCCCCGATGACGATCAGCAGCGAGGCGGCCATGAACAGCTCCTCGCTCTTGGCCTTGGCCACCGAACGCATCATCGGCCGCAGCGCCAGCCGGCCCGCGACGACGAGGATCAGCATCCCCAGGGCGGCCGGCGCGAAGGTCAGCAGCAGGCGGGGCGAGAAGGCGTTGGCCTCGCGGCTGCCCATGACCGCCAGGGTGATCAGGATCGGCGCCACGGCCAGGTCCTGGAACAGCAGGACCGAGAACGTCGCCCGTCCCGCCTGGCTGTGCTGGCGCTTGCTCTCGGCCAGCAGCGGCATGACGATCGCCGTCGAGGACAGGGACAGCGCCGCCCCGATGGCCGCCGCGGCCGGCAGCGGCAGGCCGAAGGCCATCGCCGCCGCCGCGATGGCCGCGGTACACAGCGTCACCTGCAGCGCGCCCATGCCGAACACCAGCCGGCGCATCAGCCGCAGGCGCTCCCAGCTCAGCTCGAGCCCGATCATGAACAGCAGGAAGACGACCCCGAACTCGGCGAGCTGGGCGATGTCCTCCCGGTTGTCGACCGTCACCGCGGCCAGCCAGGGGAAGGTGTCGGTCAGGGCGCCGAGGCCGAACGGGCCGAGCAGGACGCCGGCGCCGAGGAAGCCGAGAATCGGGCTGATCTTCCAGCGCCGGAACAAGGGGACGACGACGCCGGCTGTCGCCAGGAACAGCACCACATCCTTGTATTCGCCTGGTTGAACCTCAGCCGCCATGCCGTCTCCAAATCACTGGCGCGCACTATGCCCGGCCGGGGCCGGCTTGCGTAACCCCGGCTCGCGGAATATGCGACGCGCCGCGGGCCCTCGCCGCGAATTTCAGCCGGCAGCGCGACGCCGGGCTGGCTTTGCGCCACGCCTTCCCCATCTGAGGCCGCAAGGAGTCCTCCACATGATCCGACGCACGCTTATCCTCGCCGCCGCCGCCCTCACCCTCGCCGCCGCGCCAGCCGGCGTCTCCGTGACCGACGGCTGGAGCCGCCCCGCCGCCCAGGGTGGCAACGGCGCCGGCTTCCTGACCATCGTCAACGCCGGCCAGACCGCCGATCGCCTGCTGTCAGCCAGCTCCCCGGTCGCCGGCCGCGTCGAGATCCACGAGTCGATGATCATGGGCGGCCGGGCGATGATGCATCCCCGCCCCGAAGGCGCCCCGGTCGCGCCGGGCGCGCGGGTCGAGTTCAAGCCCGGCGGCTGGCACCTGATGCTGATGGGCCTGAAGAAGCCGCTGAAGGCGGGGGAGACCGTGCCGGTCACACTGACCTTCCAGAAGGCCGGCCGGGTGCAGGTCGATCTCGCGGTCCGCGCCACCCCGCCCGCGACGACGCCGCCGGGCGGCGAGCATCATCACTGACTGACCCTGCGTCCGCGTTGACTCGGCCTTCCTGAACACCGCTAACTTGCCGCGAGGGATCCGTCAGAGATTCCGCACGACAGGGAGCGTCACATGGCCGGCTGGAACTTCGCGGACGTCTGGGAAGAGATCGCTGCGGCGCGGCCTGACCGGCCGGCCCAGATCCAGGGCGACCGCGTCCTCAGCTGGCGCGCGTTCGACCGCCGCAGCAACGCGCTCGCCGCCCATCTGCTGAAGGCCGGCATCGGCCAGGGCGGCAAGGTCGCCGCCTACCTCTACAACGCGCCTGAGTACCTCGAGACCTACTACGCCGCGTTCAAGGCCGGCCTGGCGCCGGTCAACACCAACTACCGCTACGAGGCGGACGAGCTCTTCTACCTGTTCGACAACGCCGATGCCGAGGCCATCGTCTTCCACGCCGGCTTCGCGCCGAAGCTGGAGACGATCCGCGCCCGCCTGCCGAAGGTGAAGGCCTGGATTGCCGTCGCCGACCAGGGCGCGCCGATCCCGGACTGGGCGGTCGAGTACGAGAGCGTGGTCGGCGCCGGCGCGGACCGGGTCGTGGCGCCCCGGGGCCGGTCGGGCGACGACCTGCTGCTGCTCTACACCGGCGGCACCACCGGCATGCCCAAGGGCGTGATGTGGCGGCAGGACGACCTGTTCCAGGTGCTCGGCGCCGGCGGAAACGCCCTGACCGGCGTGCCGCCGCTGGAGACGCCCGCCGAGGCCGGGGAGCGCGTCCGCACCGGCAAGGCCGGCGAGATCGACCTGCCGCCTCCGGGCGGGGCCATCGCCGCCTGCCCGTTGATGCACGGCACCGCACAGTTCAGCAGCTTCGGGGTGCTCAACACCGGCGGGGCGATCATCACCCTGCCCTCGCGCCGGTTCGACCCGGTCGAGCTGTGGAACGAGGTCGACCGCACGCGCGCCACCAGCATCGCCATCGTCGGCCAGGCCTTCGCGCAGCCGATGCTCGAGGCACTCGAGGCCAACCCCAGCCGCTGGGACCTGTCCTGCATTGCCCGGATCGGCTCGTCCGGCACCGTCTGGAGCTACGAGAACAAGCAGGCGCTGCTGAAGCACCTGCCGGCGGGCGCCATGCTGATGGACAGCCTGGGCTCGTCCGAGGCGGTCGGCCTCGGCTCCTCGGCCTCGGTCGCGGGCGTGGAGGCCCAGACGGCGCAGTTCATGGTCGGCCCGAACTCGGCGGTGTTCACCGAGGACGGCCGCCGGGTCGAACCGGGCAGCGGCGAGCGCGGCCTCGTCGCCGTCGGCGGCTTCATCCCCTCGGGCTACTACAAGGACCCCGAAAAGTCGGCGAAGACCTTCCGCACCTTCGAAGGCCGGCGATGGTCGGTGCCCGGCGACTTCGCCGAGGTCAACGCCGACGGGTCCATCAAGCTGCTCGGCCGCGGCTCGCAGGTGGTCAACACCGGCGGCGAGAAGGTTTTCCCCGAAGAGGTCGAGGAAGCGCTCAAGACCCACCCGCTGGTCCGCGACGCGGTCGTGGTCGGCGTGCCCGACCCCCGCTTCGGCGAGAAGGTCTGCGCGGTCGTCGACGTCGGCGACGCCGAGGCTCCCGCCCTGGCGGACCTCGCCGCCCACGTGAAGGGCCGCCTCGCCGACTACAAGACGCCGCGGGCGCTGGTCGTGGCGCCGGTCATGCGGGCCGCCAACGGCAAGGTCGACTACAAGGCCGTGCGGGCGCAGGCGATGGAAGCGCTGGGCGCGGACTGACCGCGACCCATCGTCCATGACAATTTTGTAAGAGACGCGGCGGAAGCCGCCGGTGCATGGTCCGCGCCGACCGACCACCAGCGGACCCCTACGCATGAAACGCATCCTTCTCGCCGCCGCCGCGGCGATCGCCCTGACGACCGCCGCCGGGGCCTTCGCCCTGGCCAACGCCGCCGACACGGCCGCCACCACGCCGGCCGTCGACCCGACCGTCGCCAAGCGCATGGGCCCGTGGGGCTTCGACATCCCGGGCATGGACCGCAAGGTGGCGCCGGGCGAGAACTTCGTCAGCTACGCCACGGGGACCTATCTCGACACGCTCGAGATCCCGGCCGACCGCGCCAGCTGGGGCTCGTTCAACGCCCTCGCGGAACTGTCCAACGCCCGCACCCAGGCGATCATCGACAAGGCCTCGGCGACGCCGAACGCGACCGGCGAGGCCCAGCAGATCGGCGGCCTCTACAACAGCTTCATGGACGAGGCCCGGCTCGACACGCTCGGCGCCAAGCCGCTGGCCGCCGATTTCGCGCGCATCCGCGCCGCGACCTCGCGCCAGGCCATCGCCGGCCTGATGGGCTCCACCCAGGGCTCGTTCGGCGGCAGCTTCTTCGGCGCCTACATCTGGCAGGACGCCAAGGCCCCGACCCAGTACGCCGCCTACGTCGGCCAGGGCGGCCTGAGCCTGCCGGACCGCGACTACTACCTCGACCCGAAGTTCGCCGAGCAGAAGGCGGCTTTCCGCGCCCATGTCGCGAAAATCCTGACCCTCGCCGGCTGGCCGGACGCCGAGAAGACCGCCGACCAGATCCTGGCGCTCGAGACCCGCATCGCCGAGGCCAGCTGGACCAAGGTCGAGCAGCGCGACGCCGACAAGACCTACAACCCGATGACCATCGCCGAGCTCGAGAAGGCGGCCCCGGGCTTCCCCTGGGCCGACTGGGCCAAGGGCGCCGGCCTGACCGAGGCCAAGCTCGTCGTCGGCGAGCCGTCGGCCTTCACGAAGATCGCGGCCATCTTCAACCAGACGCCGGTCGCCACCCTGCAGGCGTGGCAGGCGTTCCGCACGGCGGACCAGGCCTCGCCCTACCTGTCGAAGGCCTTCGCCGACGCCAACTTCGACTTCTACGGCAAGACCCTGTCGGGCCAGCCGCAGCAGCGCGCCCGCGCCAAGCGCGGCGCCAGCCTGGTGGGCGGCAATCTCGGCGAGGCGGTGGGCAAGCTCTACGTCGCCGCCTACTTCCCGCCGGAGTCCAAGGCGAAGATGGAGAAGCTGGTCGCCGACCTGCTCGTGGCCATGAAGGGCCGCATCGACAGGCTCGACTGGATGAGCGCCGAGACCAAGGCCCGTGCGCACGCCAAGCTGGCCACCTTCACGGTCAAGATCGGCTATCCGAACAAGTGGAAGGACTACTCCTCGCTCGTCATCCGGAGCGACGACCTCTACGGCAACATGCAGCGGATCAACGCCTTCGCCTGGGCCCAGGAGACGGCCAAGATCGGCAAGCCGGTCGACCGCGACGAGTGGGGCATGTCCCCGCAGACGGTGAACGCCTACTACAACCCGACCATGAACGAGATCGTGTTCCCGGCCGCGATCCTGCAGCCGCCGTTCTTCGATCCGGACGCCGACCCGGCCGTCAACTACGGCGGCATCGGCGCGGTCATCGGTCACGAGATCAGCCACGGCTTCGACGACCAGGGCGCCAAGTACGACGCCGACGGATCGCTCCGCGACTGGTGGCAGCCGGCCGACACGGCGCAGTTCCAGGCCCGCACCAAGCAGCTCGGGGCGATGTATTCGAAGTACGAGCCGCTGCCCGGGGTGTTCGTCAACGGCGACCTGACGATGGGCGAGAACATCGGCGACCTCGCCGGCCTGCTCATCGCCCTCGACGCCTACCACCTGTCGCTGGGCGGCAAGCCGGCCCCGGTGATCGACGGCTTCACCGGCGACCAGCGCTTCTTCCTCGGCTTCGCCCAGATCTGGCGCGCCAAGTACCGCGACGCCGCGATCAAGCAGCAGGTCGTCTCCGACCCGCACTCGCCGGCCTACTTCCGGGCCTACGGCACGGTGCGCAACATCGACGCCTGGTACGACGCCTTCGGGGTCAAGGAGGGCGACCCGATGTATGTGAAGCCGTCCGAGCGCGTGCGCATCTGGTAAGGCCTTACGCAACATCGTTGCCCTGAACGATCCCCCTCCGGTCCGGAGGGGGATTTTTCTTGCGCGTTCAATCGCATGACAAAAATTTAAGGACCGCCGCACGGCCGTCCGTGCATTGTCCCGCCACCGCTTGACTGGGGACGATCCGACCATGAAGACCCTGCTGATGGGCGCCGCCGCCGCGGCCGTTCTGGCCCTCGGGGCCATGCCCGCCGCCGCCGCCGACCGCGCCTGCCTCGACAGCTTCTGTTTCGACGAGATGATGTTCGCCGCCGCCGACACGACGCCGGGCGGCGGCCAGGGCGTGTCCCTGGAGAGCCCGCGCTACGGCGCCTGGGGCTTCGACCTCACCGGCATGGATCGCTCGGTGAAGCCCGGCGACGACTTCTTCAACTGGGCGTCCGGCGCCTGGTTCCAGCGCACCGAGATCCCGTCGGACCGCACCCGCTTCGGCAACTTCGACGCCCTGGCGATCCTGTCCGAGGCCCGCACCCGCGCGATCATCGAAGACGCCGCCGCCGGCCGCGTCGACGACGCCGACGCGGCGCGCATCGGCGCGGCCTACAAGGCCTTCATGGACGAGGCCCGCATCGAGGCCCTCGGGGCCCAGCCGATCGCGCCGGAATTGGCCGCGATCCGCAAGGCGCGCACGCGCGACGACATCACGGCCCTGATGGGGACGGCCAACTTCACCGGCTACACCGCCCTGCTCGGCGTCGGCATCAACGATGACGCCAAGAACCCGAGCCGGTATGCGGTCTACGCCGGCACCGGCGGCCTCGGCATGGAGCGGGACTACTACCTCGACCCCCGGTTCGCCGAGCAGAAGAAGGCCTACGAGGCCTATGTCGCCCGGATGCTGGGCCTGATCGGCTGGGAGAAGCCGGCGGAGAGCGCCAAGGCCGTCGTCGCGCTCGAGACCCGTATCGCCGAGGCGTCCTGGACCCGGGTCGAACGCCGCCAGCGCGACAAGACCTACAACCCGATGACGCTGGCCGAGCTGAAGGCCTTCACGCCCGGCTACAACTGGGACCGCTTCCTCGACGGGGCCGGGCTGAAGGGCGTCGACCGCTTCGTCCTGACGACCAACACCGCCTTCCCGAAGATGGCGAAAATCTACGCCGAGACCGATCTCGCCACCCTGAAGGCCTGGCAGGCGTTCCACGTCGCCGACGGCGCCGCGCCGCTGCTGTCGAAGGCCTTCGTCGACGCCAGCTTCGACTTCAACAACCGGGTGATCCTCGGCCAGCCGGAGCAGAAGCCCCGTTGGAAGCGGGGCGTCGACTACGTCAACGGCCTGCTCGGCGAGTCCGTCGGCCGCGTCTACGTCGCCCGCTACTTCCCGCCGGAGTCGAAGGCGAAGATGGTCGACCTCGTGTCGAACATCCGCGCCGCGATGAAGGCCCGCATCGAGAAGCTCGACTGGATGGGCCCGGAGACCAAGGCCCAGGCGCTCGACAAGCTCGCCAAGTTCGGCGTGAAGATCGGCTATCCCGACCGCTGGCGCGGCTACGGCGACCTGGTCGTCAAGGCCGACGACGCCTACGGCAACGCCCGCCGCGCGGCGGAGTACGAGTGGCGCTACGACGTCGCCCGCCTCAACAGTCCGGTCGACGAGGGCGAGTGGGGGATGACCCCGCAGACGGTCAACGCCTACTACAGCTCGATCAAGAACGAGATCGTCTTCCCCGCCGCCATCCTGCAGGCGCCCTTCTTCCACCCTGACGCCGACCCGGCGATCAACTACGGCGGAATCGGCGGCGTGATCGGCCACGAGATCAGCCACGGTTTCGACGACCAGGGCCGCAAGGGCGACGGCGACGGCGTGCTGCGCGACTGGTGGACGGCGGAGGACGCCGCCAAGTTCAAGGTCCAGGCCGACCGCCTCGGGGCGCAGTACTCGTCCTACGAACCGATCCCGGGCCACAAGGTCCAGGGCGCGCTGACCATGGGCGAGAACATCGGCGACATGGGCGGTCTGTCGCTGGCCTATGGCGCCTACATCATCTCGCTCGGCGGCAAGCCCGCGCCGGTTCTGGACGGCTTCACCGGCCCGCAGCGCGTCTTCCTCGGCTGGGCCCAGGTGTGGCGGGGCAAGTACCGCGACGAGGCCATGAAGCAGATGGTCGTCTCCAACCCGCACTCGCCGCCCTACTTCCGGGTCAACGGCACGATCCGGAACCTCGACCCCTGGTACGACGCCTTCGGGGTCAAGGAAGGCGACAAGCTGTGGATTCCGCCCGAGGAACGTGTGCGGATCTGGTAGGCGGATCAGTCATCGCGACTTGAATGAGCGGGCGGCCCGCATGGGCCGCCCGTTGTCTATCCGAGGCGCTCCAGCACGAAGTCCGACCTCGCCGCGACGTCCGTCTTCGGCAGGTCGACCAGCCGATAGCCGAGCCGCTCGAGCCCGCCGCGCGGGCTGATCAGGATGAGGGTTGGACCGCGACGCACGTCATGCCGAGCAGCGGTGGCGGACCGCCGGGCGACACGCGCGGGAAAGCCGCCGAAGCGCTTTTGACGACGGCGTCAGTTTTCAGCGCCGGGCCTTGAAAGGACTAAGCCCGCCGCGGGGGATAATCGCGGCGGGCTTAGCTTTTTCCTCGATCACTCGATCCAAGCGGGCGTTTCCTCCCCGAAACGCCGTGAGGCCAGAACTCTCTGGGGTTCGTGTGCCTCGCGCACCGTCAAATTCCGGCATATCCCTTTCGCTGTCAACCGACCTGGGACGCCCCGCGCGCAAGAAAATGCGCCCGGAAGCCGGAAAAAGGGTTGTTTCTTGGACGCGGGCGTCAAAAGAACCCCTGCCGGCGCGGTTCTTTTGACGCCGGAGTCAGAAATCAGCCGCCCAGTCGCGTCGCGAGCGACTCAGCCGCCTCCGAGACCGGCTCGAACAGGTGCTCGGGGCGAGTCGCGGCGACGGGACCGACTCCGGCCCCGGACAGCAACCGCTGGGCGGCCAGCAGGTCAGCCTCGCGCAGCAGGAGACCGTTGGCCCGCGGCCGCGCGCCGGAGGCGACGATGTCGGCCAGCGCGGCGCGGGCGCCCGCGTCCTGTTCCGCCGGCCAGACCAGCATCACGCTGCCCTTCGCCCGCGCCCGCGCCTCGACGACGCCGAGCAGCTGCCGGACCACGGCCAGCCGGCCGGCGTCCCAGGGCGCCGACAGCGACGCCGCCAACTGAGCCTGGCTCTTCAGGATCACGCCGTCGGCCAGGATCTTGAGATGGTTGGCCGCTAGGGTGGCGCCGGTGGTGGTGATGTCGACGATGATCTCGGCCGCGCCGGACGCCGGCGCGCCCTCGGTGGCCCCGCCCGACTCGACGATGCGATAGTCGGCCACGCCGGCCCGCGCGAAGAAGGCCCGCGTCTGGACCACGTACTTGGTCGCCACCCGCAGGCGGCGGCCGGTCCGGGTCAGGTGCATGTGCGCGACCTCCTCGAGGTCGGCCATCGAGTCGACATCCAGCCAGCCGCGCGGCACGGCGACCACCAGGTCGGCCCGGCCGAAGCCGAGCGCGCGCAGCAGCTGCACCCGGCTGTCCAGGTCGCCGATCTGCTCGCGCAGCAGATCCTCCCCCGTGACGCCGAGATGGACCTCGCCGGCCTCCAGCGCCGCGGCGATGTCGGAGGCCGAGAGCAGCCGCACCTCGACCGCCGGCAGGGCCGCGATCCTCGCGGTGTAGCCGCGTCCGCCGGCCGGCGCCGACAGCGGCAGCCCCGCATCCGCCAGCCAGGCCTCGACCTGTTCCTTCAGGCGCCCCTTCGACGGGATCGCCAGGATGAGGGACCCGCTCATTCCACGCCTCCCGCGAACGCCCGAGCCGGGCGCACCATGCAGCCCACCGCGCCGCCGGCCGACGTCGCGCCGAGCCGTCCCGGCAGCCCGTCGTAGCGGCCGCCCGCCGCCAGCGGCCGCTCGCCGCCCAGGGCGGCGCTGCGAACCTCGAACATGACCCCGTCGTAGTAGCCGAAGGCCCGTCCGAAGGCGGCGGTGAAGGTCAGGCGGTCCGCGGGCGCGCCGCGGTCGGCCAGCCCCGCCAGCCGGCGGTCCCAGGCCTCGAGCGCCGCGTCCAGCGCGCCGGTGGACGGGCCGGACAGGCCGCGCACCTGCTCCAGGGCGGGCCG
>CALKHU010000018.1 GCA_937991555.1 uncultured Caulobacter sp.
CCAGAGGCGCTTGTCCGGTCATCCGGCCGATCAGGCCATCTTCGCGAACAGGGCCGACATCTTCGGCTGCAGCGACATGGCCAGGCCCATGTCCGACAGCTTCAGACGGCCGGACATGAAGGCCATGGTCGCGTCCAGCTTGCCGGCGCCCATTTCCATCAGGTCGGCGAGCGAGATGGTCATGGTCAGGTCGGCGGGCTTGTCCTCGTTGGTGACCGAGCCACCGTCGATGTGGATGAACCCGTCGCCCTTCAGGTCGAACTTCAGGCTCTTGCCGAGACCGGAGTCGTCGCCGACAGCAGCCTTCACGCGGTCGGTAATCTCTTGCAGCGTCGCCATTGGCGGCCTCCCGTTATGATGCGTCGAAGTTGGTAGCTTGGCCCAAAGCGCGGCACAAGCGAACTGCGGTCGCTCAATGAAAAAAGATGACGCCCGCGCCATTTTCATTGACAACTGCGAATGGATCGCAACCGCGGTCGGCGGCGACTCCGGCGCCGCCTACTTCGGCTTCACCAGCTTCAGCGTCATGCGGTCGCTCTCGCCGATGGCGTCGTACTTGGCGTGATCGAAGCCGGGCCGGGGCGGCTGGCCGCGCGGCGCGGACAGGCGCGTCGGCGGCAGGGTCCACACGCCGAAGGGGTGGTCCCGGGTGTCCTTCGGATTGGCGTTGATCTCGGACTCCGCGGCGAGCTTGAAGCCGGCCTCCTGCGCCAGCTGGACCGCGTAGGCCTGCTGGACATAGCCGTCGGCCGCCAGCACGTCCTGGACCTTGCCCGGCTCGGCGCGGTGCTCCTCGATGCCGAGCACGCCGCCCGGCTTCAGCGCCGCGAACGCGGCCTTGAACGCCTTGTCGGCGATGCCGGCCGCCATCCAGTTGTGCAGGTTGCGCAGGAACAGGACCAGGTCGGCCGAGCCGTCCGGCGCCACGGGACCGCTCTTGGGTCCGAACGCGGTGATCTCGACCTCGCCGTAGAGTTTGCGATTGGCCGCCAGCCTGGCCCGGTAAGCCTCGACGATCTTCGCCGCGATCGGGTCATTGGGCTCGAGGTTGGCCGCGTAGAGCTTGCCTTTCGTCTCGGCCAGGAAGGGCGCCAGGATATCGGTGTACCACCCGGCCCCGGGCCAGAACTCGACGACGGTCATGCCGGGCTGAAGGCCCCAGAAGGTCAGGCTTTCGACCGGATGCCGCCAGGCGTCGCGCGCCCGGTCGGCCGGAAGCCGCCAGTCGCCCGCCACCGCGCCGGCGATGGTGGCGGGACCGCCCCTCGCCTTCTCGGCCCTGGTCGCCGGAGCGGGCGCCTTGTCCTCCTTCTTCGGGCCGCAGGCGACGAGGGCCGCGCTGAGGCCGCCGGCGAGAACCAGGCGCCGGGACGCTCCGGACAGGACTTGAGACATCGACTCTTCCGACAAGGCCGCCCCCCGCGCCGCCGCAAGACGGCTTACCGCGACCTTCCGGCGAGGTCAAAACCGCTACTTCGGCTTGACGAACCGCAGGGTCATCCGATCGCTCTCGCCGATAGCGTCGTATTTTGTCCGGTCGAAGGCGGGATTGGCCGGCTGGCCGGCCGGCGCCGTCCGCTTGACCGGCGGCAGGGTCCAGACGCCGAACGGATGGTCCTTGGTGTCCTTCGGGTTGGCGTTGATCTCGGACTGCGCGTCGAGCCGGAAGCCCGCCTTCTCGGCGGCGGCGATCACCGTGGCCGTCGACACGTAGCCGTCCGAGACGTTGGCCGCTTCAGGGCGCGGATCGGCGCGGTGCTCTTCGACGGCCAGCACGCCGCCCGGCTTCAGCACGGCGTGGAAGTCGGCCATCACCTTGTCCAGCATGCCCTGGTACATGAAATTGTGGATGTTGCGGGCGGTCAGCACCATGTCGGCCGAGCCCGGCTCGCCGAGGGGGCCGGAGACGGGACCGAAGCCGACGTAGCGGATCACGCCGTACTTCGCCGGATCGGCGTACTTCGCCTCGAAGTCGGCGCGGCCCTTGCGGGCGCCGTCGCTGATCTTCGGATTGTTCAGATCGGCGACGCCGGCGACGTAGGTCCCGCCGGTGGCCTTGGCGTACGGCGCGAGGATTTCGGTCCAGTAGCCGCCGCCGGGCGAGACCTCGATCACCGTCTGTCCGGGCTTCAGGCCCCAGAAGACCAGGCTCTCATAGGGATGCCGCGCGGCGTCGCGGGCGATGTTCTCGGCCCCGCGCTGGGGTCCGGCGAGCACGGTCCGCAGCGTCTCGTCGCCGCCAGGCTTGGCGACGGCCGCGGCGGCGCCGGCCAGAAGGGTTCCCGCCGCGAGGGCGACCGCGATCCTGCGCGTGATCATCGACATATCCTCCATGGACCGTTGTCCGGCGGTGAACCTAGCCCGCCCGCAAAAGCGTTCAAGCCGGGGCTTGAACATCGGGAATTGCTCACCACCTCAACTGGCGAAGGCGCTGCCCAGCGGGCCTTCCGGGTCACAGACGGTCGCTTCGGGGCCGACGACGATCCGCCACAACAACGCAACCTTGCTTGATGAAGAAGGATGTGACGCACATGCGTACTGTCGATTTCTCCCCCCTCTATCGCTCCGTCGTCGGCTTCGACCGCCTCGCCGCCCTGCTCGACCAGGCCGCGGCCCAGGACAGCGCCGCCGGCTATCCGCCGTACAACATCGAGCGGACCGACGAGAACGCCTACCGCATCGAGATCGCGGTCGCCGGCTTCCGTCCGGACGAGCTGACCATCGAGGTCAAGGAGAACCTGCTCACCGTCACCGGCCGCAAGGCGGCCAATGACGACTCCCGCAAGTTCCTCCATCGCGGCCTTGCCGAGCGCAACTTCGAGCGCCGTTTCCAGCTGGCCGACTACGTGATCGTCACTGACGCCTCGCTGGACAACGGCCTGCTGTCGGTCTCGCTGAAGCGCGAACTGCCGGAAGCCCTGAAACCCCGCACGATCGCGATCAACACCGGCGGCGCCGGCACGCTGATCGAAGGTAAGGGCAAGAAGGCCGCTTAAGCCGGCCGCGTTCCGGACCCCAGAACCGGTATCGGGAGAAGGGCGGCGCCTGGCGTCGCCCTTTTTCTATGCCGCTTCCAGCCCGATGACTGTCGCCAGTTCGGCGTCGCGGAGCGAGGCGTTCTGGAGCCGCGCTCCCGTCAGGTCCGCCCCGCGCAGGTCGGCGCCGTCGAGCACGGCCGAGGTCAGGTCCGCAGCCTGGACCCAGGCGTAGCGGAGAGTCGCGCTGGTCAGCGACGCCGGGTTCACGCGATTGGGGCCAAGCGGCAGTACGCCGAGGATGGCGCCGCGCAGGTCCGCCTTGGTGAGGTTCGCGCCGGCCAGCCGCACACCGCGCAGGTCCGCCTTGATCAGCACTGCGCCGCGCAGGTCGGCCCCCTCCAGGTTCGCGCCCTGAAGCTGGCAGCCGCTCATGTCCAGCCCGACCATGCAGGCGCCCTTGGCGGACATTGCGGTTAGCCGCCCGCCCTTCAGCACGTCGCCGAGCGGTCGCAGGTCCTCGCCATCGAAGCGGGCCGGCGCGCCCCGGGCGCCGCCGCTTTCGCACCAGTTGCGATTGGCCTGCACCTGATCGACGAAGTTGGCGATGCGGGCCAGCGCCTGGGCCGTGGGCGCGCGCAGGCAGCCCTCAAGGTTGGCGCCGCTCATATGGGCGACGGCGGTGTTCAGGTTGCCGAGAATGGCGCCCGCCAAGTTCGCCCCGGTCAGGTTCGCCCCGCCGACGTCGGCGCCCTCGAGGATCGCCCCGGAGAGGTTGGCGTCCTTCATGTTGCAGTTGGTCAGCTTCGCCCCGCGCAGCGAGCAGTCGGTGAAATCCGCCGCAAACGCCGATGCACCGTTGAACTGCGACCCGTCGAGCGTCGCGCCGGTGAAGTTCGCGCCCTCGGCGTCGCCGCTTCGGGCTTCGTGCTGCAGGACGCTGAGCCCTTTGCGCGGGTGGGGAATGGCGATCTGGCCCTCGCGGAAATCGGCCTGGGTCAGGTCCGCCTGGCTGAGGTTGGCGCCCCGCAGGCAGCAGCCGCGCAGGTCGGCGCGGCGAAGGTTGGCCTGGCGCAGGTCCGCCTTGCGCAGGTCGCAGCCGAACAGGTTGGCGCGTTCCAGCTTCGTCCGGATCAGGCGAGCGCCGTCGAGGATCGAGGCCGACAGGTCGGCGTCGGTCAGGTCGCGGCCCGCAAGGTCGAGCTTACTGAGGTCGAGGAAGCGCAGCGAGGCCCGCTTGCCGCCGGGCTTGCCGGTCAGGAACCGCTCGTGGGCGGTGACCATCAGGTCGAGTTCCGCCTGCGTCAGGCGCCGGCGGCCGGAAAGGCTGGTCTGCGTTGCGGTCAAGCCCCCCTCCTCCGGGTGCGAATCGACACTGTGCGCGCCAGAACATAACGCCGGTCGCCGAATCCAAGGTTAATCGTCAGATGATGTCTTCCAGCCCGCGGGTCCCGTCCCGGATCGCGCCACTGAAGTTGGCCGACTTCAGCTGGGCGTTGGTCAGGTTGGCGCGGGAGAGATCGGCGCCGGTCAGGTTCGCCTGTCGAAGGTCGGCGCGCGCCATGTCGGCGGACTTCAGCTGCGCGCCGGTCAGGTCGGCCGGCAGCAGCCTTTCGGGCGCCAGCATCAGCGGCCCGAGCTGGGCGTCGCGCAGGTCCGACCCCGACAGCTTGGCCCCCGCCAGCCGCGCGCCGCGCAGGTCGGCGCGACGCAGGTTGCAGTGCCGCAGGTCGGCCCCCTCGAGCTGGGCGCCCTGCAGTTGCACGCCCTCCATGTCGAGGCCGTAGAACACCGCGCCCTTGGCCGACAGCGCGGTCAGGTCGAACCCCCGGGCCGAGCCCAGGCCGCGGAGGTCGGCCTTGTCGAAGGTCGACGGCTTGCCCTTGGCGCCGCCGGTCTCGCACCAGAGCATGTGCTCGCGCAGCATCTCCTCGTACGGCAGGTCGTCGAGCGCCTTGCCGGCCGGGGCGTCGGTCAGCGCGCCCTCGAGATCGGCGTCCTTTACGTTCCAGGCGAAGGTCTTGGCTCCGACGAGGACCGCGTCGCGCATGTCGGCGCCGGCGAGGTCCGCGCCCGACAGGTCGGCCCCGGCCAGGTTGGCGCCGTTGAGGTTGACCTGCTTCAGGTTGGCCCGGACCAGCTTGGCGTCCTTCAGGATCGCATCGCTGAAGTCGGCCTTCTGGGCGACGATGCCGGACAGGCGCGAACGCTCGAGGTTGGCGCCGGCCAGGATCGCCCCGCGGGCGTCGCCGCTGCGCGTCTCGTGCTCATGGATGCGAAGGCCCTTCTCGCGGTCGGGCGAAGCGATCGCCCCTTCGCGCAGGTCGGCCTCGAACAGGTCCGCGCCGGTCAGGTTGGCGCCGCGCAGGCAGGAGCCGCGCAGGTCGGCCCGCCGCAGCGAGGCGTCGGTGAAGTTGCTGCCCTGCATGTCGGCGCCGAAGAAGTTGGCGTTGTCCAGCCGCGCGCCCACGAGCTTGCAGTCGACCAGGTGCGCGCCGGTGAAGTCGGCGTCCGACAGGTTGCGGCCGGAGAGGTCCAGGCCGATCAGCTCGCACCAGGCGAACACCGCGCGCGCGCCGCCCATCCGCGCCGAGAACAGGCGGTCATGCCTGGCGCAGATGATCTCGACGTCCTGCTGCGTCAGGCGTCGGCGTGAACTGTTCGGCGCCGGGACGGCGACCATGGAGCTTCTCCCTTGGAGAAACCCTATGCACCTTCCGGATTAACGCCGTCCTTCCAGGCTTGATATTGCAGGGCTTTCCACGCCTCCGCCGCCAGCACGCCACTGGTGATTGCGACGCCCGCCGCCTGCAATCGTTCGATGCCCTGGCCGGAGGCGAACGGCGAGGGATCCTCGCAGGCGATCACCACCCGGTCGACCCCGCCCTCGACCAGCCGCTGGGCGCAGGAAGCCGCCCCCGTCGAGCGCGCGCCGCAGGGCTCGAGCGTCACGTAGGCGACCGCCCCGCGGGCGGCGATCCCTTGCAGCGCCTGCTCTTCCGCGTGCGGACGACCGCCCGGCGCGGTCGCGGCCTCGGACAGGACGACGCCGTCACGGACTATGACGCAGCCCACCACCGGGTTTGGCGCGGTCTTCCCGAGATTTGTGAGCGCGATCTCGATCGCGCGTCGCATGAAGCGTTCGTCTGACACCCGCACCTCCGCACATCCTCGCGGAAGCGAGGACCCAGGTTTACGGCCGGCGCACTCATGGCGGCCGTCAGGACCCTCCAACCCCTACGATGAGCAGCGGCTTCAAAGAAGCCTGGGTCCTCGCTTCCGCGAGGATGTGCGGAGTTCAGAGGGCCGGCAGCGGCGTCGCCCGCGCGTCATCGAGGTAGCGCGCGCTGACCGGCTTCAGCGAGCCGTCCAGCTCGATCAGCAGCGGGTTGCCGGTCGGGATCTCGACCTCGACGATCTCATCGTCCGGCACCGCGAACAGCAGCTTCACGATGGCCCGCAGGCTGTTGCCGTGGGCGGCGACCAGCACCGTCTCACCGGCCTTCAGCCTCGGCGCGATCTCAGCGTCCCAGTAGGGCTGCACGCGATCGAGCGTGGTCTTGAGGCTTTCGGTGTCCGGGATCGCCTGGCCGGCGTAGCGCGGATCCCCCGCGAAGCTCCACTCGCTGTCGGCCGCCAGCGGCGGCGGCGGGATGTCGTAGCTGCGGCGCCAGATCTTCACCTGCGCGTCGCCGTGCTTCGCGGCCGTCTCGGCCTTGTCGAGGCCGGTCAGCCCGCCGTAGTGGCGCTCGTTCAGCCGCCAGTCCCTGATCAGCGGCAGATCGCCCTGCCCCGCCTCTGCCAGCGCGATCTCGGCGGTGCGGTTGGCGCGGGTCAGGACCGAGCTGAACACGCGGTCGAAACGCACGCCGGCCTGCTTGAGCAGTTCGCCGCCGCGCCTGGCCTGGGCCTCGCCCTCGGCGGTCAGGTCGACGTCCACCCAGCCGGTGAAGCGGTTTTCGAGGTTCCACTGGCTCTGGCCGTGGCGGAGAAGAACGAGCTTGGACATGGCCGGACGGGCTAAGGGGCCGGGCGGGGAGCGTCAAGGCCCGAAGGGGCTGTCGCCGGCGCCGAACCGTGTCATGCAGGGGCAAACCTGACGCCGGGGCACGTCACATGCGAACCATCGCCTTCTGGTCGGCCGTCATCGGCTATCTGATCCTCGTCGTCATGATCGTCGCCGGGGGCGCGGCATGGCCCGGCTATTCCCACTACAGCCAGTTCATCAGCGAGCTCGGGGCGACCGGCGCGCCGCACGGCCGGCTGGTCAGCCTCGGCGGGTTCCTGCCGATCGGCCTGCTGCTGACCCTGTTCGCGGTCCTGGCGATCTTCATCGAACCGCGCAGCGGCCTTCGGACGGCCGGATTCCTGTGCCTGGCGCTGTTCGCGACCGGCTACACCGGCGCGGCCTTTTTCCCTTGCGATGCCGGCTGCCGGTCGGTGACGCCGAGCGCCTCGCAGATGATGCACAACCTCTTCGGGCTGGGCGGCTATCTCGCGGCGCCCGTCGGCCTTGTGCTGCTCGGGATCTCGGCGCGGACCTGGCCTGGCGGAAGGCCGCTGTTCCCCCTGGCCATCGTCTGCGCGGTGCTGGCGACGGGCGGCTTCCTGACGATGGTCGACACGCCCTTCGGAGGCCTGTCGCAGCGCATCCTGGAAGCCGCTGTCGGCGTGTGGATCCTGGCCTGCGCCTTCACGCTTCGACGCCGGGCGTGACGCTGCTATATCCGGCGCATGCTGCGTGACCGCGTCTTCTTTCCGCTCTGCATTCTGGCGGCGATCGTCATGATCGCGCTGGCGCTCGTCTGGCCACAGGGCATGGGCGCGCGGTCGCCGGCGCCGTTCGGCCACCCGGTGGAGCAGCAGAAATGAGCTTCGACGCCGTCGCGGTCGGCCGCCGCGTCCTGGTCACCGAGGCCGACGCCCTGCGCCGGATGAGCGACGAACTCGGCGACGTCTTCGTCCAGGCCGTCGAGACCCTGTTCGCCTGCAAGGGCCGCATCGTCCTGACCGGCATGGGCAAGAGCGGCCACGTGGCGCGCAAGATCGCCGCCACCATGGCCTCGACCGGCGCGCCGGCGATGTTCGTGCATCCGGCCGAGGCCAGCCACGGCGACCTCGGCATGATCGGATCGGACGACGTGGTGCTGGGCCTGTCGAAGTCGGGCGAGGTGCGCGAGCTGGCCGACATCCTGGCCTACACCCATCGCTTCGGCATCCCGCTGATCGCCATCACGGCCAATCCCGAGAGCGCGCTCGGCAAGGCCGCGACCCTGGTCCTGAAGCTGCCCGACGCGCCCGAGGCGACCGGCGAGGTCAGCGCCCCGACAACCTCCACCACCCTGCAGATCGCGCTGGGCGACGCCCTCGCGGTGGCGCTGCTGGAGCGGCGCGGCTTCACGGCCCGCGACTTCCACGTCTTCCATCCGGGCGGCAAGCTGGGCGCCATGCTGCGCACGGTCGGCGACCTGATGCACAAGCTGGAGGAGGCTCCGCTGGTCGGCGAGGCGACGCCGATGCCGGATGCGCTGCGCGTGATGACCGAACGCCGGCTGGGCATCGTCGGCGTCGTGGCCGGCGACGGGCGGCTGATCGGCGTCGTCACGGACGGCGACCTGCGCCGCAACTTCGACGGCCTCGCCGACCGCACCGCCGGCGAGGTCATGACCCGCAATCCCAAGGCGGTGACGGCGGAGACCCTGGCCGGCGACGCCGCCCGCCTGATGAATGACAGCCGCATCACCGCCCTGTTCGTGGTCCGCAACGGCAAGCCCGTCGGCGTGCTGCACGTCCATGACGTCCTGAGCGCCGGGGTGGTGTGAGGCGATTTTCGTTCCGCCCCCTCACCAAGTCGTCACACGGACGTTATAGGGGGCCCCTCACACACGCGAGCCCCGCTTGATGCCCTTCCTTCCCCGCGCCGACCTCGTCCCCAACACCCTCGCCTACGAGAGCGAGCCGCTGGTCAAGGCGACCGGCTTCCGCGAGTACGACGCGCGCTGGCTGTTCGGGCCGGAGATCAATCTGCTCGGCGTGCAGGCGCTGGGCCTGGGTCTTGGGACCTATATCCACGAACTCGGCCAGTCGAAGATCGTCGTCGGCCATGACTTCCGGTCCTACAGCCTGTCGATCAAGCAGGCGCTGACGCTGGGCCTGATCGCCGCCGGCTGCGAGGTGCTGGACATCGGCCTGGCCCTCTCGCCGACCGCCTACTTCGCCCAGTTCGACCTCGACGCCCCCTGCGTGGCCATGGTCACCGCCAGCCACAACGAGAACGGCTGGACCGGCGTGAAGATGGGCGCCAACCGCCCACTGACCTTCGGCCCTGACGAAATGGGCCGCCTGAAGGACATCGTACTGGGCGGCCAGTTCGTCGAGCGCGCCGGGGGCAAGGTCACCCGCGTCGAGGGCATGCGCGAGCGCTACATCGCCGACGTCTCGCGCCGCGTGTCGCTGAAGCGTCCGCTCAAGGTCGTCGCCGCCTGCGGCAACGGCACCGCCGGCGCCTTCGTCCCCGAGGCCCTGCGCGCCATGGGCGTGGCGGTGGTCGTCGAGATGGACTGCGAGCTGGACTGGACCTTCCCCAAGTACAATCCGAACCCGGAAGACCATGAAATGCTCCACGCCATGGCCAGGGCCGTGAGGGAGCATGGCGCGGACCTGGCGCTCGGCTTCGACGGCGACGGCGACCGCTGCGGCGTGGTCGACGACACCGGCGAGGAGATCTTCGCCGACAAGATCGGCCTGATGCTGGCCCGGGACCTCGCGCCGCTGAACCCGGGCGCGAAGTTCATCGTCGACGTGAAGTCGACCGGTCTGTTCGCCACCGATCCGGTGCTGGAGGCCAATGGCTGCACCACCGTCTACTGGAAGACCGGTCACAGCTACATCAAGCGCAAGACCGCCGAAATCGGCGCCCTGGCCGGCTTCGAGAAGAGCGGCCACTTCTTCCTCAACGAGCCGCTGGGTCGCGGATACGACTGCGGCCTGACCGCGGCGGCGGCCGTGCTGGCCATGCTCGACCGCAACCCCGGCAAGTCGATGAGCCAGCTGAAGTCGGAACTGCCGGTGGCCTGGACCTCGCTGACCATGAGCCCCAAGTGCGGCGATGAGGTGAAGTACGGCGTCGTCGACCGGATCGTCGCCGAGTACCAGGCCCTGGCCGCGGCCGGCGGAACCATCCTGGGCCGGACGATCACCGACGTGATCACCGTCAACGGCGTTCGCGTGGCGCTCGAGGACGGCAGCTGGGTGCTGGTCCGCGCCTCGTCGAACAAGCCGGAAGTCGTTGTGGTCGTCGAGAGCACCCGCTCAGAGGACGACATGCGCGCGCTGTTCCGCGAAGAGGTCAAACCCCGTCTGGCGAAGCACCCCGAAGTCGGGGCATACAACCAGGAAATCTGAGGACTTTCAGCGCATGCGCGTCGCGATGATCGGCACCGGCTACGTCGGCCTGGTGTCCGGGGCCTGTTTCGCCGATTTCGGCCACACCGTCTGCTGCATCGACAAGGATGCCGGCAAGATCGACCGCCTCAAGAAGGGCGAGATCCCGATCTTCGAGCCCGGCCTCGACGATCTGGTGGAGCGGAACGTCCGCGAGGGCCGGCTGAGCTTCAGCGTCGAGGCGGCCGAGGCGATCCGCACGGCCGACGCGGTGTTCATCGCCGTCGGCACCCCGACGCGCCGCGGCGACGGCCATGCCGACCTGTCCTACGTCTATGCGGCGGCCGAGGAGATCGCCCAGTTGATGGACGGCTTCACGGTGGTGGTCACCAAGTCGACCGTGCCGGTCGGCACCGGCGACGAGGTCGAGGCCATCATCCGCAAGACCCGCCCGGACGCGGAATTCGCGGTGGTGTCGAACCCCGAGTTCCTGCGCGAGGGCGCGGCGATCGAGGATTTCAAGCGCCCGGACCGGGTGGTCGTCGGCACCGACGACGAACGCGCCCGCGAGGTGATGAACGAGCTCTACCGCCCGCTCTTTCTCAACGAGACGCCGATGGTCTTCACCAGCCGGCGGACCAGCGAGCTGATCAAGTACGCGGCCAACGCCTTCCTCGCCATGAAGATCACCTTCATCAACGAGATGGCCGACCTCTGCGAGGCCGTCGGCGCCGACGTCCAGCAGGTGGCCAAGGGCATCGGCCTGGACAAGCGGATCGGCGGGAAGTTCCTGAACGCCGGCCCGGGCTATGGCGGCAGCTGCTTCCCGAAGGACACCATCGCCCTGGTCCGCACGGCCAGCGACGCGGGCGCGCCTGTGCGGCTGATCGAGACCACCGTCGCCGTCAATGACGCCCGCAAGAAAGCCATGGCCGGCAAGGTGGCGGACGCGGTGGACGGCGACCTGAAGGGCAAGACGGTCGGCGTGCTCGGCCTGACCTTCAAGCCCAACACCGACGACATGCGCGACGCGCCGAGCCTCGACATCGTGCCGGCGCTGCAGGCGATGGGCGCCAGGGTGCAGGCGTTCGACCCCGAGGGCCACGAGGCGCGCCAGATGCTGCGCGACGTCGACTTCAAGGCCAACGCCTATGACGCCGTCGAAGGCGCCGACGCGGTGGTGATCATCACCGAGTGGGACCAGTTCCGCGCGCTCGACCTCGACCGCGTGAAACTGCTGATGAAGTCGCCGACGGTCATCGACCTGCGCAACATCTACCGCCCCGACGACATGCAACGCCGCGGCTTCCGCTATTCGAGCGTCGGCCGGCGGTAGGATTCGGGACAGACACCTGGGTGTCTGTCCCTAGCGCGCCCGCAGCGCCGCCTCCAAGGCCGCGTAGTCGGCGAACCCTGTCGCGGGCAGCACCGTCTCCGCCCATCTTGCGTCGAGCAGAGCCGCAGTTTCCGGCGGCAGCTCCTTCACATGGCCGCCGACCACGCCCTTGCGGACCTTGGCCGAGTCGCTGCCCGGCGGCAGGCCGCAGCGCGCCTCCGACAGCGCCCGCATCATGGCGTCGTCGTAGCGGTCCTTGTGCTTGAGCATGAAGTCGATCGACGACTGCTCGAGCGCCAGGGCCAGCAGGTCGTCGTCCAGCGGGATGTCGCAGAAGGCAGCCAGTCTGCGGATGCTGCCTTCCGGGTCAGAGACCATCTGCTCGTAACTGAAGATCAGCACGCCAGGATTGTCGCGCTGGTTCCACCAGCTGAGCAGGTGGCCCCAGTAGTCGGGCGCGCCCGGCGGACCGTTCAGGCGCGAGACGGCGAACTCGTGGATGCCGATCGTCCCCGGCTCGAAGAACCAGCCCTCGAAGAAGCGGTAGAGCGAGACCATCGCGTCCTTCGGATCGCGGAACGACACCACGGCCTTCGCACCCGGCGGGATCATCTCGAACGGCAGGTGGCTCTTGAACCCCCGCGGCGCGGCGCGCTGCTCTGCGTCCAGGTCGATGCCGAGGCTGGCGGCGGTCTCGATCCACGGCACGACGCGCGAGATGTCGTCGAAGTCCATGTCGCCGCGGGTGCGCAGGGTGTGAAAGGTCTGCTGCAGCCAGGTGGTCCCGCACTTGCCGAAGGGGGTGATGACGACGTCGGTCGGCCGGGGCCGGTAGGACGCGATCGACCGCCCCGGCTCGTCGGGCGCCATCAGCTGTCCCATCACCGCGCCGAGTTCAGCCAGGGTGGTCGCCCGTCGTCCTGCCTGGATGTCCATGCCGCTCCCCCCGTCATCGACGGCGCGACGGTAACCCAGGCTGTGCGGCCCTCATAGGCATCCGCGCCGAAGGGGCGTGTCGAAGGCCGCAATTCCTCTCAATCCCCGCAGGGCCTAGCATCCCGTTGAACGGGAGAGAGTCGCCGACATGTGGGTGTTGCTGGGGGTGGTCGCGGTCGTGCTGGGCTTCGCGCTCAGGCTCAATCCGCTGCTGACGGTGGTGGTCGCAGCGCTGGTCACCGGCGTGGCGGCGGCGATCGGCTCCGGACCGGCGCCGGCCGCGCTCTGGGCCGGCGCGCTCGACACCCTGGCGGTGCTCGGCAAGGGCTTCCGGGACAACCGCTACATCAGCGTGACCTGGCTGATCCTGCCGCTGATCGGCCTGCTCGAGCGGGAGGGCCTGCAGGAGCGCGCGCGGACCCTCATCCAGCGGCTGAAGTCGGCGACCACCGGCCGGCTGCTGCTGGTCTACCTGGTCGTCCGCCAGGGCACGGCGGCGCTGGGCCTGACCTCGCTGGGCGGCCACCCGCAGATGGTCCGTCCCCTGATCGCGCCGATGGCCGAGGCGGCGGCCGAGGCGCAGGATCCGGCCCTGCCGGACAAGACCCGCGACCGTGTGAAGGCGATGGCCGCCGCCACCGACAACGTCGGCCTGTTCTTCGGCGAGGACATCTTCATCGCCATCGCCTCGATCCTGCTGATCAAGGGCTTCCTCGAGACCAACGGCATCATCGTCCAGCCCCTGCAGCTGTCGGTGTGGGCCATTCCGACGGCGGTGGCGGCGCTGCTGATCCACGGGACGCGGCTGATGCTGCTCGACCGGGCGCTTAAGCGGGAGGCGGGGCGGTGATCGGCCTGCCAATCCTCTACGCCCTCGCCGGCGCCCTGTTCCTGGTCTTCGCGACCGGTTCGGCGCTGGACCGGACCAACCCCAGGCGCTGGGGAAACAGCGTCTTCTGGGGCCTGTTCGCGGCCAGTTTCCTGGTCGGCGATCGCCTGCCGGACGCGGTCAACGGCGCGCTGCTCGTGGCCATGGCGCTCGTCGCCGGCGTCAACCTGATGGGTCGCGGCCAGCCGGCGCCGCAGGCCGACCGCGCCGAGCGGGCCGCACGCTGGGGCAATCGGCTGTTCCTTCCGGCCCTCATACCGCCCGCCGTCACCCTGCTCGGCACGCTGACGCTGAAGGGCGTGGAGATCGGCGGTCGGCCGCTGGTCGACCCCAGGCAGGTGACGCTGGTCTCGCTCGGGTTCGGCATCGTGCTGGCGACGGCCGTCGCGCTCGCCATGTTCCGCGCCTCGCCCGCCGTGGCGGTGCGCGAGGGCCGGCGGCTGATGGACCAGGTCGGCTGGGCCGGCCTGCTGCCCCAGGCCTTGGCGGCGCTCGGCGCGGTGTTCGTGGCGGCCGAGGTCGGCGACGTGATCGGCGCGCTGGCCGGGGACTGGCTGCCGCTGCACGGCCCGCTGGCGGCGGTGATCGCCTACTGCCTCGGCATGCCGCTGTTCACCGCCGTCATGGGCAACGCCTTCGCCGCCTTTCCGGTGATGACGGCCGCCATCGCCCTGCCGCTGATCGTCGGAAAATACGGCGGCGACCCCGCCATCGTCTGCGCGATCGGCATGCTTTCGGGCTTCTGCGGCACCCTGACCACGCCGATGGCGGCCAATTTCAACATCGTGCCCGCCGCCCTGCTGGAGCTTGCCGACCGCAACGGGGTCATCGTGGCCCAGCTTCCGACCGCCCTGCCCCTGCTCGTCGCCAATGTGGTGCTGATGTATGCCTTCGCCTTCTGACACCCGGCTGACCGAGCCGCTGGCCCGCCGGTTCGCGACCGTCGCGCTGGGCCATGTCACCCGCGAATACCCGCACAAGGCCGACCACGTGTTCAACGGGCCGCAGGACGTGGCGCCCCATCGCGAACACCATCCCGTCTTCTTCGGCAGTTTCGACTGGCACAGCTGCGTGCACGGCTACTGGACCCTGGCGACCCTGCTGCGTCGCTTCCCGGAGATGCCCGAGGCGGACGCCATCCGGACGCTGTTCGCGGACATGCTGACGCCGGAAAAGCTCGGCGGCGAACTGGCCTACCTCTCCCGCCCCCTGAGCGCAGGCTTCGAGCGTCCCTACGGCTGGGCCTGGCTGCTGAAGCTGGCGGCGGAGCTCAAGGCTCACGAAAATACGGAGCCGTACAATTCTGTTTCGCCGCTCGCCGAGGCGTTCGCCGACCGGTTCAGGTCCTTCCTGCCGAAGGCGACCTATCCGCTCCGCGCCGGCGTGCATTCGAACACCGCCTTCGCCCTGCGACTGGCGATGGACTACGCCGAGACCTGCAACGATCCGGCCCTGGCGGCACTGGCCCGCGACACCGCCCTGCACTGGCACGCCGACGACGCCGACTGCCAGGCCTGGGAGCCGAGCGGCGACGAGTTCCTGTCGCCGGCGCTGATAGAGGCCGAGTGTCTGCGCCGGATGATGCCTGCGGACGACTTCGCCGCCTGGTTCGCCGCCTTCCTGCCCCGCACGGCGCAGCGCGAGCCCGCGACCCTTTTCACCCCCGCCACGGTCAGCGACCGCAGCGACGGCAAGATCGCCCACCTCGATGGCCTGAACCTCAGCCGCGCCTGGTGCTGGCGGGGCATCGCCGGCGCCCTGCCCGCCTCGGATCCGGCCCGCGCGATCGCCCTTGAAGCCGCCGAAACCCACCTCGCCAGCGCCCTGCCCCATGTGGCCGGCGACTACATGGGCGAGCACTGGCTGGCGAGCTACGCGCTGCTGGCGCTGGAGGCCTGAAGGACAGACACCGCCCGGCGTCTGTCCCGGACCTCACGCCGCCGACTTCACCGCGCCGGCGATTTCGGCGACCAGCTGGTCGACCAGGGCCTCGTCGTCGCCCTCGGCCATGACGCGGATCAGCGGCTCGGTGCCGGACGCGCGGACGAGCACGCGGCCGCTGCCGTTGAGCCTCGCCTCGGCCTCGGCGATGGCGGCCTTCACCTTGTCGTTCTCCAGCGGCTTGCCGCCCTTGGCGAAGCGGACGTTCTCCAGCTTCTGCGGCACGGGCTCGAACTGGCGGGCCAGCGCGCTCATCGGCTTGCCGCTCTCGACGAGCACGGCCAGCACCTGCAGCGCCGCGATCAGGCCGTCGCCGGTGGTCGAGAAGTCCGACAGGATCACGTGGCCGGACTGTTCGCCGCCGAGGTTGAAGCCGCCCGAGCGCATCCGCTCCATCACATAGCGGTCGCCGACGGGGGTGCGCTCCAGCTTCAGCCCCTGGTCGGCCATGAAGCGCTCGAGGCCGAGATTCGACATCACGGTGGCCACGATGCCGCCGCCGCGCAGCCGCTGCTCGCGGGCCCAGGCGCCGGCCATGATGGCCATGATCTGGTCGCCATCGACCACCTGGCCGGTCTCGTCGCAGATGGTCACCCGGTCGGCGTCGCCGTCCAGAGCGATGCCGATATCGGCGCGATACTCCTTCACCGCCGCGGCCATGCCCTCGGGGTGGGTGGAGCCGCAGGCCTTGTTGATGTTGAAGCCGTCGGGCTCGACGCCCAGCTTGATGACCTCGGCGCCCAGTTCGTAGAGGGCCAGTGGCGCGACCTTGTAGGCGGCGCCGTTGGCGCAATCGATGACCACGCGCAGGCCGTTCAGGTTCAGATGGCGCGGGAAGGTCGCCTTGGCGATCTCGACGTAGCGGGCCTGGGCGTCGTCGACGCGCTGCACCCGGCCGAGGCCGGCGGCGTCGGCGAGTCCCTCCTGCAGGCCCTCGTCCATATGGGCCTCGATCTCCAGCTCGCGCTGGTCGCTCAGCTTGTAGCCGTCGGGGCCGAACAGCTTGATGCCGTTGTCGGTGAAGGCATTGTGCGAGGCGCTGATCATCACCCCGAGGTCGGCGCGCATCGAGCGGGTCATCATCGCCACCGCCGGGGTCGGCAGTGGGCCGAACAGGCGCACGTCCATGCCCATGCTGGTGAATCCGGCGACAAGCGCCGGCTCGATCATGTAGCCGGAAAGCCGGGTGTCCTTGCCGATGACGACGAGGTGGCGGCGGTCATGATGGCGTCGGAACAGCTTCCCGGCGGCCAGGCCCACGCGCAGGGCGACCTCGGCGGTCATCGGATGGCTGTTCGCCAGCCCCCGGATGCCGTCCGTGCCGAAATACTTCCGCTTGCTCATGCCCAAGCCCCCGTCGTGACCAATCAGACCCTTCTTAGCGCCTCCGGCCGCCAGGCCCGAGCGCAAAGACCGTTCGCGCAACAGTATGCAACGCAGTTTTATGCCGTCTTAGGATCGGCTGATGCTAAACGCCGCCCCGGGGAAGTTCCGTTCCCCGCAATTCTGGACCCGTTGGCGGAGACGACGAAACCGGCATGTGCGGCATCATCGGCATCGTGGGCAAGACGCCCGTCACCGACCGTCTCATCGAGAGCCTCAAGCGCCTCGAGTACCGCGGCTATGATTCCGCCGGCGTCGCGGTGCAGGCGAACGGCAGGGTCGACCGCCGCCGGGCCCAGGGCAAGATCAAGGCGCTGGAGGCGGTGCTCGACGACAGCCCGCTCAGCGCCCATGTCGGCATCGGCCACACTCGCTGGGCCACCCACGGCGCCCCGAGCGAGCGCAACGCCCACCCGCACACCTCGGGCCGGGTCACCCTGGTGCACAACGGCATCATCGAGAACTTCGCCGAGCTGAAGGCCGAGCTGCAGACCGAGGGCGTCATTTTCGAAAGCGACACCGACACCGAGGTCGTGGCCGCCCTCATCGACCACTACCTGGCCAAGGGCGAGGCCCCGCTGGCCGCCTTCAAGGCGGCGCTCGACCGCTTGACCGGCGCCTACGCCCTGGCCGTGCTGATCGAGGGCAAGGACAACTTCATCATGGGCGCCCGCAAGGGCAGCCCGCTGGTCGTCGGCGATGGCGACGGCGAGATGTTCCTCGGCAGCGACGCGCTGGCGGTGGGGCCGTTCACCAACCGGGTCACCTACCTGGAAGAGGGCGACTTCGTCGCCATCGACCACGACCGCGCCGAGATCTTCGACGTCGACGGCAAGCCCGTCGAACGGCCGGTGAAGGTGGTCTCGGCCTCGGCCGCCCTCGTCGAGAAGGGCAACTACCGGCATTTCATGGAGAAGGAGATCCATGACCAGCCGGAGGGGGTGCAGCGGACCGTCGCCGGCTATATCGACGCCATCGCCGGGCGCACCGCGGTTCCCGGAGGCGTCGACTTCGCCGCGATCGAGCGCATCCAGATCGTGGCCTGCGGCACCAGCTACATCGCCGGCGTCGTCGGAAAGTACCTGATCGAACAGCTCGCGGACCTGCCGGTCGACGTCGAGATCGCCTCGGAGTTCCGCTACCGCTCGCCGGCCCTCCGCCCGGGCTCGCTGGCCATCGCCATGTCGCAGTCGGGCGAGACCGCCGACACCCTGGCCGCCCTTCGCCTCTGCTCGTCGAAGGGCATGACCACCGCCGCGGTGGTCAATGCCCAGGAATCGACCATGGCCCGCGAAGTGGACGTGGTCTGGCCGATCCACTGCGGACCGGAGATCGGCGTCGCTTCGACGAAGGCCTTCACCGCCCAGGTCACGGTGCTGACCGCCATCGCCGTGGCCGCCGCCGCAGCGCGCGGCCGGATCGACGCCGCCGAGGAGGAGCGCCTGGTGCGGGTGATGCTGGAAGCCCCGCGCCTGATCGCCGAGGCCATCGAGCTCGAGGACGCGGTCCGCGCCGTCGCCGTCGACGTCGCCAAGGCCCGCGACGTGCTCTACCTCGGCCGTGGCCCGATGTCGGCCCTGGCCCTGGAAGGGGCGCTGAAGCTCAAGGAAATCAGCTATATCCACGCCGAAGGCTACGCCGCGGGCGAACTCAAGCACGGGCCGATCGCGCTGGTCGACGAGCACACCCCGATCATCATCCTCGCCCCCTACGACAGCTACTACGAGAAGTCGGCCTCGAACATGAGCGAGGTCATGGCCCGCGGCGGCCAGGTGATCTTCATCACCGACCCGGAGGGAGCCCGGCACGCGCCGGCCGGCGCCAAGGTGGTGATGACCGCCCCGGCCAGCGACCCGTTGATCTCGACCCTGGTGATGTCGGCGCCGATCCAGCTGCTGGCCTACCACGTGGCCGTGCTGAAAGGCGCCGACGTCGACCAGCCGCGCAACCTCGCCAAGTCGGTGACGGTCGAATAGCCGTCAGCGCTGCGGCGGCGGTCCCATGGTGTCGGGAGTCGCTTCGGCCGGATCGGCCGGCAGGGTCGGCGGCGGCGGCGTCTGGCCCGTCGGCGCGCTCGGGGTTCCGGGCGGGGTCGTCGATGGCCCGGCCGGCAGGACGGTATCGGGTGGCGGCGGCGTCATGTCGCCCGGGGCGGGGCCGGCGTCGGCCGGCGACGTGTTTTCAACCGGCTCCTCCGCCTTGCGGCCGCAGGCGGACAGCACGAGGCCGGCGGTGGCGGCGAGGACGGCGACAGTGAGGAACTTCTTCATGCAGGCTCTCCGGAACGCTTCCCGACCTGCTGTCGAAACCAGCCGCGGCGGCGCCCGTTCCGGGCCGCGCCAGTAGATTTGTCATCGTCCGTCGGATACCTCCGCTCCCATGAAACCTGTCCGCAAAGCCGTCCTCCCCGTCGCCGGCCTCGGCACGCGCGTGCTGCCGGGAGCCAAGACCACGCCCAAGGAAATGCTCAATGTCGTGGACAGGCCGATCCTGTCCTACATCGTGGCCGAGGGCCGCGCGGCGGGCATCGAGCACTTCGTCTTCGTCACCGGCCGCGGCAAGCAGTCGATCGAGGACTACTTCGACCATCACGTCGAGATGGAGAGCCAGCTCGAGGCCAAGGGCAAGATCGACGTCCTGGAGGACATCCGGTCGGACCTGCCCAGGCCCGGCGAGATGAGCTTCGTACGCCAGATGGCCCCGCTCGGCCTCGGCCACGCGGTGTGGTGCGCCCGCGACATCATCGGCGACGAGCCGTTCGCGGTGATGCTGCCGGACATGCTGATGCACGCGAAGGTCCCGGCCCTGAAGCAGGCGGTCGACGCCTACAACCAGGTCGGCGGCAACGTCGTCGTCGTCGAGCCGGCCCCCGAGGGCGAGACCCACAAGTACGGCATCGTCGCGCTCGACGGCCGGAACGGCCGCCTGAACCGCATGACCGGCATGGTCGAGAAGCCGCCGCTCGGGACCGAGCCCTCGAACCTGTTCATCTCGGGCCGCTACATCCTGCAGCCGGAGATCTTCAGGCTGCTGGCCGACCAGCAGAAGGGCGCCGGCGGCGAGATCCAGCTGACCGACGCCATGTTCCGCCTGATGGCCAAGGACAGCTTCCATGCCCTCGAATACGATGGCGTGACCTACGACTGCGGCGACAAGATCGGCCTCCTCCGCGCCAACGTCGCCTTCGCCCTCCAGCGCGAAGACCTCGGCGCGGCCGCGCGCAAGGCGATCGAAGCCCTGCTGTAGCGGGGGACTGCTTCCGGCATCGCCGGTAGCTGTCCCCGCAACCTGCGGCCCAGGGGACAGCTACCGTCTATCGACGGAAGCAGTCCCCACCAGCGCCTCCAGCCCCTGCTTCAGGGCCAGCGCCTGCGCGGGTTCCATGTCGAGCGCCGCCCCCAGCTTGTAGGGAATGGGTTCGGCGTCCGCCTTCAGAGCCCGGCCCTTTGCCGTCAGGGTGATCACCACCACCCGCTCGTCCTCGTCGGAGCGGCGGCGCGCGACGATGCCCGCCGCCTCCAGCCGCTTCAGCAGCGGCGTCAGCGTCCCAGAATCCAGGTGCAGCCGACGGCCGATGTCGCCGAGCGACACCCCGTCCCGCTCCCACAGCACCAGCATCACCAGATACTGCGGATAGGTCAGGCCCAGCGGCGCCAGCAGCGGGCGGTAGGCCTTCTGGATGGCGTTGGCGGCCGCGTAGATCGGAAAGCACAGCTGGTTCGACAGCTTCAGCGCTTCACCGGGTGGCGGCATCGGGGGCTTGGCGGACATGATCCGAAAATAATGTCGCGAGTCCCTGTTGCAAACTTGATGATCGTGCACAATTAAATTGCACACAATTATTCTAGCCGGAGACGATCCATGACCATCCTCTATACCGCCACCGCCACCGCCTCGGGCGGCCGCGACGGTTCCGCCCGCAGCGACGACGGCGTCCTTGACGTCGCCCTGTCCACGCCCAAGGGCCTGGGCGGCCCGGGCAGGGCCGGCGCGACCAATCCCGAACAGCTGTTCGCCGCCGGCTACGCCGCCTGCTTCGACAGCGCCCTGCGCTTCGTCGCCCGCAGTCGGGGCGTGACCGTGAGCGACAGCGCGGTGACCGCCCAGGTCGGCATCGGCCCGAACGCGAGCGGCGGCTTCGGCCTCGACGTATCCCTGACCGTCAGCCTGCCGGGCCTGGACCGCGAGGCGGCCCGGACGCTGATCGAGACCGCCCACCAGGTCTGCCCCTACTCGAACGCCACCCGCGGCAACATCGATGTGAAACTGGCGCTGGCCTGACCAATCCTCTCCCTCCGGGAGAGGGGGACCATGCGGAGCATGGTGGAGAGGGAAGCGCCGGCGTCGAGGAGTTCTGCCGGGCCCTGGTGACAGCAAACGCAGGTCCCCTTCAGACCGCCACGCATCCCGCTCCACCACCCTCCGGGTGCTCCCCCCTCCCACGAGGGAGAGGAACGCCTTTCCCACCCCTTTGTCAGCCGCTACTCCTCCGCGTGAGGAGTCGCCCGCGCGTGCCCAACCTGCTGATCTTCGGCTTCGGATACACCGGCGCGGCGCTGGCCCGGCGCATGCGCGCGCAGGGCTGGGACGTCTGGGCCGCCGTCCGCTCCGGGTCGTCCGCCGCTGAGGCCCGCGCCGCGGGCGTGACGCCCATCGACGCGACCGACCGGCAGGCGCTGGTCGACGCCCCGCCCATGCAGGCCATCCTGGTCACCGCCCCGCCGGACGACCAGGGTTGCCCGGGCCTGCGCGCGCTGGTCCCGGCCATGGCCCGGGCGAACGCCTTCCCCGACTGGATCGGCTACCTTTCGACCACCGGCGTCTACGGCGACCGCGACGGCCGCTGGGTGTTCGAGACCTCGCCGCTGGCCGCCCGCTCGCCGGAGGCCGCCCGCCGCGTCGCCGCCGAGCGCGACTGGCTGGAGGTCGGCCGCGGCATGGGCCTGACCGTGCAGATCTTCCGCCTGCCCGGCATCTACGGCCCCGGACGGTCGACCTTCGACCGTCTGCGCGAGGGCCGCTCGCGCAACCTGGTCAAGCCCGGCCAGGTGTTCAGCCGTATCCATGTCGAGGATATCGCCGCCGGCCTGGCCGCCTCGATCGCCCGCCCGCACGCCGGCCGCGTCTACAACCTCTGCGACGACGATCCGGCCCCGCCGCACGAGCTCAACGCCTTCGCCAGCCGGCTGACGGGCGTCGAGCCGCCCCCGACCGTTCCGTTCGACGAAGAGGCCCTGCCACCGGCCGCGCGGCGCTTCTGGGCCGAGAACAAGCGCGTCTCCAACGCCCGGGCCAAGGCAGAACTCGGCTGGCGACCGGCGTTTCCCACCTATCGCGAAGGCCTCGCGGCGATCTACGCTGCCGAAAACAACACGCGGGGAAGCGAACGATGAGCAGGGCTCTGGTGCTGGGCGGCGGCGGACCGGTGGGGATCGCCTGGGAGACGGGCCTGATTGCGGGCCTCGCCGACCGGGGCGTCGACATCCACCACGCCGACTTCATCCTCGGCACCTCGGCGGGCTCGGTGGTCGGCTCGCAGCTGGCCTTGGGCCGCCTGCCGGACGCCATGCTGCACGCCGAATTCGCCGCCGCGGCCGCCGCCAGGGAGGCGCAGGCCTCGTCGGGTCGTCCGGCGCCGGACCTGACCGGCCTGATGGGCATCATGGCCCGCCGTCCGCCCGGCCAGCCGATGCCCACCGACCTGATGATCGAGCTCGGCGCCTACGCCCTGGCCGCGCGGACCGCCAGCGAGGAGGTCTTCATCTCCGGCTTCGGCGCCCTGGCTGAACTCGAGCACCCCTGGCCGGAGAAGTACGCCTGCACCGCCGTCGACGTGCTCACCGGCGAGTTCCTGCTGTGGACCAAGGACACCGCCGCGCCCCTGCGGCTGGCGGTGCCGTCGTCCTGCTCGGTGCCCGGCATCTTCCCGCCGATCACCATCGACGGCCGCCGCTACATGGACGGCGGCATGCGCAGCGGCACCAATGCGGACATGGCCAGGGGGCACGGGAAGGTGGTCATCGTCGCCGTCGCCCCGCCGATGATGCGGCCGATGATGCAACCGGCGTTCGACCGCGAGATGGCCGTGATCCGTGAACACGGCGGCGAGGCCGTCCTGATCGTCCCCGACGACGCGTCGGGCGAGGCGTTCGGCATGAACCTGATGGACAGCTCCAACCGCGACGCCATCGCCCGGGCCGGCTTTGCGCAGGGCCAGGCCGAGGCGGAGAAGATCGGAGCGTTCTGGGGGTGAAGCGGACAGACGCCTGCGGTGTCAGTCCCCGACAAGCTCCTCCACCGCCCTCAGCAGCCGCGCGATATCCTGCGGCCGGCTCAGCCGGTGGTCGCCGTCCTTGATCAGCGTGAACACCACGTCCTCGCTGCGGATCGCATTGGCCAGCTCCAGCGCGTGCAGCCACGGCACGTCCGGGTCCTCGCGGCCCTGCAGCACCCGCACCGGCACGTCCACCGGAACCGGGGCGTCGAGGATCGACCACCGCGCGCCGTCGTCCAGCAGCGCGCGGGTGATAGGATAGCCGCCGTCGTCGTAGAGCGAGGGCCGGATCCACTCGCCGTCCTTCTCCAGCGCTTCGAACGCTTCTGGCGGGAAGCCCGGCTTCATCAGCTTTTCGGTGAAGTCCGCCGCCGGCGCGATCAGCACCAGCGCCTGCAGGCGCTCGGGGATCACGGCGGCGACGAGGCAGCTGATCCAGCCGCCCATCGAGGAGCCGACCAGCACCAGCGGCCCCTCCGTCAGTTCACGGATCGCCGCCAGCGCGTCCTCGCGCCACCGGCTGATAGTCCCGTCCCGGAACGCCCCCGACGACTCCCCATGGCCGAGGTAGTCGAAGCGCAGGAAGGCCCGCCCGCCCGCCAGCGCCCAGTCGGCCAGCGCCTGGGCCTTGGTTCCCGCCATGTCCGACATGAAGCCGCCGAGCCAGACCACGGTCGGCCCGGCCCCGTCGACCTTGCGCCAGGCCACCCGTTCGCCGTCGCCCCGATCGAGGAATCCCGCCGTCTCACTCATTCGTCACCCATCGTCAGGAAGCCGACCATTTACGTGACCGACCAGTAGTTTAAGCAAGGGCCCGTGTCCGTCCTGCCCCCAGATTTCACGCTTCTGCAGGTCACCCCCGAACTCGAGACGGGCGGGGCCGAACAGACGACGATCGACGTCGCCCACGCCGTGATCGCCGCCGGCGGCCGCGCGCTGGTCGCGGCCCGCGGCGGCCGCATGGTGGCGCGGCTGGAAGCGGACGGCGGCCGTCTGGCGCAGATGCCGGTGCAGTCGAAGAACCCGTTGGTCATGCTCGGCAACGCCGCCCGGCTGATCGACCTGATCCGCAAGGAGAAGGTCAGCCTGGTCCACGCCCGCAGCCGCGCGCCGGCGCACAGCGCCCTGTGGGCGGCGCACACCACCGGCGTGCCGTTCATCGCCACCTATCACGGCGTCTATCACGCCAGGTCCGGCCTCAAGCGCTGGTACAACGCGGTGATGACCCGCGGCGACCTGGTCATCGCCAACTCCGACTTCACCCGCGACCACATCATCGCCGAGCACGGGATCGATCCGGCGCGGGTTGTCGCCATCCCCCGCGGCGTCGACCTGACCCGCTTCGATCCGCGCAAGGTGGACCCGGCGCGGGTGGACGCGCTGCGCGCCGCCTGGGGCCTGCCCGAGGGGCGGCAGGTGTTCCTGCTCGCCGGCCGGCTGACCCGGATCAAGGGCCAGCTGTTGATCGTCGAGGCGGCGGCGCGGATGAAGGCGGCCGGCCGCGACGACTTCGTCGTCGTCTTCGCCGGCGACGACCAGGGCCGCGTCGAATACCGCAAGGAGGTCGAGGCGGCGATCGCCGACGCCGGGCTGGACGCTGTGGTCAAGGTGGTCGGCCATTGCGACGACATGCCGGCCGCCTACCTCGCCTGCGACATCGCCCTTCTACCGACGACCAAGCCGGAGTCCTTCGGCCGCGCGGCGGTCGAGCCGCAGATCATGGAGCGGCCGGTGCTGGTGTCCGACCACGGCGCGGCGCCTGAGACGCTGGTCGAGGGCGAGACCGGCTGGCGGGTTCCGCCCAACGATCCGGACGCCTGGGCGAGGGCGATGACCCAGGCCCTGGACGCCGGCGGCGTGCGCCGCCGCGCCATGGGCCAGTACGCCGCCGCCCGCGCGAGACGGCTGTACTCCGTCGACGCCATGTGCGAGGCGACGCTCGCGGTTTATGCTCGCGTGCTGGAGGGACGGCGGTGAGCAGGGAAGTGAAGAAGGTCCTCGTCATCCAGGCGGGGTCGATCGGGCAGTTCGTGCTGTCGCTGGCGGCCATGAAGCGCATCCGCCAGGGGCACCTGCGCGCGCGCATCACCCTGCTGACCCGGCCCGAGTTCGAGACCCTCGCCAAGGCCAGCCCCTACTTCAACGAGGTCGAGGCCGAGGAGAAGCCGGTCGCCCCGGGCGACTGGCTGCGCATCCGCAACTGGATCAAGCGCGAGAAGTTCGACCGGGTCTACGACCTGGAGACCTCGCGCTGGACCAACGCCCTCTTCGCCCTGCTCCGCCCGTTCCCGCCGGTCTGGTCGGGGACCGCCCCCGGCGCCCGGCTGCGCCACCGCAATCCGCGCCGGGTCGAGATGCACACCCTTGAGCGGCAGGCCGAGCAGCTGCAGGTGGCGGGCATCTGGCCCG